>JBFGAX010000028.1:0-30362 GCA_041567895.1 Acidimicrobiia bacterium
CGGTCAATGATGCGCCGGTGGCGGTGGCTGATGTGGGGTATTCGTTGGCTGAGGGGGCAACGTTGGATACCAGTGTTTCGGGTGATCCGTTGGTGGTGGCCAATGACACGGATGCGGAGTTGGATCCGTTGACCGCGGTGTTGGATGTGGGTCCGGTGAATGCGTCTGCGTTTACGTTGAATGCCGATGGGTCGTTCACCTATACCCATGATGGGTCGGAGACGACCACGGATTCGTTCACGTATTTTGCCAATGACGGGACGGTCAACAGTGCCAGTTCGGTGAGTGTGTCGATTTCGATCACTCCGGTCAATGATGCGCCGGAGATCTCCAATCAGAACATGTCCATAGACGAGAACGTTGTTGACGGCACCTCTGTCGGAACCGTGACCGCCACCGATCCGGAGGGCGACCCGATCACCTACGCCATCATCGCCGGGAACGGCGGGGGCTGGTTCACGATCAACTCCACCACCGGCGAGATCACCGTCAACGACCCGCCCGGGCTCGACCACGAGGCGGCCGCCAGCCGCAGCCTCATCGTGGAGGTGAGCGACCCCGCCCCGGCCACAAACTCGGCGATCGTGGCCATCACCATCAACGACGTCAACGACCCGCCGGTGCTCAACACCATCAACAACCAGAGCGCCATCGAAGGCGTGCCATGGTCGCTGACGGTGTCGGCCACCGATCAAGACGTGCCGGCCCAGGCTCTCACGCTCACCCAAGTCGGCCTGCCGGCGTGGGCGACCTTCACGGACAACGGCGACGGCACCGCCACGCTGACCGGTACCCCTGGCGCGGCTGACGTCGGCCCCAATGTGGTCACCGTCACTGCATCCGACGGTGCCGCCACCGACGCACAGTCCTTCAACCTCGACGTGTTCCCCGCCGGGGGAGCGATCGTCATCAACGAGGTGCTGTATGAGGAGCGGCTGGCCAGCGGTGACGAGTTCATCGAGCTCTACAACGCGTCCGCCGGCCCCATCAACCTGACCGGGTGGACGATCGCCGATGGGAAAGAGGATGCACCCCCGGATCGAGATCCCGCCGGTTCCCGGTTTGCGTTCGTGATTCCGGCCAACGACGACGTCGGCGCCCGTCCCTCGACCCTTCAGCCGGGCGAGTACGCCGTGATCTGGCTCCAGAGCCGGGGAGGCAAGAACATAGCTCCGTTCGCCGCGCTCGAATACGACGTCGGGTTGGGGGCCACGTGGCCTCTCAGCAACATCGCTGACGACCTGTACCTGTACGACCCGGGCATGGGATTGTCCGACTACATCACCTGGGGGGACGACTCGCTGCTGGGCGCTGAACAGAACACTGCGCCCGCGACGGTTTGGGACGAGTCGTACGACGTCAACAACTGGACTGCCATTCCGGTTATGAGCGGTATGTCTCTTTCTCTGACACCATCTGGTGTTGATTCCGGTACGAGCGCCTGTTGGGAGGCGACCGGAAGCGGAGATGCAGCAGGCCGGGCGGCATGTAGCGGCGCTCCCGGCACGTATGGCGCAGATGTCGACGGCCGGATGGCCTCGCCCGGGCTGAACAACAACGTTCCATATCCGCACTCACCGTTCGAGCACCAGATCGTGGTCAACGAGGTCATGTACGCCAGCTCCGACTTCGAGTATGTGGAGCTGCACAACCCGACCGGCGGCGCCATCGACATCAGCGGCTGGGCGTTGGCCGACGGCAACCTCCGTGCTGCGGATCTCGACGGCGGCGGCGGCGCACTGAATTACTCCATTCCAGGGGGGACGTCCATCCCGGCCGGGGGCTACGGCATCATCTGGCTCCAAACCGATGACCCGTCCCGTAAGGCGCCGGCGCCCGACGTGGAACTGTATGCGGGTGCGAACAATTCCTCCTTCGCCACGTCCGGAGATGACGTGTGGCTGCTCGATGCCAACATGGACGTCGTCGATTACATGGCGTGGGGCGGCGGCGGCAACGTCAATGAGCCGCCCCAACCACTCGCCGATTTCTGGGACGATTCCAATCAAGCGTCACTGGACGCCGCCCTCGGGGGAACGTCCATCAGCCTCACTGCCAACGGCGTCGACACCGACGACAGCAACTGCTGGGAGCACACCGGCTCCGGAACGTCGGCCTGCGGTCCGGCCACGGTCGATAACGACGACACGCCGCTGCGCTACGGCAGCCCGGCGCAAGACAACAACGTTGCCACCGCCGACATCGAGGTCACGATGACCTCCAGTACCCCCCAACCCATGTCGGGCGACAACATGACCTACATCGTCACGGTGATCAACAACAGCCCGAGCAATGCCTCGTCGGGCATCTCGGTCTCTGCCCCACTGCCGGTCGGCGTCTCCTGGGTCAGCGACGACGCCGCCGGCGACTACAACAATGCCACCGGGGCGTGGAACGTCGGAACCGTGGCGGCGGGCTCCAGCAAGGCCGTGAACATCACGGTCACGGTGACCGCCGCTCCTGCTACGTCGATCGACATGACGGCGTCCATCACGGGCTCGACCACGCCGGACCCGGATGCTGCCAACAACAGCGACACGCACACCATCACGGTCAACCAGCAGCCGGTCGCCAACGACGACAACCTGGTGGCTGTGACCGACACGCCCACGACGCTGGCGGTGCTGGCGAACGACACCGACCCCGATGGGGATCCGATGACGATCAGCGGCTTCGACGCCGCCAGCGCTCTCGGCGGTACGGTCGACTGCAGCTCGGGCACGGCGTGTACCTACACCAGCCCGCTCGGGCACGTGTCTCCTCCCACCGACTCGTTCAACTACACGATTTCGGACGGATTCGGCGGCACCTCGACTGCCGCTGCCACGATCACGGTCAACGCCACGCCCACGCTGTTGATCTCCGAGTTCGCCTACAACGGAGCGCACGTCGACGGTGACTTCGTGGAGCTATACAACCCGACCGGGTCGTCCATGCCGATCGGCGGTCTGGTGCTGCGTTTCGACGACGAAACCGGACCGACCGGCAACAACGAGACCGTGCCGGGCGGCATCACCCTCGATCCGGGTGAGCACTATCTGTTCGTGGAGAACGGCAGCGCCCTCGATACCGGCTTCCATGAGACCTTCAATCCGGACAACACCAACAACTCGTTCGGGGTGGCGCTCGACTGGGGCGGAACCATCCTCGACGCGGTGGGCACGGGCCAGCGCAACAACAACCCGATCGTCGCTCCGACGGCGGTCAATCGGGAGGGTGCGGGGGTGCCGCCGATGTTCTTCGATCCCGCTTTCCCTCGCCAGAGCTACGAGCGGGAGTACGGACTCACCAACGGAAACTGCGTGGACACCAACGACAACGCAGCCGACTTCTTCCGCAACTATTTGGCCGGATCGGCCAACCCCGAGGGTGAGGGAGTCATCGAGTCGTGTGGGACGCCCGCACCGCCCCCGACCTCGGCCACCGGGCTCGTCATCAGCGAATACCGCACAGATGGTCCTACCGGCGGCTCCGACGAGTTCACCGAGATCTTCAACGCCACCTCCGCTCCCGTCAACCTGGTTGGCCTCGAGCTCTACGACGCCGGCAACCCGGGCGTCGAGTACGTGTTCCAGGCCACCGACGCCGGGGGCGACGGCATGCTCGACCCCGGCGAGTACATGCTGATCGCCGGCGCCGCCTACACCGGGCCATCCGATGCCCCCTTGGGTGCCGGGGGGTTCCAAAACAGCCCTGCCCACATACAGCTGCGGATCATCGCCACCGGCACTGTGATCGACGAGGTCGGCCCCGGCCTCCCGGTGCTGGACGGGCGGGTGAACCAGTCGTATGAGCGTCACGGGGGCGGGTGCGTTGACACCAACTCGATATCGGACTGGTTCCACCAGCTCACCCCCACCCCCACCCTGACGATCGCCAATGGAGGCACCCCCAGCCCCTGCCCGTAGCCAGATCGTGAGCTTGGCCTACGGTCGACGTTTTTCCTATTCTTCGTGGTGGCCCCGAGCGTCAGTGGCAGCCGTTGGAACTTGCTGATTATCTACCTATAGCGATCATGTTTTTGGTCGGCCTGGCATTTGCCGGATTGTCCCTCGGCGTATCTCGACTCTTGACCCCTCACCGGCCAACACCGGAGAAGTTGGCACCCTACGAAAGCGGCATCGTTCCGGAGAATGAGCCTTCAGAGCGTTTCCCGGTCAAGTTCTATCTGGTGGCGATGCTGTTCGTCATCTTCGATATCGAAATCATTTTTCTGTTCGCATGGGCTTCGAGATTCGATGCGCTCGGTTGGACAGGTCTGGCTTCCGTGATCATCTTCGTGGCGCTGGCCGTCGAAACGCTCATTTACGTATGGAAACGCGGAGCGCTCGATTGGAACCCGCCACGCCGTGCCCGACATCGGGTGGCACCACAGCTCGACGAGGTGGCGTGAGCGCTATCAACCTCCCAGGCATCATCTCGGTTCCGCTGGAAAAGGCGGTCGGCTGGGCCCGGAGCCAATCGACGTGGCCGGCGACGTTCGGCCTCGCGTGTTGCGCGATCGAAATGATGGCAACCGGTGCCGCCCACTACGACCTGTCCCGCTTTGGCATGGAGGTGTTCCGCGCCTCTCCCCGACAGGCCGATCTCATGATCGTGGCCGGTCGGGTATCACAGAAAATGGCCCCGGTACTGCGGCAGGTGTACGACCAGATGGCCGAACCCAAATGGGTCATCTCCATGGGCGCATGCGCTAGCTCCGGTGGGATGTTCAACAACTATGCCCTCGTCCAGGGCGTCGACCAGGTCGTCCCGGTCGACATGTACGTTCCGGGGTGTCCACCAGGACCCCAGTCGCTGATGCACGGAATACTGTCGTTGCACGAGAAGATCGCCAGCGGGGAGTTGTCCCGGTTATGAGCGTCGATCCTCCCGTTGCACCAACGCCCGGTCACCCGATCCTGGATGTGCTGATTGATGGATTCGAGTACTACTCGTCGATGGGCGAGCATGTCGTGCGCCTCGAGGTCGACCGGCTGGTGGGATTCGTCGGCGAAGCGAAATCCGTCGGCTTTGAGAGCTGCATGGAGCTCACAGTCGTTGATTATTACCGCAGGCGGCCAGTTCGGTACGAACTCGTACTGGTGCTCCTGAGCCGCAAACACAATTTGCGCCTGAGGATCATGGTGCCGATTGATGAAGAAAACCTCGTTGTGCCGACGTTGACGGAGGTGTACCCGGGGACCGGATTCTTCGAACGAGAAGTCTTCGACATGTTCGGGATCTCCTTCGAAGGAAATCCGGACATGACGCGGATTCTGATGCCAGATGATTGGGTCGGTCACCCCTTGCGCAAGGATTTTTCTGTCGGGTCGGTGCCGGTCCAATTCCGCGACGCCCACAAGGTGACGTGATGGAGGACGACACCATTCCATCCGACACGGCCGTCGAAGACATTCCCGTCGCCGGAACATCGGGAGACGAATCAGACCGTCGCCGAATCAAAGAGTTATGGGTCAGCGGGACGGAGGAACCGGCCTGGGTAACGGCTTCAACCGACGAGGGCGCCCAGGAGATGCTTCCTCGCGAGCAGGAGTTGGCTGCCGAGCTCCACGCACAGGAAGGGACTTCGGTGCTCGATGATCGCCTGTACGAAGAAGACGTCATCGCCGACGAAACCAACATCATCAACATGGGGCCTCAGCATCCGTCGACCCACGGGGTTTTACGCCTACAGCTCGAACTCGAGGGCGAGATCGTGCGGCGAGCCAAGCCGGTTATCGGCTATCTCCACACGGGCATGGAAAAAACGGCTGAGACCTTGACCTACCTGCAGGGCGGAACCAACGTGACCCGCATGGATTACCTGGCGCCTTTGCACAACGAGCTTTGTTTCTCTCTCGCAACCGAGCGGCTGCTCGGTGTCGAAATTCCTCCGCGGGCCATGGCGATTCGGATCCTGATGACAGAGCTCAATCGGATCTCGAGCCACCTCGTCTGGGCCGCCACGCAGGGCATGGACATCGGTGCCCTTTCGATGATGATCTACGGACTTCGCGAGCGCGAACTCATCCTCGCCTTCTTCGAGAAGGTGACGGGTCTGCGGATGAACCACAATTACATCCGACCGGGCGGTGTAGCCGCCGATCTCCCAGACGGATGGGAGGAAGACGTCGCCCGCATCCTCGAAGTCATTCCGCAGGGAATGGAGGAGTACAAGGATCTGCTCACCGGTCAACCGATCTTTCTCGAACGAACCCAGGGCGTCGGGGTCATAACCGCCGACGAAGCCATGGCGTACGGGCTCGGGGGGCCGATGCTTCGTGCCTCCGGGGTTGCGTGGGACCTGCGCAAGTCGGAGCCGTACAGCGGTATCGAGAACTACGAGTTCGATGTACCCGTCGGCGAACACGGCGACGTCTATGACCGCTACATGGTTCGCATGGCAGAAATCCACGAGTCGGTCAGGATCGTGCGGCAGGTGGCCGAAACCATGCCCGTCGGTGACTACCGAACGGGCGATTTGAAGGTCACTCCGCCGCCCCGGGCTCGTATAGATGAATCGATGGAAGCGCTGATTCATCATTTCAAGATCTTCACCGAAGGCTTCAAGGTCCCTCTCGGCGAGGTGTACCAGGCCATCGAGTCACCCAGGGGTGAGCTTGGCCACTACCTCGTGGCAGATGGAACGGCCAAGCCGTGGCGACTTCATGTGCGGGCTCCATCGTTCGTCAACATTCAAACTCTGCCCGTGATGATGGCTGACCAGCTCCTGGCCGACGCGGTTGCCACGATCGCATCGACGGATCCTGTGATGGGGGACTGCGACCGATGATCACCTGGGCGAAGGATCGGGCTGAAGCCGCCCAGCGCATACTCGGCAGCTACCCCGATAAGCGATCTGCAGTGATGCCGCTGCTCTATGTGGCGATGGCCGAGTACGGCTACGTGAGCGAGCAGGCAATGCGCGACGTAGCCGAGTTGACCGGCTTGACTCCCGTGCAGGTGTCTTCGGTTGCAAGCTTCTATACGATGTACAAGCGTGAACAGGTGGGGCGCTACCTGGTGTCCGTGTGCACGTCCGTCTCGTGTCACCTGCTCGGGGGAGATGACGTCCTGCATGCGGTTGAGGCAGAAACCGGCGTCCCTCACGGAGAAACCGGTGTCGACGGCACGTTTTCGGTCGAGCACGTGGAATGTATCGGCGCATGCGGCGGTGCCCCGGCGGTGCAGGTCAATTACGAGTTGATCGAAGGTGTCACTCCAGAAAAGGCCGTCGAGTTGTGTCAGTGGCTGAACGCAACCGAGCCCGATCCGCTGCTCGGTGACGAAATGCAAGCGCTCTTCGGCGGCCAGCGATCGTTCGACTGGGGTTCGTCTGAATCCACCGGCTCGAAAGGGCCGATACCGGGTTTCGGTCCCTACAGCACCGCCGGTACCGACAGATTGGCCGGTACGTGAAAATCCTCACCAGCCGGATGGACGCCCACCCTTCCGATAGTCATACCCTCTCCCGGTATCTGGCGACGGGCGGATACGGCGCGTTGAAGAAGGCCCTGTCGATGGAGCCCGCCGACATCATTGCCGAGGTAAAGGCTTCCAACCTTCGAGGGCGGGGCGGTGCCGGTTTCCCGTGTGGCGTCAAATGGGGATTTCTCGCCGATGTCTACCCGCGCTATCTCGTTGTCAACGGTGACGAGTCGGAACCCGGCACGTTCAAAGACCGGCAGTTGCTGGAACGGGATCCTCATCAGTTGCTGGAGGGTGTGATCATCGCGGCGCACGCACTGAAGGTGAACCACGCGTTCATCTACATCCGGGGCGAGTATCCCAAACCGGCACGTCGGGTTCAGCAAGCTCTTGCCGATGCGTACGCGTCGGGATACGTCGGCCCGAACATCCTTGGTTCCGGTTTCGATCTCGACATCACCGTGCACCTTGGTGCGGGCGCATACATCTGCGGCGAGGAAACCGCCTTACTCAACAGCCTCGAAGGTCGTCGCGGCGAACCACGACTCAAGCCACCCTTCCCCGCGGTCGAGGGCCTCTACGGCAAGCCAACCATCGTCAACAACGTCGAGACACTCTCCAACATGCCGTGGATCGTGGAGAACGGGGGCGCGGCGTACGCGGCGATTGGTCCGGAAGGTTCTTCCGGCACCCGGCTGTTCTCGCTGTCCGGGCATGTTCGACGGCCCGGGAATCATGAAATCGTCATGGGCATGACGTTCCGAGAGTTGATCGACGACCTGGGAGGGGGGATTCGGGACGGACGGGCCATCAAGGCCTTTATTCCCGGGGGGGCGTCTGCACCGTGGTTCACGGCCGATCACCTCGACGTTCCGGTGACGATCGACGACGTCGCCAAGGCCGGCTCCATGCTTGGATCCGGGGCAATCGTGGTGATGGACGAAACCACCGACGTTGTCAAGGCCGCGTTGTCCGTCGTCAGCTTTTTCGCACACGAGTCGTGTGGTCAATGCACTCCCTGTCGCGAGGGGACAACGTGGCTCGAGAACATGTTGCGGCGGCTGACGGTCGGCCAGGGTCGTGCCGTCGATCTGGATCTACTCCTCGACGTTTCGGACAACATCAGCCCCGGGCTGGCCTGGCCGCCGCGGCAAACGACGATATGTCCCCTCGGTCCTTCCGCAGTTTCTCCAGTTCTTTCGATACTCACCCATTTTCGGGACGAAGTCGAGGCGCTGGTCACGACTGGAGTGTCGTCGTGAGCGAGCGCGTCACGATCACGGTTGACGGCGTGCCGGTCGAGGTGGATGCAGGCGAACTCCTGATCAAGGCGGCCGAAGACAACGGGACGTTCATTCCCAGATTCTGCTGGCACCCTCGCATGAAGCCGGTCGGTATGTGTCGGATGTGTTTGGTCGAGGTTGAAGGCCCCCGCGGAATTCTGCTGACAACCTCCTGCAACCTGCCTGTATCCGACGGGATGGTTGTTCATACCGAGTCCGAGACCGTGAAGAAAGCGCAGGAGGGCATCCTCGAATTCTTGCTGATCAACCATCCGCTCGATTGCCCGGTGTGCGACCGTGGCGGAGAGTGCCCGCTGCAGGATCAGACGCTTTCTCATGGACCGGGGGAGAGCCGGTTTGTGGAAGAAAAGCGCCATTTCGAAAAGCCGATTCCGATCTCGGACCTGGTTCTGCTCGATCGTGAGCGATGCATCTTGTGCGCCCGCTGCACCCGCTTTTCGGAGGAGGTGTCTGGTGATCCTTTGATCGAGTTTCAATCGCGCGGCAACACCACGCAGGTGTTGACGTTTCCGAATGAACCTTTCGCAAGCTATTTCTCGGGAAATACCGTGCAAATCTGTCCGGTCGGGGCCCTTACGTCGAAGCCTTACCGCTTCCGGGCTCGTCCATGGGATCTAGAAAAGACCGAGAGCACCTGTCCGCACTGCTCGGTCGGCTGCAGCATCGAAGTTCACACCAGTCAGAACGAGGTGATTCGCTACCAGGGGGTCGACAACGACGACGTCAACTGGGGCTGGCTGTGCGACAAGGGTCGCTATTCGTTCGAATCGGTCAACTCGGCAGAACGACTCGACACGCCGTTGATTCGCAACGCATCCGGCCAACTGGAACCGGCCAGCTGGCCCGACGCGATGGCAGCGGCATCAGTCGGCTTGACCTCGATCATCGAGGAGCACGGCGGAAATTCGGTCGCAGGCCTGGGTGGGGCCAGAGGCAGTAACGAATCCGCATATGCATTCGGCAAATTCATGCGAACCATCATCGGAACCAACCATCTCGATGCTCAGCTCGGTGACGGACTCGATCCGCACTTTCTGATCGGTTCTACGCCGCGAGGAATGATCAACGATCTCGACGTTGCCAAAACGATCGTGTTGTGGGGTCCCGATCTCAAGGAAGAGCTTCCGGTTCTGTACTTGCGTGTGCGGCACGCTGCCCAGCAGGGGGCCAAACTCATCGTCATCCACCCGAGGCGTACCGGTCTTGACGATCGAGCGACGTTCAAGGTCGTCTACAAGCCGGGAGAAGGGCCGGCCCTGTTGAAAAAGCTCGTCGAAGGTGATCCAGGGCTAGCCGAGGTTCGGGCGGCTATCGACCAGGGTCCGGTCGTGGGTCTCGTCGGCCGGACCGGCCTCACCGAAGATCCGAGATTGGCGGAGGCAGTGGCTGCGTTTCTACGGGAATTGCCGAAAGCGACCCTCATGCCGCTCGCGCGGCGGAGCAACGTATACGGGGCGCTCGACATGGGCGTATCGCCGAGGTTGCTGCCAGGGCGTGTTTCGTCGGCTTCTGAGTCTGGAATCGCGGCACTGCGAGAGCAGTGGGGAAGCGTGCCGGACGATTTCGGACGAGATGCGATCGGGATCATCGACGGTTTGGCCGACGGGCATCTCAAGGGACTCGTGATGATGGGGAGCGATCCGGTGCGAGACGTTCCTTCGGGTAGTCGGGCCGCCGAAGCTATATCACGGGCCGAATTCGTCGTAGCCATCGACACGTTTCTCAACGATTCCGCGGCCGCAGCCGATGTCGTGTTTCCGGCGCTCGGATTCACAGAGCAGGAGGGCACGGTCACCAACCTCGAGGGTCGTGTACAAAAAGTGACCAGGGCCGCCCCGGGACCCGGTCAGTCTCGCCCCGACTGGTCGATCCTGGAGGATCTCGCGCAACGCATGGGCGGTTCTATCGGCGCAACGTCGGCCGACGTTCTCTTCAAGGAGATCGTGACGGTCGCTCCCGCCTACCGGGGCCTCAGCTGGGTGGACCTCGAATTCGGCGACGGGCGAGATGGTCTGGTGGTGCCTCTCGAGGAGGGCGACCAGCCCATCCAGTATGTGGCGATCGACCCGGGACTCGCTCCGACCAAAGCACCGCTTGCCCTGCATTCCGCCCGGACTCTCTATGACGACGGTGTACACACCAGATTCGGGCCATCGCTTGAACAACTCGTCGGTGCTCCGATGGCATATCTCCATCCCGACGATGCTGCCAGGCTCGGGATTCCCGAAGGGGGCGAGGTGGACGTCGAGACGGTTCAGGGATCGGCGCGTGTGCAGGTCGAGTTCGACGCGAGCCTCGCGCCCGGAACCGTCTACGTTCCGTTCAACCAGGGAGTGGATCAAAACCTGGGTTCGGCAGTGGAAGTGAAGCTCGAGGTCGTGTCCTGATGGACTTCCTTGACGTACTCATCATCATCGTCAAGGTTGTCGTCGCGTTCGTGTTCCTGCTCATCAACACCCTGTTGTTGATCTGGGCGGAACGCAAGGTCGTGGCGTGGATGCAGAATCGGGTGGGACCAACCAGGGCCGGCCCGGCCGGCATCTTGCAGGGACTCGCCGACGGAATCAAGCTGTTCTTCAAAGAGCACATCACCCCGCGTAATGTCGAATTCAACGTCTACATCCTTGCGCCGGTGCTCAGCCTGCTGCCGGCGCTCTTGATATTCACGGTCATTCCCATGGGTCCGAGCTTCGCGATCGGGGAACGCACGGTCTCATTTCAGGTGACCGACCTCAATGTCGGGCTGTTGTTCATCATCGCGATGTCGTCGACCGCCGTGTATGCGGTCGTCCTGGCGGGATGGTCATCGGGCTCGAAGTATCCGCTGCTGGGTGGTGTCCGGGCGACCGCTCAGGCGATCAGCTACGAAGCAGCCATGGGGTTGGCGCTGGTTCCGGCGATCGTCTACGCGGGAACGTTGAGCTTGTCTGAACTCGTCGCTCATCAGTCGGGCCGGTTCGCCGGCATCTTGCCCAACTGGCACATCATTGTGCTGGCTCCATCGTTCGTCCTGTTCTTCATCGCTGCCGTGGCCGAAACCAACCGGGCGCCGTTTGACCTCGTCGAGGCGGAATCCGAGCTCGTCGGTGGTTTTCACACCGAGTATTCGGGCATTCGTTTCGCTCTGTTCTTCCTGGCCGAGTACATCAACATCTTCTCGATGTCGGCCCTGGCGGTGACGGTCTTTCTCGGCGGGTTCAACGGGCCTGTCATCTTCGAAATCGGAACCTTCCCTGCCGCGTTGATCGGAGTTCTGTGGTTTCTCGTCAAAACGTACGCGGTGGTTTTCCTGTTCTTCTGGATACGGGCCACCTTGCCGCGCCTGCGCTACGACCAGCTGATGGAACTGGGATGGAAACGCTTGATTCCGGCGACGCTGGCCTGGCTGGGTGTGTTCAGCATCGTGCTCGGCTTTGTGAGGTTTGGTGCACCGTGGGCATAGGAGGACAGCAATGAGTGCTATCGGTGACTTCTTCAAGGGATTCGGCGTCACGTTCCGACAGATGTTCAAGGAGCCGGTCACCCAGGAATATCCCTACACCAAGCGTGAGAAGCCGCAGCGATTCCATGGCAGACATGTGCTCAATCGCTATCCGGATGGAATGGAGAAGTGCATCGGCTGCGAGCTGTGCGCCGGTGTGTGCCCGGCCCGGTGCATCTACGTTCGAGGAGCTGACAACCCGGTCGACGACCCGGTCTCGCCAGGGGAGCGGTTCGGCTTCGTATATGAGATCAACATGCTGCGCTGCATCTTCTGCGCGATGTGCGTCGAGGCCTGTCCGACAGAAGCCATCACGATGACGCACCTCTTCGAATTCAGCGTCGACAACCGGGACGACGCGATCTATGGCAAGGACGAACTGCTCGTCGAGGAGGACGGTACGCCACGCCATCCGCAGCCAGAGGGGCCGCTGATCAACCTCGCTGAACTCAAGATTGCAGATGGCTGGATGCGGGCAACCTCACCCTCGGGTCGTGCAGCGTACGAGGGTGTGCCTGCCTGGACCCCATCGGCCGGCGTCGGACTACGACCTCCCGAGCAGGGCCAGTCGCATGGCGCCCCAACATCCGAGCAGGCCTATTCCGAGCAGTCCGATTCCGAGCAGTCCGATTCCGAGCAGGCCGGCGATGGAGCCCACCCGTGACCGAGCTCATCCTCTTCGTCCTGTTTGGGGCCGGGGCGTTGGCCGGTGCCATCATGATGGTCGCGAGTCGCAACCCGGTGTACAGCGCGCTTGGCCTCATAGGCACGATGTTTTCGATCGCGGTCCTGTATGTCGTGAACGGGGCTCACTTCGTCGCCGCGGTGCAGATCGTCGTGTACGCCGGTGCCGTCATGACGCTTTTTCTGTTTGTCATCATGCTCATCGGGGTCGATCAGCCGGAGGACACAACCGAGCAACTGCCAATCCAGCGTCCGGCTGCCCTCGCCATGGGCGCCATACTGTTGGTCGGGTTGGTCGTGGTCATTGCTGCCGGAACCCTTGCCGGATCCGAAGATGGAAGTGTCGTCGGCACCGTCGAAGCAGTTGCCGACGAGTTGTTCACCAATTGGCTGTTGCCATTCGAGGTCACAACGCTTTTGCTGGTCATCGCGTCAGTTGGTGCGATAGTCCTTGCCCAGTTCAAGCTGCGGGACCGGAAATGATCGTTACCCCGGTCTGGTACATGATGCTGTCTGCGGCTCTGTTTGTCATCGGGGCGAGCGGCCTCCTGCTGCGTCGCAATGCGCTGATCATGTTCATGTCCGTGGAGTTGATGCTGAACGCTGTCAACCTGACATTTGTGGCCGCGGCCCGCCAGCTTGGTGACATCAACGGCCAGGTTTCGGTGTTTTTCGTCATGGTGGTGGCGGCCGCTGAAGTCGTCGTCGGTCTGGCGATCGTGGTCGCGGTGTTCCGGCGCAGGGCTTCGGCGTCCATCGACGAACTGGCGGAGTTGCGCGGATGACCGACTTCGTCTGGATCGTCATTGTTCTTCCACTGCTGGGTGCTGTTGTGCTCCACTTTTTCGGCAGACGCCTCGGTGAACCCCGGGCGGGACTCATTGGTTTCGGCATGGTTGGTGCGGCGTTTGTGATCGCCGTCGTCGCTGCCATCCCTTTCTTCCAGGGCGAATCTCACGGTGAGCACGTGTTCTTATTCGAATGGATTGAAGGCCTGGGCGCTGCCGCCTCTCTGCTGTGGGACCCGCTCTCTGCCGTCTTGACGCTCGTGATCACGGGCATCGGCGCCCTGATTCATTTGTACTCGATCGGCTACATGCACGGAGACCCGCGCTTTTCACGCTTCTTCACGTATCTCAATTTGTTCATCGCATCGATGTTGATCCTCGTGCTGGGGGACAACTTCGGCATGCTGTTCGTCGGCTGGGAACTTGTCGGCCTCTGCTCATATTTGCTGATTTCGTTTTGGTACGAAAAGCCGAGTGCGGCCGCTGCCGGCAAAAAGGCGTTTGTCGTCAACCGCATCGGAGACGTGGGATTTCTGATCGCGCTGATGCTCATTTTCACCACGTTCGGGACGCTCGCCTTTGAAGACGTGCTCCATGTCGAAGCGTGGGAAGACCATGGAATCGAGCTCAGCGTCGGCCTGGCGACTGCCATCACGCTGTTGTTGCTGGTCGGAGGTACCGGCAAGTCAGCACAGCTTCCGCTCTTCATGTGGCTGCCTGATGCCATGGAGGGTCCTACGCCGGTATCGGCTCTGATTCACGCCGCGACGATGGTCACGGCAGGGGTGTACATGATCGCCAGAACCGCGGTGCTGTTCGAAATGGCGCCGGTGTCGAGCGCCATCGTCGCATCGGTGGGAGCTGTGACGGCCCTGTTTGCCGCCTCAATTGCTCTCAAGCAGCGAGATATCAAACGAATCCTCGCCTATTCGACCATCAGCCAGCTCGGCTACATGTTCCTGGCGGTTGGGGTCGGCGCCTACGTGGCAGGGATCTTCCATCTTTTTACGCACGCCTTCTTCAAAGCTCTGCTGTTCCTCGGTTCGGGAGCCGTGATTCATGCGATGGCCGACGAACAGGACATCGGGCACATGGGGGGCCTTCGCAAGGCGATGCCCGTCACCCACCTGACCCAGGTCGTCGGGTGGCTCGCCATCATCGGGATCTTTCCTTTTGCAGGCTTCTGGTCCAAGGATGAAATCCTCGCGGTCACCTTCGGCAAGGGCGGTGGCTATTACGTGTTGTGGGCAATCGGGCTGCTCACGGCACTGTTGACGGCGGTGTACATGACGCGCTGGATCGCCTTGACCTTCTGGGGCGAGCCGCGCTTCGGAGAAGAGGTGCATCCGCACGAGGCGCCAGGGTCGATGGTTCTTCCGCTCGTGGTACTTGCGGCGTTCTCGTTCGGCGTCGGCTTCTGGAACACACCGTTCCTGCCGTCGTTGGAACACTTCCTGGAACCGGCATTTGAGGGGGTCGAGCAAGCCCATTTGCCAGAAGGCCTCGTACCGTGGGTGCTTGCGGTCATCTCGGTGGGCGTTGCAATTGTGGGAGCGCTCTATGCCTATCGTCGCTATCGCGGTGAAGACGCCGTCGAACTGTCGCCGATCGGCAAGGGGTCGTGGTCGCTCCTGGAGCAGGCATATCACGTCGACGACCTCGTCGGCCGCTGGCTGGTGGCACCCGGCCGGGCGATTTCCAACTTCCTGGCGTTCGTATTCGATCGCGAGGTCATCGACGGGGCTGTGAATGGCCTCGCTACCAACGTGAGAGCGGCGGGGGAGCGTCTCCGTCCTCTGCAGAGTGGCTTCGTTCGACAGTATGGCCTCGGCCTGGTTGCCGGCACGGTCGGGCTGCTCGTGTGGTTCGCGAGCCGGGGGTTGACCTGATGTTCCCCACCTTGTCGGTCATGATCTGGCTGCCGGTGCTGGGAGCTGCGATCGTCGCCACCATTCCACGCAGACGATCAGAGATCGCGCTTCCCATCGGTCTCGGCTTCTCGGCTCTGGTTCTTGCGCTGGCAGGCAATGTCGTGTGGACGTTCGTGAAGGGAGATGCCGGTTTCCAGTTCGTGGAGAAGGCATCGATTTTTGAGCCGTGGGGGATCACCTATCACCTGGGCGTCGACGGCATTTCACTCCTGCTCGTCGCTTTGACCGCGTTCCTCATGCCGATCGGGATTCTCGCTTCTGCGTCGGTCAAAGAACGTCACAAGGAGTACATGGCCGCCATGCTCATGTTGGAGGCCGGGCTTCTCGGTGTGTTCCTGTCTCTCGATCTCGTGCTGTTTTTCGTGTTCTTCGAGGTCATGCTGGTCCCCATGTATTTCATCATTGGCATCTGGGGAGGGGAGCGGCGGGTGTACGCCGCGCTGAAGTTCTTCCTCTACACCGCGATCGGATCGGCGTTTCTCCTCGCGGGCATCATCTTCCTGGGGGCCATGGCCTCGGACCAGTTTGGAGCACCGACCTTCGACTACACCATGTTGCTCATGCTCGACATCCCGACGTCGACCCAGCGATGGCTCTTTGTTGGATTCGCGCTTTCCTTCGCGATCAAGGTTCCGCTCTTTCCGTTCCACACGTGGCTGCCGGACGCTCATGTCGAGGCACCGACGGTCGGCTCCGTGATGCTGGCCGGCGTCTTGCTCAAAATGGGAACGTACGGCCTCGTCCGCTTCAACCTGCCCCTCTTCCCGCAAGCGTCTGTCGATTTCGCAGGAGTCATGGTCGCCCTGGCGGTCATCGGCATCATCTACGGGGCCCTGGTAGCCATCGTCCAGCCGGACATCAAGCGGCTCGTCGCCTACTCATCGGTGAGCCACCTCGGGTTCATCGTGCTTGGAACGTTTGCGCTATCAGCCCAGGGCTTGAGTGGTGGCGTCATCCAGATGGTCAATCATGGCCTGACCACCGGCGCCCTCTTCCTGCTGGTCGGCATGATCTACGATCGCCGCCACACCCGTCAGATCAGCGATTACGGCGGAATTGCAAGGGTGATGCCGATCTTCGCCGGATTGTTCCTCTTCACGGCATTCGCCTCGGCCGGCTTGCCAGGCCTCAATGGGTTCGTGGGCGAATTCCTCGTGTTGCTGGGGAGCTATGCACGCCATCCGGCAGCCACGATCACGGCTGCGTTTGGTGTGCTCCTGGCTGCCATCTATCTGCTGTGGGCGTATGAGCGGGTGTTCACCGGGCCGAATGACAAGCCCGAAAACCAGGGCCTAACCGATCTCAACGCCCGTGAAATAGGGATCATGGTTCCGCTGGTGGCCGTCATCATCTTCCTCGGTGTCTATCCCAAGCCTGCCCTCGATCGGATCGGACCGTCCGTCGATGCGGTCGTCGAGCGGGTCGAGAGCTTCGCGGTTCTGCCGGACGGGTGGGAGGCCGAGTCACGATGACCAACGCGCTGTACATCGGAATCGGCCCCGTCATCGCGCTCACGCTCGGGGTGGTGATCCTCCTCATGGTGGAGGTCACCCTCCACCCGCCGACCAGGGTGTGGAGGCTGATTTCGTTCGGATCATTGATAGCGGGATTCGTACTGTCCATCGTGCAATGGGCCGATGCGGCAAACACTCCACAACCCATCTTCTCGCACATGCTCATGCACGATGGGTTCTCGGCGTTTGGTTCGATCGTCCTGATCATCGTCGCCGCACTTGGACTGTTGGTCGCCTGGCCGCTGGTTGAAGCCGACAAAGCACGCGGAGCCGAGCTCGTGGCCCTCGTGCTGCTTGCGACCATCGGTCTCATGCTCCTCGTCGGAGCGGCCAACCTCATCATGGTGTTTCTCGGGCTCGAAGTCGCTTCGATCAGCCTCTACGTCATCGCCGGATTCATTCGACGGGGAGCTAGATCCAACGAAGCAGCTGTGAAATATTTCCTGCTTGGATCGTTCTCTTCCGCGGTATTTCTCTATGGAGTCGCACTGGTGTATGCCGCGACCGGAACCCTCGAGATCACCGCCTTCGCCGGACCCGGGTTCTCCGGAGCCGTGGAATCTCCGATTCTGCTCGTCGGGATCGGTCTCATCGTCGTTGGGCTCGGATTCAAGGTCTCAGCCGCCCCCTTCCACATGTGGGCACCTGATGTCTACCAGGGCTCGCCAAGCGGCGTCACGGGCTTCATGAACGCCGGAGCAAAGATCGCAGGTTTCGCAGCGCTAGCCCGGATCCTGACGATCAGTTTTGATGGACAGCGCGGTGATTGGGGCCCGGCGCTGGCGGTGATCGCAGCGCTTTCCATGATCGTCGGGACGGTCCTGGCGATCACGCAGACCGATATCAAGCGGATGCTGGCTTATTCGTCGGTAGCCCATGCCGGTTTCATAATGACCGCGCTCGTGAGTGGTGGCGCCGGCATCGACGCCCTGTGGTTCTACGTGGTCACCTACGCCTTTCAGGTAGTGGGAGCCTTCGGGGTTGTTGCTGCGATCTCCGGAGTTGCTTCGGACGAGTCGTCATTGACGAGCTACGTGGGCCTGGGCCGTCGTTCTCCGTTCCTGGCCGGGGTTCTCAGTCTCATGATGTTGGCCATGGCCGGTATCCCGCTCACAGCGGGCTTTGCAGGCAAGTTCGGAGTATTTCGTGCCGCCCTTGAAGCCGGCTACACATGGCTGGTCGTGCTGGCGCTGGTCGCATCGGCAGCTGGTCTGTACTTCTACCTGCGGGTGATCGTGCGGGTATACATCGACGAAGAAGCCGGACACCAATCAGGGGTCGTGATCACAGACGGCATGCGCTTTGCCCTCACCACCGTGGCGGTTCTGACCGTTGCCTTCGGGGTCAATCCGGCTCCGTTGCTGACGGTCGTAGCAAATGCCCTTCCTTTCTGAGTTCGCCAGTCTGATCCTGGCCGGTGTGATGACAGTCGCCACGGTTGCGACCGGAAACACTGTGTTGATTCAAGAGGGTCGGGTCGTAGAAGACGACCTGTACGCCTCGGGGGGAACAATCTTCATCGAGGGTGAAATCAACGGTGATCTCGTCGCGCTCGGTCAACGGGTGATCATCACCGGCGTCGTTCACGGCGACGTCACAGCCGTCAGCGGAACCACCAGCATCTTTGGAGAGGTCGACGGCTCGGTACGAACACTGTCACTCACCTACAGCCAGAACGGCCCTGTTGGAGATGACGTCCTGATGCTCGGCGGGCGGGCGCACCTCGATGACTCGGTTGGTGGCGATGCGATTTTCTACAGCTGGTCGGCTGACGCGCGGGCAGACGTCGGCGGAAGCGTGCTCGGTGAGGTGCTGGGAACGCTGCTCATCGACGGCCAGGTGGGATCGGTCGACGCCGGCGCATTTCGCATGCGTGTCGGCCCCGGTGCATCTTCGTCCGGAGCAGTTGCCCACAATCCCGGACTCGTTGCCACTTACATCCCGGGTGTGGACTCGGTGATCTCGGTAGATCCGGAAGCACAGGTGGCTACGGTGATCGACCTGCCGATCCCATCGCCGCCGCTCGTCGTTCGTTCCGGCCGCTGGGCGATAGGGACACTGCTGTTTCTATCGACCGTTTTGACCGGAGCGCTATTTGTCGGCCTGTACCCGGCCTGGACCCGACGCTCGGTCTCGAGGGTACTCCGCCCGGGTTCAATCGCGCTCGGCTTGGTGGCTTTGCTCTTCGCGCCGGTACTCGCTTTTCTCATGGCTCTGACCGTGGTCTTGCTGCCAGTCGCCGTGATCTCGCTCGCCTTTTGGGCGGTGATGATCATCGGTGGAGGCACACCTGTCCTCATACGGACCGGGACCATGATCCTCAAACGACCCGACGCGATGGTGGCGGGTCTGGCTCTGGGCGCGCTCCTCTGGCGTGTCCTGCAATTCGTGCCGCTGCTCGGTCCGGTGCTGTGGTTGCTGGTTGTAGCCGCCGGGACCGGATCGTTTCTGACGTCAATGGTTGCCAGAGCGACACCCGCATCCCTCACCGAAGCAGGAGCGGAATGATCCGTTCGGCGTCCGTGAGCCCACCATGGTGCCCGATCATTCGCTTGTCTGAGAATCGGTGCAGGATTGCGTGCCCATCGTGGGCAACGAGCACGCCGTCAGGAAATCGCTCGCGGTGCAAGGAAGGCCCGTCACCCCACCAGCCGGCTATGTCTGCAAAAGGGTGGTAGGCGGCAGGCAGGTCGTGCTCCGGTGGTGGGCCGTTGATGAACATCACCCGGGAGTCGCCAAACAGGACACGACCGGCTTGATCCTCCCTCTTCATGTGGATCTGGCGGTCCGCTGGGACATCGACGTGGCCATGGTCTGCTGTGCCGAGGAGACCGATATCTGATCGGAGCAGCTGGCGGAGCCGTTCCCAGGCGGTAGCGATCAGCGCAATCGCATCTCGATATTCAACGGATCCCTGACCCGTCATGTGAGCAGACACGTCCACGTGGGGAAGGTATGCCACGATGAGACGCCCGGGCTTGGCAAGCGTGATGCATGCCTCGACCCAATCATCGACGGTTGTGACGCCCTCGAATCGTGCACCTTTGTACAACATCTGTGTCAAAGGGCTTGCTGCGAAATTGGCAGGCTGGACGGTGACCGTGTCGACGCCGACGCGCGAGAGCCGCTCCCAAAGGGTTTCAGGAAGAAACGCCGCGTAGTCGAGCGCTATCGGGTCTCCCCACAGTGTCGTCCACTTGATCGTGTTGGCGACCACATCGATATGCGGGAGATACAGCTGGTAACCGACCAGGCCGTGCCTGGCCGGAGAGAGACCGGTCGCGATGGTCGCGAGGCTCACGGTGGTGGTCGTTGGGAACGGAGCGACGAGATCATCGACCTTGCTCGCGGCGAGTTCTCTTGCCTCCGCGATGTCGAGCTGAGCGGAGCCGAGCCCGTCGAACACCACCAGAACATAGCCCGAGGCCGACGGTACCGGTGCGGACATGCTCGCATCGAACCCTGACGAGACCGGTGTTCCGCCCAGGCGATACTCGAGCTCGGCCACCAGGTTCACCAGCCCGCGAGAGCCAGGAACGTTTGGAGTCAGGCTGGCGGTCATTGGTGCCGATACTGTACGCTATGGAAACCTCGGCACTTCCGGTGGTGTCGGTACAGCACCATCAACCGGGTCGCGTAACGAAGCTGGGCGAGCTAGAAAAACTGGGCGAAATCCGAAAGCATCCGAAGTCGAAAATTGCCGGCGTGACGGAACCAACAGCAGCGCTGGAATCCGGGAGCGGGGCGTGAGAAGGCCTCTCGTGTCCTTGATCGTGCCTGCCTACAACGAGGCAGAAACGATCGAGCGTAACCTCGGCGAACTCCACAAATACACCCTGGAACATCAGGAATACGCGTGGGAAATCATCGTCGTCAACGACGGCAGCACAGACGAAACAGGGCCGATCGCGCGGCATTTTGCGGAGGGGCGGCCCACAGTCCGCGTTCTCGAGCACCGGGTGAACTTCAAACTCGGCCAGGCTCTGCGATACGCGTTCGGCGTCGCCAAGGGTGACTACGTCGTCACGTTTGATTCCGATCTTTCATATTCCGTCGACCATATCGGTCTGATGCTCGCCAAGCTGGCTTCGACCGATGCCAAGGTCGTGGTGGCGTCCCCGTATGCCGAAGGCGGCACGACGACCAACGTTCCGTTCGTCCGTCGCATCATGTCTCGTGCCGCGAACTGGTTCCTCTCGCTGGCCGCCAAGGGTGACCTCACGACCCTGACAGGAATGGTCAGGGCCTATGACGGCGTGTTCCTCCGATCACTCAACCTGAAGGCGATGGACGCCGAGATCAACCCTGAGATCATCTACAAAGCCCAATTGTTGCGAGCCCTCATCGTTGAGGTACCAGCCCACCTCGACTGGACGTTTCACCACACGGGCGGTACCAGGAGACAGGGACCGTTCCGGATAAGCCGCGGGGTTCTCTCGAACGCATTGCTCGCGTTTGTGTTCCGCCCGTTCATGTTTTTCGTTCTTCCGGGTTTGATACTCGTCGGATTGACCCTCATCGGTTTGGTGACCATCGGGATGCGGATCGGCCAGGAGGGCTCGGTCGCTGCTGCGTTCAGCGCCTATCCGCTGGCCTTCCTGGCGACGCTGCTGGGAGCGATTCTGGGTGCCCAGCTGGTAGGCATGGGCGTGATGGCGATGCAATCGAAGCGCTATTTCGAGGAGCTGTTCCACCTCGGCACATCGGTGTATCGAGAACAACGAAAAGTCACGGGGACGACACGAGAGGGAGAAATCGATCAAAGGCTGGCGTGAGTCGGTACGCAAACTTTCGAGATCCTCTGGGTCTCCTGAAACGGATCGGGCGAGATCGTCCCCCCGCCGCGCTCGAAGGGATGGCGAGGATGGCCGTGGGCTATCCGGCATCCGTGCTCGATCGCATCCTCGTTCGGCGTGAGGAGAAACTGCTCGAAGCCGCGCAACCCAGCTCTCATCCCGTTCTGCTCGTCGTCGGCGCTCCGAGGAGCGGCACGACGCTGACACATCAGCTGCTGGCCGCACACTGCGTGTCGAGCTATTTCACGAATCGAAACAGCCTATTTGGCCGGGCACCGCTGGCCGCATCCGCGTTGTGGGACAGGTTTCCAGCTGGTTCCATCAGGCGTCGCAGCTTCTATGGGCTCAGTCGAGGTTGGGACGGTCCCAACGATGCGTTTCATGTATGGAACCGATGGTTTGGCGAAGACCGCTATAGACCTGCCCAACCCGGCGTGCATGCGATGGAGGAGATCGGCCGGTTCTTCGATGCCTGGCGGACGCTGCACCCGATGGCTGTCATCAGCAAGAACAACCGCAACACGGCTCAGATGCCCTCGCTCGCGAAGTCGATTTCCGGCGTGCGATTTGTGGTGGTGCACCGGGACCCCGTCTATGTCGCACAGAGCTTGATCGAAGCTCGGCAGATGGTCCAGGGTTCAACCGAAATCGGCTGGGGATTGGCTGCTCGCAGCGGCGGCGATCCCATCGAAGACGTCGTGCGGCAGGTGCAACAGATCAGCGCCCTGATCGAAAACGACGCTCCGACCCGCGCCATCCACATCGACTATGAGCATCTTTGCGAAGACCCGGCGACGGTCATCAAAACGATCGCTGAAGAAGCATCGATTCCGCTGAGAAACCTCGGCGAGGTTCTGCCGATGAAACCCGCCAACACCGATCGCCTCGAACGTTCGGTGCTCGACCGGCTTCGCGCCGAACTGCGTTAGCCGGCGCGAATTCCTTCGAACACCCGGTACCCGGGTGCTTCGAAGACCTGCTCCAACTGGTCAATCCTCGTGAGGTTGGCGAGAAACGACCCGTCATCGTCTCCGTGAAAAGGCCTGCTGTAGAACAGGTAGTAGCGGTCACCGGGATCTGTCGCGTCTGCAATCAGGCCGATCAGGATCTCGTCGGGTTGGCTACCGGACACATTGTTCGACAAGGGAATGGCGGCGAGGCCTGGCTTGGCACGAGGGCCAAGCACGTCGCTGGCCTGCCTCGGATCCTCGATCGGCAAAAAGGTTTCGGGGGTCAGGTAGTAGTTGATCGGATTCGCCATGTACCACGAGAGAGCGAACCCCGGCAGTGGCTCTGACTCAGCGACGAACGCTGCGACAGCCCTGGCATCCTCCGTCTGATGCTCCGGTGAGAACTCGCGAGCGCCGATGGATACGAGCGCAGCCACCCCGCAGAGAAGCCCTGCGACCAGGGGTGCGATTCCGCCCCTGACAAGCCCGGCCGCCAACCAGAGACTGAGCGGCACAACGAGCCAGGCAAAGTACCGCACCTGAAATCCGATGCCGCTCAGGGAGATCAGGGCGGTCGTCAGAATCAGGCCGCCGAAGATCAAGGTGAGGAATATCCGTCGGGCCCGTTCCTCCAGGTATTCCCAACCCGCCCAGACGAGGTAACTGACGGCGGGAACCAGCACCGCGATCCAGGGGGCGAGGCGAGCAATCGCGTCACCGGCGCTCATCGTGTGGAGCTCTCGAGCCGACGGACCGAGACCGAAGCCGAACAGCAGGGTCTTTCCGAGGAAGCCGATTTCAGCGAAGCCTGCGTCTCGAGCCGTGACAATGGTGGTGTGAGGCACCAGATCACCACCGAGTGGTATCAGAAGTGGAAGAGCGAGGGCGCCCATCACGGCGTGGGTCATGAACCAGGATTTCTTGTCTTCTGACAGAAAGAAGGTGAGACCCGCCCCGAGTAGCGCAACGACCGCCAGCCCGTAGTGCAGCCACATTCCGAGTACAACCCCTGCTCCGTATATCAACCAGGGTCGAAGAACGGCGCCCTCGCTCTCGGAAATCTTCCACATTCCGAGAATCGCTATGGCCACTCCCATGATCGCGAGCGCATACACCCGGCCTTCACGTGCGAGGTGTATGTGCAACGGGAACCAGGCGAGCACCGCTGCCGCGATCAACCCGAGGCCGGCTCCGGGTGACCTATCGACGGAATTTCCGATCCGATACACGATGTAAAGCGTCGCGACACCGGCTGCGGCGGCCAACCATCGTCCCGCCATGTCGTTGCCCATCGACAAGAGCACTTTGAGAACGTAATGAAAGAGGGGTGGAAATCCATCGTCGATGAGATGGATGTCCGACCACGGTGCGTTTGCGATCTGCAGCTCCCAGACCTCATCCATGCTGAAGCTCTGACGCCCCAGATTCCACAAGCGCACCATGATTCCTGCCACGAGCGTGATCATCCAGGCGGCGGTGAGGCGGGTGCTGGTACGTTCCCCGATCACAAGGTGACCGTGGTTGACGGCTTCGATGCCTCGACGTGTGCACGGCAGGTCGTGAAGTTGAAGGCATCGGTGAGCCGGTCGAGGAAATGCCCGAAGATGGCCCGTTTTTCGGCTCCTGAATGCTCCATTCCCGGGAAAAAGGCGAGGTCGGGAGCGTCGTCACCGCCAAAGAAGTCCAGGGGGTGGATCAGGACTGAAGGTCCGGTGCCGGTGGCCTTGCATGCGGCGATGGCCAGTGACAGATACAGGTCGGCGAGCTTCGGCGATATTCCGGCCAGCCACAGGAGGTAGCTCACATGAAACGGGGTGCGGATGAGCGGAATGGTCGTCACGGGCAATTCCATCAACTCGTACCCTGCCCAGCGGTAGGCGGTGTTTGGTCGACGACCGTCAGAGAACGAACCGAAGAGCTTGCTCCTCAGTTCGCGCTCCTGCTCACTCAGGTCGCCTGAGCGAAAGTAGTAGGCCCGGGCAAGGGGGCCGATGAACGTCGGCAGCATCGAGGCGTCGTAGCTGTAACCAAGCGAATCGAGAATGCCGAAGGTTTCAGCGGAATAGCTGAAACCCGGTCCTCGAAATCCGATGAGGTCGGTTCCGGTAGCGGCGCCGATCGCTTCGTGAGCAGACGTGAGCTCGGCGCGGAGGTCGGCAGCCGTGAACCTGTCCAGCCAGGGGAGGTGATTGAACGAGTGGTTGCCGATTTCATGTCCTGACTCTGCGATACCTCTCAGGAGATCTCCGTTCTGCGGGAGCGACGCGTCCTTTCCGACGACGAACACGGTGACGTTCAGATTTCGGGCCGCCATGTCGTCGAGAAACATCGGCACGAGCTGTTCGAGATAGGACGGATAGCCCTGCCATTCCTTGTCTCCGTGAATCTGTAGATACGACCATGCGTTGTCGAGGTCGAGCGACAGGCTCGCGAGAGGCTTCATAGGATGTGGGCGGCTGCCCGGTTCGCCAACCCGACGGTTTCGTTGACGTTGAGCGTGCCATGCACGATCTGGGCGGAGTTGACCAGGAAGAGGTTCGGGTCGGATGTGAAGAACGGAGGGATCCGTTCCGAGTACGAGATCGTGGGGATTGCCATGACGTACCGGGCTCGTGCGATTTGGAACGCGACGACATCGTCGTCGGTGAGGTCGGGATGGATGGCAGTCAGTCCGTCGATGTATTCGCGACGAATCGTCTCGTCGTCCTGATCAAAGAGAGGGTCGTCGGGCCTGACATACTTGGGCAGGTAGACGAGGTGGTTGCCATTCAGTTCAGAGGGGTTCACCAGATTCGACATCTCGATCACGCCTGTGAAGGGCGCAGGGTCCAGGAGGTTGGTCACGTAGTACGGAGACAACTGTCGCCGCAACAACACGGACGCGCACACGACCCCCAGATAGGGAAGGCTCGCCAGGGCTTGTCGCTCGGACTCTGGCAGGTCGACACAGATGCGCGACGCGAGTGGCCCTGCCACCGTGACAATCGTCCGGTCGTAGGTTTCGGTCTGTCCGGAGTCGAGCTTGATTTCGATCGCGTCTCCGGAGGTGCCGATGCTGTCGACGCGAACGCCCGTCCGCAATACGGCGCCACTGCTGACGAGGTGATCAGAAAACGCTTCGAGTACGCGGGCATAACCACCGGGGATATATCCGAAGCGCTCCTGGTTGCCGCGCTCCGATCGGGCCGCATAGAGCCGTTGGATCGTCGCCCAGATGAAGGCGGCGGACGTGTCACGGTAGGCGTCTCCGAGCTTCGAGCGGAGAAGAGGTAACCAGAAGCGTTCGAATGCTCGCTTTCCGGACCAGCGGGTCAACCACGCCTCAACCGGGATCTGTTCGAACGCTTCTCCATTGCGTGCGTAGGCCCCGCGCAGGATCGTCAGCCCGAACCGGAACTTGTCCACCAGGGACAGGAACGGAAACCGGAGAAAGTCCATGTTGGTGGTTATGGGATAGAGCTTGCCTTCCGCGAACACACCCGTCTCGGCAGACGCCGAGATCGGAGCGATCCCGAGTCGATCGAGGATCGCCCGCGTATTGGCGTCGCTTTCGAGGGTCACGTGATAGAAGCGGTCCCAGGTGGTGTCCCCGATCGTCCAGCCGGCGGCGAGACCTCCGATTCGATCCGCAGCTTCGAGGATTTCGACCTCGTGGCCCTCGTCGACGAGCTTCAGCGCCAGACTGAGGCCGAGCATTCCGCCACCCACGACCGCGTAGCGGGTCACTGTTCGACGAGTCCGGCGGACGACTCTGCGTACGAGCGGCCGCAATGATTGCAGGTTCCGCGACCTTCTTCGATCTGGATGCGGGGACCACAGGCGCACACCCACCCGATCTGACGAGCGGGGTTTCCGACAACAAGGGCGTGGTTCGGGACCGGTTCGGTGACCACGGATCCCATGCCGATCATGGCGAATGTGCCAATGTTTGATCCCGGTCCGATCACGGCAGACGCCCCGATGGTTGCGCCCGGTCCCACGTTGGTTGGAATCGAATCCGCGTCGGGCTCCGATGACCTCAAGCGTGTGAGATCGGGAGTCGTTGCCCGGGGGTACCGATCGTTGGTGAACGTCGCATGAGCTGAAACCATGACACCGTCTCCCAGTGTCACGCCCGTGCAGACGTATACGAATGCGTTGAGCTTGACCCGGTCTCCGATATTCACTCCGTAGGCGATGTAGGTTTTTTCGCCGATGATGCAATCGGCACCGATCGATGCCGGACCTCGCACATGGGCGTTGTCCCAGATCGACGTGCCGTTGCCGAGCGTCACCCCTTCTTCGACGATCGCGGTCGGATGTATGCGGGCCATTGGCCTTACGCTATCTCGACCATCTGGGATTCAGGGGATGAGACCTCGGTCCAGTTGTTGGCCCGGAGCGATCGGTAGGCAGCTTCTATCACTTCCACTGACGCGATGCCGTCGGTGGCCCCTATCAAGAGCTTGTCGCGGCCGTCGATGGCATCGAGGAAGTTCTGGACCTGGGCTCCGATCGACTCCATCTTCGAATACCCGCTCCCGAACTCGATCCATTCCGGGCTGTTGTGCTGGCGGAAGCGTGAGGTCCTCCAGCCGATCTGTACGGTGCCTTTCGATCCGTAGATGTCTACGTAGGAATCGAGCTCCTTGCGGATCGACCACGACAGGTCGATTGTCCCGGTTACGTCGCTGACGCTACGAAAGAAGACCCGCACGGTGTCTTCCACAGGCAGCCGCTGGATCCGGTGTCCTTCGACAGCCAGAACGTGGTCGATGGGACCGAGGAGGTAGCGGGCGATATCGAGACTGTGTGTGCCGTTGTCGATCAAGACCCCGCCGCCCGACAGCTCAGGATCGGCGTTCCAGCGGTCTCGCATGTCGACGACCGAAGCAAAGGTGTTCTCGTACAACACGATGTCGCCGAGGATCCCGGAATTGATCAAAGACTTAGTCGCTATGACATCAGGTACGTATCGAAACTTCGACGCCATGGTGAGCAGCACGCCTGATTCCTCGGCAGCAGACGCCATTGCCCGGGGATCCGCCAGGTCTATCGCCAGAGGTTTTTCGCAAAGCACCGGAATGCCGTTTCGGAGCAGGTACATGGTGATCTCAGGATGTGTGGAAGGGGGAGTGCACACGATCGCGGCATCGATGTCACCCAATTCGCGGTGGGTGGAGACCGTTGGTATACCGTATTCCTGGGCGATGCGCTCGCGCGTGTCGGGATGCGCGTCTGCTACGACCGAAAGCCTGGCGTGAGCTGACTTCTCCAGGACGTCGAGATACGTGCGGCCGATTCCGCCCGCCCCGATGACTGCGACGTTCATATCGGCAACCATCAGACAATCGCCAATTCGGCAACGGCCTTTGCGACGGCCTCGACGACGGCGTCGATGTGTGAGTCTTGATACCGTTCGTTGAGGGGAAATACCAGGATGTGCGCCAACCCGTCATAGGCGCCCGGATACCTGTCGCGTCCGTACTCGACGGCCTCGGTACGGGCCAGCGTGAACGGCCACCCGCTGGTCCCGAAGGTCTTTTGGTCGCGAATGACCTCGCAATCGAACGCGGGTTTTTGGATGTAGCGTGGTCCGGCCGGGATGTCGAGTTCTTTCAACGCCTGCGCCAGCGCAGACACGCCGCCGGCAACGATCGTTTCGTCGACTCGTACGGCGATCCGCCAGTAGACATGCTCGGTATCAGGTCGCTCGGTGGGCAACGTGAGGCCCTGGACGCCCACGAGTCCGTCGACGAACCGGCGAGCGGCTCTTCGTCTGGCTTCGATATTGGTGCCGAGTTTCTTCAGCTGGGCAACGAGAACCGCTCCCTGCAGTTCGGTCATCCGGTAATTGAGCGCCAGAAAGTAGTGATCCGGGTTTTTGTCGCCGTAGCCCCATGCCTTGTCGACGAAAAGGCGCATCCGTCGTGCGTACTTCGCATCGTCCGTGACGACCATGCCGCCTTCTCCCGCCGTGATGTGCTTGCCCTGCTGAAAGGAGAAACATCCGATGGCGCCGATCGTCCCGACGTTGCGGCCGTGGTCGCTGGCGCAGAATGCCTGCGCGCAATCCTCGATGACGGGGATGCCCGACTTTTCGGCCAGATCCATGATGTCATCCATCTCAACCGGGTTTCCGAAGAGGTGCGTGACGATGATGGCCCTCGTTCGATCAGAGATATGAGGTGCGATGGTTTCGGCGGCTACGTTCAGCGTGATGGGATCGACGTCGGCAAAGACGGGAATCGCACCGTGGAACAAGATGGGCGTGATTCCCCCGATGTCGGTGATGGGCGTTGTGATGATCTCATCGCCGGGTTCTGGATCAATCGCGGCAACGGCCAGATGGACGGCGGCCGATCCAGAGGCGCATGCGACGGCGAAGGCGCTGCCCATCGTTGCAGCAAAGTCCCGTTCGAGGTCCTTGACGAAATGTCCCTTGGTTGAAGTGAGAGTCCCGGATTCGATGACCTCGGCCAGGTTTGCCAACTCTTCCGATCCCAATGTTCGCCCAGAAGCCGCCTGATCAGATGGCAACTGCATGTCGTGATTTCTCCGTTCGCGCCCTGCCGACAGCGCTCGCCTGACGGGTGTACGCCTGCCGAATTCATTCCCAATCCCACGGCGACCGGTGCCGCCATTTCCGACCAGATCCGCGTTCTACCTGGTGCTGTCAGAATACCGGGAGTCATCGCAGCTCGCTCGTGGTCCAGCGGCCCATTTTCGAAAGATTGGAAGTTGGGGCGGTAACTGCGATTTTCGTATACTGCCATGCAGCCGACGGCCCAATTCAGGAGCATTGTTTCCGGGTGACCGAGTATTTTCAGGACTACATAACTGTCTTCGCCTACTTAGCGTTCGGCGTCATTTTGGCGTTGCTCCTGCTATCCCTCGCGTCCCTGATACGCCCATCCCGTCCGACCCCCACCAAATCCATGTCGTACGAGTCCGGGATCGACCCGGTCGGAGGGGGCTGGAGTCAAACCCACATCCGGTATTACGTGTTTGCGTTGCTCTTTCTGATCTTCGACGTGGAGGCCGTATTCATTTTCCCGTGGGCAATCCGCCTCGAGGAGTTGGGTTGGTTCGGCCTGTGGGAAATGCTGGTATTCATCGGCATTCTCGTTCTGGGGCTCGTGTACGCGATCCGTAAGGGGGTCCTCAAATGGGAATAATCGACAAGTTCGGGGCGCCGAAGCCGGTTACCTGGCTCCTCAACTGGTCTCGTAAATACTCGCTGTGGTTCTTTCAGTTCGGCCTGGCCTGCTGTGCGATCGAAATGATGGCTGCCTCCGGCCCACGATACGACTTCATGCGGTTCGGCATCATCCCGCTCCCTGCCTCACCCAGACAGGCCGATCTCATGGTGGTTGCGGGAACCGTGACCGACAAGATGGCTCCGGCCGTCAAGCGGCTCTATGACCAGATGCCCGATCCAAAATACGTCATTTCGATGGGATCGTGTTCGAATTGTGGCGGTCCATACTGGGATTCGTATTCGGTGACAAAGGGTGTCGATCAG
>JBFGAX010000029.1:0-29482 GCA_041567895.1 Acidimicrobiia bacterium
GCGCCGCAGCCCGCGGTCGCATAACTCTATTGGCATGAATTGCAAGTATGTAATTTAGTGATCAAAGCGGCGATATCGTCCCTTCCCCATTCACCTCTCCATACACCTCCCCATGCACCGGGACGGGCATCTGGGCAGCGCTATCGCCGCAACGGGTCCGAAATTCGACAAGCGGGGGAACGCAGGAAGGTCAACTGGGTACCGTCAACTGTGTACGGTCAACTGCGTGCCGTCATCCGGGCGGGGTCAATGGCGAATCTCGAACCCTTTGAAACCGGGTCGCAGCGGTGCGTTGCGCACGGAGATTCCGGTCACTTCTGCCGCCGAGGGACCGAGATCGAGCCAGGAAACAAAAATGTCGAGATTGGCCCGTGAGCCTTGCGCGAACACCTCTACCCTGCCGTCGAACAGGTTCCGCACCCAACCGTTCAGCTCGAGGTCGCGGGCACGTTCGGCCGCGGTATATCGGAACCCCACACCTTGCACCCGGCCAGTGACAAAGACCCTCACGGCAGATACCTCGTCGCTCACGTCTGACACCTTTTACAGAAGAAGTGACTTCGTTGTCCGATTGTCGATCGTTCGATCGGGCTACCGCACGTTCGGCAGGGCAAGCCCTCTCGGCCGTACACGCGCAGCCTGGCCACGAATTCGCCTGCCCTGCCGTCAGGTAACAGATAGGCCAGGTCATCCAGGCTCGTGCCCCCGGCTCGTAACCCGGCTGCGAGCACCGGACGGATCGCGCCTCGCATGCGCTTCACCTCTGGCTGTTTCAGGGAGCCGCCAGGACGTGAGCCATGGACCCGGGCCCGATGTAACACTTCATCGGCATAGATGTTCCCGAGACCGGCGATGATTTTCTGGTCGAGCAAGAGCGATTTGATCGGCGCTGTCCTGTGACCGATGACTGCAGCCAGGTCCTTCGATCTCGGTAAATCGTTCAGGGCATCAGGGCCGAGCGACGCGATCGAATGTTCAGCCAGCTCGGCGGGAGTCAACGCCAATGCGAAACCGAACGTTCTCGGGTCAACAAGGCGCAGGTCGACGAGGTCATCAAATCCAATAATCACATTGCTGTGCGGGGCCCGCTCTTCATCGGGTATGGCAAGCTGGATGCGGCCGGACATGCCGAGGTGCAAGACCAGTGTGATGTCTCCTGCAAATCGGGCAAGGAGAAACTTTCCGTGACGATCGAGCGCCGTCAGCTTCCGTCCCTGGAGCCGTCCGACGAAGTCAGCCTGAATCCGCTGGTGGCGAATCATCCGTGGTCGGGCGACCTCTACGTAAGTCACGGTGCGCCCGACCAGCGGTTCCTCGAGGTGACGGCGTGTTGATTCGACTTCCGGGAGTTCAGGCATCCGTTTTCTCAGCCCCGAGCCGTTCGAGCGCGCTCCGAGCCGCTTCCTGTTCAGCAGCCTTCTTTGATGTACCCTGGCCCGTTGCCACAGACTCGTCGGCAATAAAAAGCCGCACGGCGTAGGAGCGTTCGTGATCTGGTCCGCTCGAACTCGACTCATACCGGGGCCGGACCCCGCGCTGAGCGAGCAGCTCCTGAAGGCGCGTTTTGTAGTCCTCTCTCCCGGGATTGGTCGCTTGCCGATCCGCCAGCTCGCCGAAGAGCGAAAGCACGACCCTTTCTGCTTCGTCGTATGAGCCGTCGAGATATATCGCGCCGAGGACCGCTTCGAGGCTATCGGACAGAATCGAGGCCTTGTCTCGCCCTCCGCTGCCGTCCTCCCCCCGCCCGATTCGTAGATGTGCGCCGAGATTCATGCGTCTCGCAACGCGTGCCAGGCTTTGCTCGTTGACGACCGTTGCTCGCACCTTGGCGAGCATGCCCTCCGCCATTTCCGGGTATTCGGCATACAGCTTCGTTGTGATCGCGAGACCGAGGACGGCATCACCCAGGAATTCGAGACGTTCATTGTCGGCTTCGCCGTTGGCCTCGGCCGCGAAAGACGAGTGGGTCAACGCGAGTTGAAGGAGCTCCGGATCGACGAACCGGTAGCCAAGAGCCTCACCGAGTTCGTCAGGAGGAGACACTTGCTCGGATGCTGTCCACGAGACCGAGTCCAGCAACTTCGTACGTCATCCTCAATGCAGAAGCGATCGCCTCGGCGTTTGCCGTACCGTGAGCAATCGTCACCACCCCGTCGACTCCCAGCAGCGACGCTCCACCGTACCGATCGGGATTCATTCGATTACGGACGGCGACCAGTGGCGGAAGAATGTGCTGGGCGAGTTCAGGATGGTCCGACAGCGTGTCGCTGAGGCCCAGACGGACGAGATCAACCAGGCGCTCCGCCGTAGCTTCCGAGGACTTGAGGACCGCATTGCCGGTGAAACCGTCTGTGACAATGACGTCGGCCGTACCCATCAACAGGTCGCGACCTTCGACATTTCCGACGAAGTTCAGATCGGACTTCATGAGAAGCCCGTAAACCGTTTTGTCAAGCGCTCTGCCTTTACCTTCTTCCGAACCGTTGTTCAAAAGACCCACGGTCGGGTTGTCGATGTTCAGCCTCGCCCTGGCAAGCGCTACTCCCATGGCGGCGAACTGATACAGGTGCTCGGGTTTGCACTCGGGGTTCGCCCCGGCGTCGAGCAATACTCCTCCCCGATCGGTTGTCGGGATGATCGCTGCGATAGCCGGCCGCAGGACGCCCTCCACGCGACCGAGCTCGAGAACAGCAGCTGTGAGCGACGCCCCCGTCGACCCGGCCGATACGAGCCCCTGGGCCTTCCCCTCGGCAACCAGCCGGCACGCCACGACAATTGATGCGTTTCTCTTGTCGCGAACCGCCCGACCTGGATTCTCCGCCATGGTGATCACGTCGGCTGCGTGGACAATCTCTGCCGTGCAGCCGTGTTCGGCGACCAGCGGCGTCAGGACATCGGAATCGCCGACGAGGATGACGTCGACGCCGTCGTTGCCTGCAGCCGTGGCACCCGCCACGAGCACACCCGGATCGTGGTCGCTGCCCATCGCATCGAGCGCGACGCGGGTCATCTACGCGGAGGCAGTCTCGCCGACCGTACGTCCTCGATACTGTCCACAGTTCCGACAAGCACGGTGCGGTAATACGTGCTCGCCGCAGTTCGAGCATTCGCTGATCGTCGGTGACGCGACTTTCCATGCAGCTTTTCTTTGCCTGCTACGGGATCTGGACATTTTCTTCTTGGGTACGGCCATGGTCTCTTCCGCCTGCTCGTTGGTGGGCAATGTTCGGGTGATGTTTGCGCACGCCGTGTGCGCCCTTTGTGAGGACTGGATCGGATTCGATGTAGGTGGAAACTCACTGACAAACGGGGACGGAACTCGTCGCCATGTGCGTCACGCAAGCTCAGCGTCGTATGAGGCTGTCACCAGAATCAGCCCGGTGCCACTGCCTCGCTCGACTTGCGACGATGCCCTCGTAGTTGCTCGTCTTTCACGGTCTATCGAACAGATCTTTTAGTTCTGCAAACGGTGACGATAGTTCGGTTTCGTCGCAGTCGCACACTCCATTGTTCAGATTCATTCCGCAGGTGCCACAGAGCCCCTTGCAATCGGGGGCGTGAGGGGCGTTCACGGGCACTGCGGAGAGCACCTCGTCTCGCAACGCAGACTCGAGGTCGATGATCGATCCCTCAATCGGAAATGTGTCTGGCGTCGGATCGGGCGAAAACACGTGGGTGAACTTCTCCCGTATCTCCTCTGCCCAGGGTGCGAGGCACCTGCTGCAGATCAACGCAACCCGGGCCGTGACCAGACCGGTGGCAACGATTCCCGACGGCGTGCTCTCCAGCGAGACCTCGGCGACGACCGGTCCCTCGACCGCCGACAGATCCCGCGTTGCTTCGAGGGTTCCCGCGACCGTTATCTCCCTTCGAGTGCCAGGACGGGCGAGAACATCGCCAACATCGACTCGAAACGCCGAGGACATGTCCTAGTAGGGAACATCCGGGGACGGCTGGCGCGGCTCCAACAGTTCCTGGCGTCGATATCTCACCTCGGTCAGCAATCGCGTCAGGAGCTCATCGAGATCCTCGAGAGAAACCCCGACTGCATCTTCTGCATCAAGCCTTATCCGGGTCGACTGTTGTTCAGCGTTGCGAACGAGAATGTTGGCCTCTTCGACGGCCTCCGCCATGATCTGTGTCTCTGAGACGAGCTCGGCGGCTTTTGTCTTGGCTCTCGCAATGATTTCTCTCGCCTGCTCGTTCGCCTGAGCTACAAAGGCGGCACGCTCTCTCACCATGTGCCGCGCCTGCCGAAGTTCCTCCGGCAGCGCATCCCTGAGCAGGTGCAGGTTCTGGGTGAACGCCGCCCGGTCAATGACTGCCTTGGACGCCGACAACGCAGCAGACTTCGCCTGCTCGACCGTGACAATCATGTCTTCGATCAACGTTTGGAGATCACCCACTGTTGCCCGCGCCATCGGCACGCCCTCGATTTCGGAATCTGAGCCGCTATCGGATCCGTAGTCGAAAGGATCGTCGTTCCCCGGAGGATCGATCATGTTCGGGTCTGATGGCTCCATCTGTGATTCCTCGGTTGCGTGATGTCATCTGCTGAGGTACGTGCCAGCCGTGCTAGCGCGAGCTCCGAACCAGGCCGTTTCCGTACAGCGCGTGCCAGAGTCTGGCAGGATAGGGCGGTTTGGTCCAGCGATGACTCAGCCTTCGCCTCCCTGCGGATACTTGGACAAAAGGGCTTTCTCCACAACCGGAGGCACCAATCCTTCCAGCCTCCCGCCAAATCGAGCCACTTCCTTCACGAGCGAGGACGACAAATAGGCATGGGTGGCGCTCGTGGGAACGAACATCGTTTCGACACCCTTGAGGTGACGGTTCATTTGCGCCATCTGGAGTTCATATTCGAAGTCGCTGACGACCCGGAGACCTTTGAGAATGACAGAGGGAGCTTTTGCGGCCGCGAATTCGACCATCAAGCCCTCGAACGATTCGACATCCACATTCCCGAGCCCTTGCGATATCTCCTCCAGCATGGAGATTCGCTCATCGACGGAGAACATCGGCGTCTTCGAGGGATTCACGAGTACCGCGACGACAACCGTTGAGAATGCATGGCTCGCCCGCTGGATGACGTCGACATGTCCCAGCGTTGGTGGATCGAAGCTGCCGGGTACAACGGCCGTGGTCATGGATTTCCTCGTTTCCGTATTCGGACTATCTCACTGTCTCCGTAGGTCCGCACGTCTTCGATCTCCAGCCTCTCACCGGGCTGGATGAAGCCCTCGCCCTTCCGACGGTGAACAACCACGGTGGCCGCATCTGCCAGGAACGGAATCAGATGGTCGACGACGTCCTGCACTGACGCTAGCGACAAGCGGTACGGGGGGTCAACGAAGACGAGATCGTAAACGCCCGTGACGCGCGACATCGCGCCTGGCAACGTACCGCGTACAATCGATGCATCGAAGCCGCACGCGGCGAGGTTGGAGCTGATGACCTTGACCGCTTCTCGATTTTCCTCGATCATGGTGGCTTCCGATGCCCCGCGGCTGAGCGCCTCGATGCCAAGGCTGCCGCTTCCCGCATAGAGATCGAGAACACGCGCACCCTCGATCCGATCGGCAATCGAAGAAAACACGCCTTCTTTGGCTTTCCCGGTAAAAGGTCGGGTGGTAGATGGCGGTGGCGCAGACAGCTTCCGACCGCCAACCTTCCCCGCTATCACCCGCACGGTCGGCCCTTCACGAGTGGAGCAGGAACTCGGCAGCATCGCCGAGCACCGCGCGCAGTTCGGCACGCAATTCTGGGTGGTCTTCGAGCTCAGGATCGTGTTCGACGAGCGCAAAAGCTTCCTGACGGGCGGCTTCCAACAAATCCCTGTCGTCGAGAATATTGGCCAACTTCAGGTCGGGAACCCCGGACTGCCGGGCTCCGAGTACGGTACCTTGCCTACGGATCCGCAGGTCGGCCTCGGCGAGCAAGAAGCCATCGGTGCTATCGGAGAATGCCTCCATCCGGGCCTTGCCGTCGGGGTTGGCGATGGCGCCCTTACTGTCGAGCTTCCACTGTGCGTCGGAAATGGCGATGCATCTCCCGGGCCAGGAGCCCCTTCCGACTCTCCCTCGCAACTGGTGCAGCTGACTCAAGCCAAATCGTTGGGCGTCTTCGATGACCATCAACGTTGCATTCTGGATATCGATTCCGACTTCGATCACCGTCGTCGCTACCAGAACGTCGAGGGTGCCGCTCCTCATCTTCGCCATCACCTCCTGCTTTTCGGCCGATGGCATCTGACCGTGCAGGAGACCGACCTCGAGGTCGGCGAAAATCTCTGATAGCCTGGCGTGCTCGGCGACGGCCGACGCGGCCTCCACACTGTCGCTGTCCTCGACGAGAGGGCAAACCACGAATGCCTGACGTCCGGCAGCTACCTCTTCCTCGATCGCAGCCCATGCAAGCTGCTCATCTGCAGACGGAATCACCGACGTTTCAACCGGTGACCGTCCTGGCGGCATCTCATCGATTTCGGTCACGTCGAGATCGCCGTACGCCGTCATTGCAAGCGTCCGGGGAATCGGCGTTGCAGTCATGATCAGCAGATCCGGATCGGTTTCGTCACCCTTTTCCCGCAATTGGACGCGCTGGTGAACACCGAAACGATGCTGCTCATCTATGACCGCCATCGCGAGGTTTTCAAACTGAACCCCTTCCTGGATGAGCGCATGCGTCCCGACAACGATGTCGAGGCGGCCCCCGGCAATGTCGGAGAGGGTTGCGGTACGATCCGCAACACTTCCGGTGAGGAGACCCATCCGGACTCCAACCTCGTCGCACAGTGGCTTCATACCGAAGTAATGCTGCTCGGCGAGCACCTCTGTAGGCGCCATGACAGCACCCTGGAATCCGCTCTGAACGGCTGTCAGCAAAGCGGCCAGTGCGACGATGGTCTTGCCCGAACCGACCTCGCCCTGCAGAAGTCTGTGCATGGGATGAGAGCTGGCCATGTCGCCCTGAATCTCTTCGATCGCCCGAACCTGGGCTCCGGTCAAGCTGTAGGGCAAACTCTCGAGAAAGGAATCGACGAGTCCGGCATTCAGGTCGTGTCGTACTCCCTTCAACTTCGAGAGCTGCTGATGCTTCCGGATTGCCAGAGCCAGCTCTAGCCGATACAACTCGTCGAAGGCAAGCCGTCTCCTGGCCGGAATCTCGTCTGCCTGTTCGGCCGGAAAATGAATATCAGCAAAAGCCTGGTCTCTCGAAATGAGATTTAGGCACTCCAGCACGCGCTCCGGAACAGGATCGGAGATGGGTCTTGCTCGTTTCAGAGCATTGTGCATGGCCCGACGGAGCGTCGCCTGTCCCACTTTGTTGATGCTGCCATAGACCGGTACCACGCGACCGGTCACGAGCGCTTCGGCTGTTTCAGACAGAACGTCGACCGCTTTGGGTTTCATCTGCAGGCGGCCTCGAACGCGGTCGACCACCCCGGAAATCGCCACTTCGGTCCCTTCCGGCAACTGCTTCGCAAGCCATGGTTGATTGAAAAAGGCCACAGTGAGGAACGAAACACCGTCGGTCAACGTGACTTCCACAATGCTCAGTTTCGCTCTGGGTCGTCTCAGGGAGACCCTGGTCACAGTTCCGATCGCCGTGACCTCCTCATCAAGCGGAATCTCGGCAAACGGTGGCTTCCTGGTGCGATCTATGGTCCGGCGGGGAAAGTGGAACAACAGATCCATGACTGAGATGATCCCGGCCTTTTTCAAGTTGCCGCCGTGACGTGGCCCTCCGAGGCCTTTCACTCGATCGATGGGTATCTCCGAGAGGTACGCCAGACTGCGGCCACCTCCCGGTGCCCCCCTTTCGACGACGTTCGTTGACGTCACGTTCGCAGAACCCTGGTCCCGGGCACCGTTGCTTGACTGCGATGGGTTGCTCATGCGACGCGTAGCGTAACGGCTGACCTGCCCGATTCAGGCTCCCATCGCCTAGCCTGTGCTATGGTTTCGGACGCTCACGACCGCCAGTTCTTTCGATACGAGGTTCTCTATGTCCCACCGCTGCGAAATTTGCGATAAAGGTCCGCGCTACGGCAAGAAGGTCAGCTTCTCGCACAAGCGGTCGAACCGTCGATGGTTGCCAAACGTTCAGCAGGTTCGGGTCAAAGACGGCACAAACTCCCGCAAAGCCCGGGTATGCACATCCTGTATCAAAGCCGGAAAGATCGAAAAGGTCTAGAACCTCCACAATTTCGAGCCGATTGGCCAGAGGTCAGCGAGCCGATTGGCCAGAGGTCAGGTGGCCTAGATGGTCACCTTGGGACAGGCGACGGCGCGGCTGATCCCGTCGACCGCCGTCACGTTTGTACCGACAAGAACTCCCATCTCATCGATCGAGTGGGTTTCTGCTTCAGCGATCACATCATACGAACCCGACACGCCGGTGACGCGAACGATTCCCGGCAACGAGGTCAATCGTGCAACAACCTCAGCCGTGCGGCCCGGCTCGGTTTGGATGAGCACAAAGGACTCAACAGCCACAACTAATAACCGTCTGACCCGAAGCGAAGGCGTGACGCATACTCCCGGCCGTCTTCTGCCGACACATCAAACACGACTCGCTGACCCTGCCGGAGCATCCGAAACAGACTCCCGTCGAGCGAACCGGGTCGCAGGTACACGGGCTCGCGGTTGTCTTCTCGGATGATGACGCCCGCACCTGTTTTTGGATCGTAGACCTTCACAACGCCTTGCATGGCGCCCGAGTATAGGGACGGTGACCCGTCCCATCTGTGTGTACGGGGCCTATCCGATCGCGGCCTTGACGAGGCCGTCGATGAGGTCCGGATACTTGAGTCCCGAGGCTTCCCAGAGCAATGGAAACATGCTTCTCGATGTCATCCCGGGCATCGTGTTGACTTCATTGACCAGGAAGCCGCGACCTGCTTCTTCGTAAAAGAAATCGACACGAGCGAGTCCCGTCAGGTCAAGGGTCTCAAAGGCAAGACCCGCCAGCGCCTGTACCGCAGCTATTTCAGTGGCTGACAGTTGCGCCGGGACATGCAACACGGTTGCCTCGTCCTGATATTTTGATTCGTAGTCGTACCAATGTCCGGGCGGAGGAACGATTTCGCCCGGGACACTCATCCTGGGACCATCCAAGACGGCGACCTCGATCTCGCGCCCTACTACCGCCTCTTCGACTACCGCCTTTGGGCCGTGCTCGAAAGCAAGAGACAGAGCCGCTGCGAGCTGCTGGTCGTCCTCAACCTTCGATATGCCAACAGACGATCCCAGAGACGCGGGTTTCACGAACGCAGGAAATCCGAGCTGCTGGCTCAAGCGATCGGCGATCTCGCCCGAATCGCTCATCCAGTCGCCTTTACGAACAACGGCACTTCTTGCCAAAGGCAAGCCCGCTTCTGCAAGCAACCTTCGAGCGATGTCTTTGTCCATACCGACGGCCGATCCGAGAACTCCGGCCCCGACGTACGGTAAGCCCGCAACCTCCAGCAGGCCCTGAACGGTGCCGTCTTCGCCAAAAGGACCATGCAACACCGGGAACGCGGCGTCAACGACGATTTCGGATCCGGTCTCCGTCACCAGCCTGCCACCGGGAGTCAGCATATGGACGACCTCGCCCGCAGGTTCGAGCCGACTGCTTTCTGCCGCCTCTCCGCCAATCTGGCTCCCGACGTCGGCCAGGTGCCATCCCCCGGACCGGTCAATTCCCACCGCCACCACGTGGTGATGGTGGGTTTGTAGCGCAGAAACGACCGATGCGGCAGAAACGCAAGAAACCTCATGTTCGGCCGACGTTCCACCGAAAAGAACTAAGACAGAAGCCACGAGGGAGACATTACTCGCGCAGCGAGTCACGTCATGGGTGATGACCTTTATCAAGAACTAAGCAGCATGCGTCCTGAGCAGAAGCCTCGCAAGCGCAAGAATCGGCGCGCCCAGGACAAAGACCCGACCGTCGAGGCGAGTCCGCCTGCAGGGAAGAGCGAGCGCCGCACTCGTCGGCTGACCCTCGCCGCCGAGCCTGCCGACAATCCTTCGCGGCGGGTGACGCTCGATACTGAGGCGTCCCTGACAGCGAACGGCTCAGAAACACCGGTCCCGCCGTCGTCCAATCTGACTCTTGGCACGAAGGGAATCGTGCCAACGACCCGCGACACGAGCAACGACACCCGTGTTCCCGCGACGCTGAATCGGCGGTCAACCACACCTGCACCTGTTAGGAACCTGCCGACGAATGTCGCCCAGGCGCCGCGCCTGGAATCAACCCTCACAAACCTCGCCCGCGTCGAGATTCCCAAAGTGAACTTTCCGTTCACGGATATCGACAAGGAGTTTCCGACACTCGAGAGCGCTGATGGAGGGGTTTCTCGCGACAAAATGAGCCGGAAAGACAGGCGGGCGCTGAAGCGCCAGGAAAAACAAGACCGCAAGGACGACAAAGAGCAGAGCAAACGAGAAAAGCGGCTCGAGAAGGAACAGGAGAAACTTCACCGTAAGAACGAACGCAGGTCCAGGCGGGGCGAGCTCCCCCAGGAACCCACCGGCACATCGTCGTTGACACCCAAAGAAATCAAACGCAAGCAGAAGGAACGAAAACGCCAACTGGATCAGCACCAGGTCGTCTCGGCCGGCAAGGTCAGGGCGATCCGGATTGGCATCGCACTGTGGTGGCTTGGCCTCGCGGGTGCTGCCTATTACGGATTCGTGACGGGAAGGCTCGAGGACCTGACATATTCGGTCCCGGTCCTGGCCGGTGGCGTGATGGCCGCCATCCAGAGCGTCCTACCGTGGAAGAAACTCTCCGCGCGGCCCATCGGCAAGATCGCCAGCCTGCTTGGAATTCTCGGCGCTCTCGGCGTGGTCACGACTCTGTCCGGTCACGTCGAATCCACCGTGATTGTCTTCAGCCTCTATGTCGTGATCCTCGCATACGCCTCCGTTCTGTTGCCGCTGTGGGGATATGGGATATCTGCTCTCGCAGCGGTGGGTGTGTATGCAGCCATCACCTGGGTTGACACGCCAATTCTTGGACTCGACACGATCATTCCGGTCGCATCACTCACCGTCATATCCATGGCGATCGCTCTCACCAATATGGAACTCCTTCGATATGCGCGTGAGGCAGCGAGGCGTTTGGTGCGGCTCGAGCTCCAGCAAGAGGGTCTACGCGACCGACAAAAGGATCTCGAGGCGCTATACGAGGTTTCGCGAACCATCGGAGCGGGCGAAGCCATCGACAAGGTGATCCCGGAACTCATCGAACGGACTGCCGGCTATGTCAATGCCAAGGTCGGCGTCATGCTCTTGTATCGACCGACCGAGGAGATCCTCGACGCTCTTTCCCCGATCTGGGCAGCTGGTCAACCTCTCGAGGCCGACGGGTACCATCTCCCGCTCACGTCGAAATCCGGGGCGGTGTGGGCGTTTCGTAACGGACAACCGATCGCCATCAATGAGGTTCCCGAGGGAGTCACCGATCCGCTCATACGCGATCTCGGGGTCGAGCGGGTGGCTGCGGTCCCGCTGCAAATCGAGAACCGGACCATCGGAGTGATGATGGTTGCCGACAAGCCCACCGACTTCGACGAGGACGACTTGAAGACCCTCGAATTGCTGGCTGCCCCCGCCGCTCTGGTCTTGCAGAGCGTGGTGCGACTCGAGGCGTCACATGAAACCGGCCGAAAAATGTCGGAACTGGCCCAGATGAAATCTGATTTCGTATCCGTTGTCAGTCATGAGCTGCGAACGCCGCTGACATCGGTGATCGGCGCACTGTCGACCATGTCGCGCCCCGAGCTGGCACCAAGCAACCCGACAGCAGCCAGTCTGCTCGACTCGGCGAGAAGCCAGGCTCACCGTCTCAAAGTCCTGATCGAAGATCTCCTCACCGTATCCAAGATCGACAACAAGGCCCTCCCTCAGCGATCCGAGGTCGTGGAGGTTCGGTCGTTTCTCAACGAGATGCTCACAACAGGAGACAACTGGGACGCAGTCTCGATCGATGCCTCGGACATGCTCTCGCCCATCCACATCGATCGTGATCACCTGCGACGCATCATCACAAATCTGGTGGATAATGCGCGCAAATACGCGGCAGAGTCAACGATTGAGATCGTGGCGATGGAGGCAAACGGACGCGTCCGGATTTCTATTGTCGACCACGGCCCGGGCGTTCCCTTCCAATACCGCGAAACGATCTTCGAACGCTTCACTCAGGTCGAGGCCGCAGGTACGCGTGGTACGGGCGGGACCGGGCTCGGATTGAGCATCGTGCGGGAGCTGGCCGAGTCAATGCACGGCAAAGCCTGGTATGAGCCGACGGTCGGCGGAGGGGCAACGTTTGTCGTCGAGTTCCCTGCTACCGAGGAGAACCTGGCGGTCGCTTAGTTCGGTGTGACAGGGCTGTGTCGCTCCTAACGTCTCCGTTGTGTCGGAACGAACTGCACAAGGAGAAAGACTGATCGGACACCTGTTGCTGTTGACTGTCTCCCGTTTGACGGTCAATTCAGCGGTCAGGTTCGTGTATCCGTTTCTGGGAGCGATATCGCGAGGCCTCGGGATATCCATCGAGCAAGCCGGACTCCTGGTGTCGGCGAGATGGGCAGCCGGCCTTGCGACACCTCTCGTCACAGGCACCGTCGGTCGCACGCAGGGTCACCGGCGCCAGGTGACAATAGGCCTCGGGCTTTTCGCCCTCGGCGCGGCAGTGGCGGCTTCGTTCGGTACGCTCGCCGGAGCCGTCGTGGGCTTTGCAGCCATGGGCCTCGCCAAGCCCAGCTTCGACGTCGCCGCCCAGTCGTATCTGGCCGATCGGGTGCCATACGAGCGTCGGGCGAGGGGGCTGGGGTTGTTCGAGATGACATGGGCGGGCGGCTTCCTCATCGGCGCACCTGCCGCCGGATGGTTGATCGCCACGGGTGGTTGGACCACCCCATTCTGGGTGTTTGCGGCGATCTTGCTGGCGGCTGCGGTGGGTTGCTGGGTCAGCCTCGATGACACCAGACCGGGCGCCCGAGCCACCGGCAAACTCGAGTGGGACGCCTCTGCTCTTTCGCTTCTGGTGGTGATGAGCCTCTTCGCCGGTGGGGCGGAGGTTCTCTTCGTGGTGTTCGGCGTGTGGCTGGAAACTTCGTTCGGCCTGGCGATCGTAGCGCTGGGCGCGATGTCAGTATTCATCGGTGTGGCAGAGTTGGCCGGGGAGGGAGCAACTGTCGCCGTTACCGATCGCATCGGAAAACGCCGTGCCCTGGCCCTTGGTCTTGCCGTTTCGGCCGCTGGCTATGCCCTCCTCATCCCGGGAGAACAAAGTCTCTTGCTGGGTCTCGGAGCTCTGGGGCTCGGACTGGCCGGATTCGAATTTGCGATTCTTTCCTCTGTCCCGTTGCAAACCGAACTGCAACCCGGCGCCCGCGCTCAATTGCTGTCCTGGACGGTCGTTTCAATGGGCATCGCAAGGGCAATCGGTGCCGCAATCGGACCCGGTTTGTACGGAAAATTCGGCCTCGCAGGGAACGCCATCCTCGGCGCAATCTTCAATCTGGCAGCCATCGTGATCTTGCTCAGGTGGGTCGAAGAACCCGGAACCTCAGATTGACGTTATTCGTCGATGCCGGCGGCGATGGCGTGGAATCCGCCGTCGACATGGATGACTTCGCCTGTGGTTGCCATCGCCCAATCTGACATCAAGACACACACCATCCGGGCAACCGGCTCCGGGTTGGAAACATCCCATGCGAGCGGGGAACGTTGCTCCCAGACGCGAGAAAACTGTTCAAATCCCGGTATCGACTTTGCTGCAACGGTTCCAAGTGGTCCGGCCGATACGGCATTCACCCTGATTGCGTCCCGGCCAAGATCTCGCGCCAGGTAGCGAACCACCGAAACCAGAGCAGCTTTGGCCACTCCCATCCAGTCGTAGGCCGGCCACGCCTGACGGTTGTCGAAGTCGAGTGTCACAAGCGAGCCACCACCGCCCGCCTGCAAGAGCGGATGCAAGCCGACCGCAAGCGTTTTCAGTGAATAGGCGGACGTCATGAAGGCCGTCTGAGCGCTCTCAGCAGGCGTTGCGAGAAAATTGCCCCCGAGCGCATCCTCGGGAGCGAAGGCGATGGCATGCAGTGCGCCGTCGACAGCGCCCCATCGTTCCTGGAGGTTCTGGGCCATGGCTTGAAGATGGTCCGGGTCGTTGATGTCCAGCTCGAGCACATCTGCGGTGCTTGGAAGACGCCTGGCGACGCGTTCTGTGAGCTTCATCCCGCGACCGAAACTCGTGAGGACGATCTCAGCACCTTCGTCTTGAGCGATGCGTGCTACATGAAAGGCGATAGAACCGTCGGTCAATACGCCGGTGATGACGAGGCGCTTGTCTGCAAGAAGTCCCATGGGCCAACTCTAAGCCGGGTCGGGTTCAGAAGCTGCGACCGAACGTCATGATGCCACGAATTCCGAGACCCATCGTAAAGAGGAGCAGTAGCCCCCAACGCAGCCCGGGGCGCTTGTCGAGCTGATCCCGGTACACGTATGCAAATGTGAGCGTGAAGAGAATGAGGAACCCATAAAACATGTGTTGGGAGCCCGGACGCTTCCCGCTGTTGTAGAGGTAGATGCCGGCCAGCACCTGAACCACCAGGGCTGACAGTGAGCCGAGCATCACCGGCCTGAACAGTGCCGGCAGGGGTCTATTCCGACTCGCCAGCGCCCACAGCCCGGTCAAACCGACAACCGCCGTCACGACGTATCCCAGACCGGTGTGAAACGCTTCCATTACGGTCAGGTTACGGCCGCCTCGCCCATCAACGTCAACCGGTCAACGCCACCGGGTATCGTGGACCGGTCATGGGTCGCACCGAACGCATCATCGGCGAAATCGAACGCAAACTACTCGCACTCGCAGACGAGCGATCGCTGCTGCTCGAAGAACTCTCTGACCATCGCGACCTCGCCGACGATGCCGCTCGGGATGCAGCCGTATTCGACAGTCCGATGGACAGGGAGGCCGCGATCGTGACGTCTCGTGACGTGGCGCGCATCGAACGGCTACTCACCAGAAACGAAGCGGCGCGCTCGAAGCTGCTCGAACGGCTGAGCCGCCTCGAATTGTCGTAGATGTTGTCAAACGCTCGAGGCCGAACTGACGCGATGCTCAGTCGATGGAGTCGAGAATCCTGGCTTTCTGGCGCTTGAATTCCTCATCCGTCAGCGCTCCTTGCCGGTGGAGATCTGCGAGTTGTGCGAGGCTGGCGACATCCTTGTCGATACCGGATGCGGCACCGGACAACACCATGGTGCGCGCTTCGCGCACCCGGTACAGATCGGAATGGAACTTCTCCGGATGCGGGATGTTGGAGAGTCGACTTTGACCGAGTTCGCCCGCAGATTCAATGACGACATCCCCGAATCCCATCAGCCGCTCAAACAGGGATTGAGAGAACCCGACGTCGTTGACGACCTCGAGGGGTATTTCCATGCCGGTTCTCGCCAGGATCCCTCTCCGTACGATCAGACGCTCGCTCGTGAGGATGTACCTTGTGTAGTACCAGCGTGCTGCAGGCAGCGCCGCAAAACCAAGCCAGCCGGCAGCGAGCACGCCGAGCGACGCCCATCGTGGCCACCCGTCAGGCATCAGGATCCACACGAGCACGGACGCAACGGCAACCAGGATGGTCCAGATGACCGGAATGATGAGTGTTTTCCAATGGGGCCTGAATGCTCGCTGGATCGTCTCGTCATCGGTCAGCAATTCAGGTGGATATCGCATGACAAAAGGCTAGCGCTTGGACGAACGCGAACGTCTTGCGGCCATCGCTCCCCGACGAGATTCCCAAGACGGCCTTGACCCCGAAACGGCGACATGCGGGCGTAGCTGAAACGTTGCGCGCCGTCTCCTGCAGCCGGCTCGATTGGTGGCGGTCAGGTTGACGTTGGTCCGTCGATCTGCACCGCGCCGGGCGCGCGTGACGGTTGAAGGCCGCTCGCCGGGACCGTTTCTTCGCCTGCTGAATCATCCGTGAAGGCAGGGCAGACGTCCTGAAAGGAGCACCAATCGCACAATCTGCCTGGTCTCGGACGAAAATCGTCCGCTCTCAAGGCCCTGGCTATCGCATCCCAGAGTGCCCTGACCTGTTTGTCCATGGCGTCGAGTTGTTTGTCGTGAATCTCGAGTCGATACATCGTCGGGCCGTTGAGGTACAACAACCGCACTTCTCTGGGAGTGCGCCCTAACCGCTTGCGGATGAGCAGCGCATAGATCTTGAGAGCGAAAAAAGCCGGCAACGCGTATCGCTCTGGCGGTGCCTTCCCCGTTTTGTAGTCGGTGATGATGAGCTCTCCGTGCTCATCTTCGTCGATGCGGTCGAGGATGCCACGGACCGAGACACCTTCGAGTTCCTCGAGCATGTCGTACTCACAAAACATCGGATCAATCGATCTCGGGTCCTCGAGCGTGAAGTAATTGGCAAGCAACTCCATGCTTTCCAATCCCCATGCTCTTTCGTCCTCGGTAGACGAAAAGAGGTCTGGATACTCTTCCATCCGGAGCTCGGACCAGGCCTGCCGGAAGAGCTCATACAGCTGCTCGGGGGAACGTTCGCGTGAAGGAAGCTGGTAGAGATTTTCCAAAGCCAGGTGGGCGGCTGTGCCCCGGGCCTGGTAGACGGTCGAGGGCTCGGGCAACCGCTCGATGAACCGGAACTTGAAGAGCTGGGGACACTGCTTGTAATCGCTCAGGCGGCTGGGCGAAACACGTGGCTCAATCGCGGGGGTGGGGGGTGGACTCGTCAGTGCTGTCATCACTATCTCTGGGCTGTCATCACTATCTCTGGGCTGTCATCACTATCTCTGGGCTGTCATCACTATCTCTGGGCTGTCATCACTAACTCTGGGCTGTGACTGTCGCCAACTGTTTTTCTGCTTGGCACTTTACGTCATCAGAGTGACACGTTTGTAATTCTTCCACAATACGGGTGCTGAAGGAGCGAAAACCACGCCTATCTGGTCGCCGGGTCCGCACGGATCGCGCAACCATTCGCCCGGGGAGGGCATGCCTTCGCCGCCGGGTCAGAGTGCGAAAAACTCGCTTTACATGGCCGAAATCAGGCCGTAATCGGCTGAAAATCCGATTGGAACGCCGAGAATCGATGGGGCGCGAAAACTATTTCTGGTTCGCGAAATCTGTCGAGTGATCTGGCTTGACTCCCATGCGCCCAGCCTCGTATGTTCGCAAAGCACGCGCATGTGGAACCCACATCGAGTGCCCCGTTCGCGGTGATTGGTACGAACCGACCCTGGTCGTTCCTCCAAGCCACGGACGAAGTGGGCTTCGAACCGGAGGAATCCGGATGAACCTCCCGCCAAGGTTCATGGGAAGCTCGGGCGGCGCCGCCTTAGCGGTCGGGCAGGTCTCAGGACCCCGGGCTGATTCGGCGGATGACGCCAACATGGCGCCGAAAGGTGCCGGCCCGGATGCATCCTCCGAGGGGGTGTCCGGGGGCAAAACCCCGAGAGGGCGTTCTTCGGAGCGGTCGCTCGGGGTTTTTGCATGCCGTTTCGCATGTCTTCGATGTTTGCGTCGCTCGATCGGGTGAGGCATCCGGAGATGCTTTCCGAACCGACAAGGCCAGACCGATTTCCACACTGACGACCGACGTGGCAGCATGGACGGGGGAGGAACGATCATTGCGTATTGAAACCGATTACGAGATGGCGATCATCGGAGCGAATCGGGCGGGGCTTGGGGTCGCCGGCGACGCCTACGCGGCCGGGGTCGAGAAGATCATCCTGTTCAGCAAGGATGACAGCGACCTCGCCCGGCAGGGTGTAGCAGGGGAACACTCCCTCAACGGGCACCCCGATTGGCATGTCGGTGCGCCGGTCACGAGGTTGGTCCAGCACGACGACCATGTCGAGATCCACACCGATGATCTCATCGTCACGTCCCGGATCGTGGTTGTCGCCGCCAGGGCCGGGCTCGAGTCCGCACCGCCACCGTATGAGATTCCGCAGGCGGTTGCGTCTCGCGTTCACCTTTCGATGCCGGATTCCGCCGAGCACAGCGAATTCGACAAAGACGCCGACATCCTCGTGATCGGAGTCGGCGAGACGGCCGCCGAATACTGCGAAGATCTCGTCGATTCGGGGCATTCATCGGTTGTCTTGAGCCTTCCTTCGGTAGCCTTCGATCGCCTGGCGACGGCGACCCGCAATCGGCTGCGGGAGATCGAATCACGGATGCAGGCCACGGTGCTGTGGCATGCTCACCCCACGGGTGTCATCGATGTTGGTGGCGTACCCATGGTGACGTTCGATGATCGCCGAACCCCTGATCTCATTTTCGATCACATCATCTTTTCGCTGGGACCTGGTCAAAAGGCAGGCAGGCTCGAAAGACTCGGCATCGAGCTGCGGAGCGACCCGGTGGAAACTGGTTCGGTCGTCGTGTTGAGTCAGCTCGATGACGACGACACCCCTCACGTGGAGCCCGTCATCTACGTCTCGCCTGGCCATGCCTGGGCGATGATTCACGACACCCACTTTCCCGAACTCGAGCCGGCTCATGACCTGGAGGCCCGACCTCCTCTCCTGCGTTATCAATTGGCAGAACATCTACGAAGGGACTCCTACAACGCCACTATCACGGCTTTCAACCGCCGACACGGAGACCTCTGGGTGATCCGGGTAAAGCCAGATGCGGGTGACGTGGAACACTCTCCAGGTCAATACACAACCCTCGCGCTCGGGTATTGGGAACCTCGCATCGACGGGCTCGATGAACATCTCGAAGAATCCAAATTCGAGAAGCTCGTGAGAAGATCGTATTCGATTTCCTATCCGATACTGGACGAGCAGGACCGACTGGTGCGTCCCGATGAGATCGACGGTCTCGAGTTTTACATCGTTCTGGTCAGGGCAGAAGGCATGGACCATCTCCCGGAATTGACGCCCCGTCTCGCCCTCAAACGCGAGGGTGACCGCATCTTCATGGGTACCAAGATCACAGGTCGGTACACGCTGAAGTCAGTCACGGACAAGGAGTCTGACGTCATCCTGCTTTCTACGGGCACGGGAGAAGCGCCCCACAACAACATGATCGCCGAGCTCTTGAGGACCGGGCACACGGGTCGCATCGTCTCGGCATGCACCGTGAGGTACCAACGAGACCTGGCGTACTACGAGACCCATCGTCGGCTCGAGCAACTCTATGAGAACTACACCTACATACCGCTCACGACCCGAGAACCCGAGACGATCAACAACAAGGTCTACATCCAGGACTTGATCACAAGCGGGGCGCTGGCAGAAGCCCTCGGGCACGAGCCAACTCCAGAACGCTCACATTTCTTCATGTGCGGAAACCCGCTCATGATTGGCATTCCCGAGCGAGACGGAGAAAACCTGACGTTTCCGGATACCGCCGGCGTGTGTCAGATTCTTTATGAGCGGGGATTTACCATTGAGCACCGGGGCGTTGCTGGAAACGTCCATTACGAGGAGTATTGGTAGCCATGGATATTCGCCTCAGCCTGGTGGCTCTCGACTGTCCGGACCCGCTAGAGCTCGCCGGGTTCTACCGAGACCTCACGGGATGGCCGATCGACCATGTCAGCGAAGACTGGGTCGAGCTGGATGCCGGCGCAGGTGTGACGATTGCGTGTCAGAAAGTAGAAGACTTCACTCCACCGGAGTGGCCGGGTTCGACACATCCTCAGCAGCTTCATCTGGACTTCGACGTGACCGATCTCGACAAAGGAGAGGCGAAAGCGCTCGAGATCGGAGCCACGAAGGCCGGGTTCCAGCCGAAGCCCGATTCGTGGCGAGTATTTCTCGATCCGGTCGGCCACCCCTTCTGCCTCGTGCATTCAATCGAGTAGCTCTCAGGAGAACCAGCATCTCAGGGTGGCCACACGTCACATCTCGCGTTGGCCGTTCGAGTCCACGCACGCACGGCACGGCACGGCATTAGGTTGCCTCCATGTCGATCGAGTCCCTTCCACTCGGTGAGTCGTTCATCTGGTCTCATCCCGGACGACGCGAATCTCAGGAACAGCGACCAGCCGGCTATGAGGCCGAGATTCGCTGGGACCGATTCGGATATGGCCCTCCGGTCGTGCTTTGCCACGGAACGCCGTGGTCGAGTTTCGTATGGCGCACGATTGTTCACGCGCTTGCGCCGCACTGGTCCGTATACGTGTGGGACATGGTGGGCTACGGACTATCAGCCAAGCCCGACGGAGACGTTTCCCCGCATACGCAAGGAAGGCTGCTCGCGGCGTTGATCGAGGAATGGGAGATCGAAACGCCACACGTTGTCGCTCATGATGTTGGTGGGGCAGTTGCGCTCCGAAGCCATCTTCTCCACGCGACTCCCTTCGCGTCGCTGACACTGATCGATGTGGTCGCCTTGAGACCCTGGGGTTCGCCGTTTTTCAAACTGGTCGCCGCCAATCCCGACGCATTCGCGTCGCTACCCCCCAATCTCCATCAGGTGCTCGTGCGAGAGTACATCAGCGGCGCCAGCCTCCGGGGTCTGGCGGACGAGGTGCTGGATGCGTTGGTAGCTCCATGGATTGGCGAAGGCCAGGCTGCGTTCTATAGACAGATCGCCCAGGCGGACGAACGATTCACCGCCGAACTCGAAGAGCTGTTCGGCGATATCACCATTCCAACTCTCATCGTGTGGGGCACCAACGATGAGTGGATCCCGGTGGATCGAGCACATCGACTCGCTGCCGCAATCGGAGGCAGCAGAACCCACCTGATCGACGGAGCCGGTCATCTCGTTCAGGAGGATGCTGCCGACGAGTTGGCACGGGTCGTGGCTGAGTGGCTGCACGCTCATAGCTGATCTCCCGTGCGGGCCCATACTCCACAGATCGGGGGCCATGCGCCAGACAAACCGCCAATGCTCTCTATCCAGCGGCCGACGCCCGTAGCCACTTGCGCTGCGCCTCGGGCGCAGCCCAGGTCAATCCGCGGTGCGCCGTTCCCCCCGGTCCTTCCTGCACGCGAGCACCGTTGGCAAAACCAATTCGGTCGCGCAAAAACCCCGGGCTGACAGCCATCTCCGAAGAGATGTCCGCCCTCTCGGGGTTTTTGCTGGCCCTGCCCACTCCGGTCCCGACCCTTCATCGTGGTCCGGTCGATCACCCGAAGGTGCTCGTCCGGTACTCCGAAGAGCCGGCTCCGCAGCTTTCTGCAGCGCCGTGGCTCCGTTGCCGTTCCTGACTGAACAGGTGCCGCTCGCTGCCGACCTCTCGGTCGGCTCCGTGCGGTTCGGCGTCGGTGCCAAACCCAAAGTCACGTTTCCGTGATGATCCTCCCCCGAAGGGTTGGCCCATCTCGAAGTGTGTAACTCCGGTACCGAGGCAACTTCCGTCCGCTGCATCCGGACCACGTCTTGCGACGTCGTCGTTCCGCAACAGGCTTCCGATGCCCGGTTGCCGGGCCTGATCACGAGCCTTGCGACCCATCATCTGACCTGGCTGGGAACTTCTAGGCTTTCCCGCACCTCCCGATTTCTCCCCTTGCGGTTCAAACTCGTTCGGTTAAAGAGGCCCTGAAAGTGCCCTGACCTTCCAAAGTCCTGCAGATCCCTCTGAGTCACCCGTTAAGACAATCTCGTTGGTCCCTGCCAGACCGGTCCTCCGGGTCGCCCCGTCCGTGGTACCGGTGATACACATCACCGAAGTGCTGCGTACCCTCGGTCACCTCGGGGGTGACTGGACGACCAACGGTCGGCCGCCGTTCGAGATCTCTCTCGATCAGCGACAGAACAATACGCCCACCCTCCCACCTCGTCAAACCGCACAGCTGTTTAGTTTTCGCGGTTTTGGTGCTTGTTTCGCGACCGCCCAGAGTGCCCTGTCACCACGCTCTCATCGGCCCCGTTTCTGTCATATCCGGGAGCTAGGTTCATCACACATGGCGACCATAGACGTACATCCCGAGCGCTGGGACGAAGTGATTGCCGACACCGATGGCCCCCAGATCGTCGTGGGTGGACCCGGCACCGGCAAGACGGAGTTTCTGGTCAGGCGCGCCGTGCACCTGATTGGAAAGGGAACAGATCCGGCCTCGATTGCCGTGCTCGGCTTTTCGCGAAGGGGCGCGGCAGAAATTCGGAACCGCATCGAAGCCCGCCTCGGCCATACGACGGCAGCAGTGGCCGCCTCCACCTACCACTCACTGGCGATGAGAATCATCGAATCGTTCGGAAGCTCGGGCGGAGAGCCACCGGCATTGCTCACCGCCCCCGAGCAGGTTGCGTTTGTCGCAGACTTGCTGGCGGTCGAAGACCCTGCGGACTGGGCGGCCCTGTATCAGCCGTTGCTTCGCACCTCCCGATTTGCGCAGGAGGTCACCGACTTCCTGCTCCGATGCGCAGAGCAACGCATCGGACCGGACGAGGTGGACGCGTACCACCGGGACGACTGGCGAGGACTGCCCGGCTTCTTCGCGAAGTACATCGCATCTCTCGAGACTGCGGGGCGACTCGACTATGGATCGCTCATCGTGCAGGCGGTCGATCTCCTTGACGACGACGAGATCGGCTCGGCCGTTTCATCTCAGTTCCGCTATGTGCTTGCCGACGAGTATCAGGACACATCACACGTGCAGGCCCGTTTCCTACAGTCGCTCGCAAAACACCATCGACATCTCACCGCAGCAGCAGATCCGTATCAGTCCGTGTACAGCTTTCGTGGAACTGATCTGGCGAACGTCGGGCGCTTTCCTGACGAATTCCGAGATGCGGGCGGACGGCCGGCGCGTCGACTCGTGCTGACCACCTCCTTCCGTGTACCGGGAGAGATTTTGCGGTCGGCCGAAGCACTGACGCACAAACTCGATCTGCCAGGTGCAGCCGGTCCCGTAGTCGGTGTGCCAAGCGCCGGTCGTGTGGACGCTCACCGGTTCGACCAGGCGACGGAGGAGGCCGAGTGGATTGCACGAGAAATCGAGCGAACGCATATCGTCGAAGGCACTTCATACGACAAGATCGCCGTTTTCGTGCGGACCAAAAAGCGGTTCATGTCGGAACTCTCTCGAGCACTGGAACGACGTGGGATCCCCCACAATCGCCCGGATTCACGGCTGGTCGACCATCCAGCCGTACGGATTCTGTTCGATCTCGTGACCGCCGCCACCACCTCAGGAGCCGACCGGAATCGCTCTCTCCGTCGCCTGGCACTTGGTCCCTTGCTCGAACTCCCGCCTGGCGAATTCCATCGGCTCTCGAGCGAACAAGAGACCCGGGGTTGGGACACGGTGCTCCGCGAACACAGCCCGGGCGGGTCTGCCATCGCGGAACTCATTTCGGACGAAACGTGGGCAACGAGGTTTCCAGCCGCAGAAGGGCTGTGGCACATATGGGAGACGCTGCCCCAACTTGCGGGCATGGCAAACGATCCCGATCGCAGGGACGAACGATTTGGCTGGTCGTCGATGAGCCAGGTTCTGGGCCGTCAGTTCGAACGGGACGAGTCGGTGACCCTCCATCAATATCTCGGGTGGACCGAGAAGGACGATTTCGAGGCAGATCCTCTGCTTCGCCATCACGCGACACAGGGCCCCGAAGTGACGCTCACCTCGCTCCACCAGGCGAAAGGGCTCGAGTTCGACACGGTATTCATCGCAGATGCCGTCGAAGGGGTGTTCCCTGACCTGAGGTCTCGTGAATCCCTGCTCGGGTCCCGGCATTTGTCGTCATCGCTTCCGACAGGTGTCGTCGAATATCGAAGGTTCCGCCTGCAGGAGGAAGCCCGTCTGGCATACACAGCCATGACGCGTGCATCCCGGCGCGTGGTTTGGACGGCTACCTCGGCCGGCGACGATTTTCGCCCCGGTGGCCCGAGTCGCTTCCTCGACCGACTCGGGGTCGAGATTGACCATCCCCCTGACACGGCCCGACCGGTCTCCCTTTTCGAAGGCGAAGCATGGTTGCGGAGAATCGCCGCCGACCCCGCTGCAGGCGGTCACGCCCGATCCGCTGCAATCGAAAACCTGGCCACGGGCCCCACGTGGGGAGGTCGCGATCCAGCACGTATCGCCGGAGTCTTGCGACGTGGCTCGGATCGCGGCATCACCATCCCGGGCCAGCTTCGCCTGTCTCCGAGCCAGGCGGACAGCTACGCCCGCTGTCCGCGACAGTATGCGCTGGAGCGGCGTTTGAAATTTTCGAGCGGCCCGACCGCCCATCTGACCTTGGGTAATCTCGTGCACCGCGTCATTCACCTCACCGACGATGCCAACGATCACCCTTCGGTGGGCGATGCCATTGCCACCCTCGACGAGCATTGGAACGCATCAGATTTTGGTGGACCACCGTGGTCAGTCGCGTGGTACGCCAGGGCTCGGGAAATGTTGGAAAACCTCTACGAACACCGAAATCCGAATCACGAAGTGGTCGCATCCGAGCGTGAGGTCGCATTCGATGCCGAGGGCGTGCGGTGGAGCGGCTCCGTGGATCGGATCGAGCGACGGGGGTCGCACCTATGGATCGTGGACTTCAAGACGTCCAAGAGTCCGGCTCCCGCCGATGAAGTCGCCCGCTCGATCCAGCTCGGCTTCTATGTACTCGCGACGAAAGCAGACCCGGAGATTGCTCAATGGGGAGATATCACCGGGGCCGAACTCTGGTATCCGGCCGTTCCCCAACAACGTAGAGCCTTTGCCACCCGACAGTTCAACATGGCACATTTACCCGAGGTCCGCGCGACCATGGCGCAGCTCGCCGCAGATGTCGAGGCGGAGCGGTGGGACCCTGTGCCGGGCGACGCCTGCCGGCACTGCACGGTTCGATCGTCGTGCCCGGCGGTGCCAGAGGGCCAGGAGGCCTACATCTCATGAGGGAAGGCATCGAACCAACACCGGAGCAGTCGGCCATCATCACCTATGACCCGACGAGGCCGCTGCGGGTCGCGGCCGGCGCAGGGACGGGCAAAACATCAACAATCGCCTTGCGGCTGGAATGGCTGATCGCCCAGGGCGCAGTCGAACCGGAAACAACACTGGGAATCACGTTTACGGTGAAGGCCGCCGAAGAACTGCAACATCGATTGATGACGCAGCTCTCTGAGCTGGCCGAGGACGGCCGGATGCCGCTCGTAACCACCTACCACGGCTTCGCGTTCTCCATTGTTCAGGAATTCGGAGGGTATCTGGGACTTGATCAGCAGACGCGTGTGATCACACCCGGCTTCGGACGCCAGCTCTTGCTCGAAACCTTGAGCGAGGGTCGATATCAGCATCTCGACCTGAGCCATGTACGTGGGCGCATCGAGGAGCTTGTCGCTCTCGGTTCAGAACTGTCGAACCATCTCTACCACCCTCACGATCTACCAAGCGCCGAAAGCGCAGCTGACGATATCGAACTGCGACGATCCGAACTCGCCGAGGTCCTGGCGAGGTACGACCTCAAGAAACGTGAACTGAGCGCTGTCGACTTCGGCGACATGATCGCCGTAGCTCACCACATCGTCGCGGCAGTTCCGAGAGTGCGAGCCGAACTGAGGCAACGATTTCAGTTGGTTCTGCTCGACGAGTACCAGGACACCAACGCTGCCCAGCGAATGCTTCTCACCGCCCTTTTTTCGGACGGACATCCGGTTACAGCCGTTGGGGACACGGGACAAACCATATACGAGTGGCGCGGAGCAACTGCTCGCAACTTCGACGCATTTCCTACCGACTTCCCCGATCCGGACGGGACCCCTTCCGCGACCCTTCAGCTCACGACGAACTACCGATCAGGCACCTCCGTGCTCGATGTGGCGAACCACATCCGAAAGCGCACGGGAGAGGAACAGGTGCGTGACCTCGTGGCGTCTCCCTCCAATCCGGATGCAGAAGTCGAAACGGCCTGGTTCCACTCAGCCGTCGACGAGGCCAACTGGATCGCTCAGGAGATCAAACGAGTCCATGACGAAGAAGCAATCGAAACGTCGGCAGGGGGTCCCATCCGATGGAGCGATATCGCCGTGCTATTTCGCAAGAACGCCCACATCGATCTCGTGCGGCAGGCGCTCGAGGCAGAGGGCATCCCGGTAGAGGTTGCATCCATCGGAGCACTGGTGCACGTTCCCGAGGTTGCTCAGCTGCACGCATGGCTTCAGTTGTTGGAGCGAGGCGACCTCGACGGGTCGGTGTTGCGCATTCTGCTCGGCCCCAGATTTCGTCTTGGCATCGGCGACGTTGCCAGGCTGGTCAATTGGAACAGAGAATCCACCACGACTCAGGTGCTGGAAGCGATAGAGGCAGTAGCAAACAACGACGGGACCGGCCCGGTCCTCGATGTCGAGATCTCGAGACGGGTATCGCAGTTTTGGGACGAATACCGCACGCTTCTGGTCGTGGCGCAGGGCCTCACACTTGGCGATCTGTGTCGACGCATTCTCGATACGACGTGCGCGTGGATCGAGATCGAATCGATGCACGACGCTGCGCGGCTTTCCGCCCGCCTCAACGTTTACCGATTTCTCGATCTGGCCGAGGCATGGAGCCCGCTGGAAGGGCGCCCGTCCCTCGCGGCGTTTCTCGACTACCTCGACTCGCTCCTCGACGAGACAGCAGCGGATGAAATGGAAGCCGCCCAGGTCGGTAGCGAGGATGCTGTGGCGCTGCTGACCGTGCACCGGGCCAAGGGCCTCGAATGGGAAGTCGTGGTCCTCCCGGCCCTGGCATCTGGTGTCTTTCCCTCGCAGAGTAGAGGCGCAAACCCGGAGAAATCTCCGGCTGCACTGCCGCTGGAAATGCGTCCTGATCACGACGCGACCATGGACGCCGACACCTTTGTCCGTTTTCGACATGAGGTTCAGGAATGGCGAACTGCATACGTCGCCGTGACAAGAGCGAAACAGCGGCTCGTAGCAACCGGGGCCTATTTCTACTCTTTCATCAAACCGAAGCGACCAGGCGAATTGTTCGAAATCATCCGCAACAATTCAGCCACTGTCGAGCGAAGAGCTCCGGGTCCTCCTCCCGGAGACGGCGAAGGACCTGACTCGCTCACGATCAACAACGAAAGTTCCCCCGATCCGGATTTCCCCGCAGGTTGGAGGGAGGAACTCACAATCCGCCTCGAATCGAACATCCCCATGGAACCAAATGAGGCACTCGCAAGGCAGCAAGCCGTGCTTTTTGACATCCCCCCTCCCCCGGCGGAGAGCGCGACAGTAGAAGAGCTCACGGTTTCGGTCACGGGTCTCGTTACGTATGCGACCTGCCCGCTGCGGTACTACTGGTCCGAGGTCGACCGGCTCCCTCGACGGCCGAACCGTCGCGCCATGGCCGGCACCAAACTGCATCGTCGAATCGAGCTTCACAATCTCGGCAAAGTACCGCTCAGCGAAGAACTCACATATGACAACCTCGACACGTCACACGTCGGTCGATACTCATCGTTTCTCGAATCACGTCTCGGCTCACGTACGCCAGTGCTCGTGGAGGCGCCATTCCTCTACCGAACCGACAACGGAAGAGTGCGGGGGCGCATCGATGCTGTCTACGGAGACGAAGAGTATTGGGAAATCGTTGATTTCAAATCCGGTCGAAAGCGTCTGCCCGGACCGGAAATTCTTCAACTTCAAGCCTACGCACTCGCAGCTTCCGAAAACGGGCTCGGAAGGTCGGCGCCCGATCGGATGGATGTCACGTTTGCGTACCTCGGCGACGGATTCGAGACCCACACCGAGACTGCAGACGACATGTGGCTTTCCCGAGCACGTACGGGCGTAGCCTCCACCCTCGACGACATCGCAGCAGAGCGATTCGAAGCCACGCCATCCGATGCATGCCGCTCGTGCGATTTCGTAGGAGTGTGTGAAATCGGGAAGGAATTTCTGGCTTTGGCGGATAACTAGTCTCGACCAGACGGAGGAGATTGACCCAAAACGGCTGGATCAATCAAGGGAACAGAACCGGGTGACCGGGTAACGCACGGATCGGATGATGTGATCACGTGACCAAGGAGGGATCAGATGCTGGCTGATGGATCGACTGACGGACATCGATCTCGAGATCGTCGGTGGTCCCGGCGTCGCCCCCGGGTGACCCGAATCGGCGGAAGGCGGCTTCTCGCCATCATGCTGGCTCTCGCCACCATCAGCACCTTGCTGGCGGCGCCGGTCGGAGCCAACCCCGGAGATTTGCAGACGGATTGCTCCGCTGCTCCCTCGACCATCCCAAGCGGAGATCTGATGCGCGGCATGACCGGGACCGGCTACACGGCAATTCAGGGCGCCGAACCGGTTGCATTCGACGTCGAGATCCTCGGAGTCCTACCAAACGCGATCGGCCTCGGTCTCGACATGATTCTGGCAAGAGCGTCCGGCGCGGTGATTGATCAAGTTGGTGGGGTCGCGGCCGGCATGTCCGGCTCGCCGATATACATCCAAGGCGATCTCGTAGGTGCTCTGGCATACGGATTGGCAGGCAGCGATGATGTGTTCGGAATCACGCCTGCTGCGGCTATGACGTCAATACTCGATTACCCGGCAACGACCGCCCCGGCCTCGACTCCGATGTCGATGTCGATAGACGGAGCAATGGTGGAGATGTCTGGCCGCCAGCGAGTCAGCGCCCTTCCACTGCCCATGGCGGTGAGCGGGATCAATCCCGGACGACTATCTCTTCTCAACGCCCGATCAGGGATTCAGGCCGATGTTGTCGTACCAAGTGGAAACAACGACGGCGGCGGTTCGGGCGGCGGATCCATGGGGTCTGCGCTGCCAGGTGAGCCCTTGAGCGTTGTTCTATCCCAGGGAGATGTGTCCTTTTTCGCAACAGGTACCGCAACCCTCTGCCGGGACAATCAGACGATCGCATTCGGTCACCCCGCCACGTTTCGCGGAAAGACGTCGATGGGCATGGCAACAGCCGACATCATCACCATCATCGATGACGAGAGCGGCCTGTTCGGAAACTACAAGATTGCGACGCTCGGCGAGATCGTCGGTCGGGTCGATCGCGACCACCTGGCAGGCATTCGGGGCATCAATGGAGAGCTACCGTCGTTTGTTCCCATTTCCTCAACGGTCACGTTCGATGAGCTGTCGAGAAGCCGCATGGGTCACACCAAAGCACTGGAGGAACGATTTCTCCCAGATATTGCTTTCACTCACATTTTCGCCAATATCGATTCTGTCTTCGATGCGGTAGGAGAGGGTTCCAGCGAAATCGTATTCACGATCGAGGGGCTACGGGCCGACGGCAGTCCGTTCTCGGTGGACCGGACCAACCTCTACTCGTCGATGTTCGACATCAGCTTCGAGAGTGCGTTCGAACTTCCGACGTATCTCAACCTCTTGCTCTTCAACCCGTATGAGGATGTCTCGATCTCCGGCATCGACATTCAAAGTCTCGATCTCGTCTCGGAGGCTCGCGAATGGTCGATCACGGACGCAACGGTCACCACCGACGAAGGAACCGTGACCGACGGATTGATTTCCGTTAAGCCGGGCGAGGAGATCGCGATAGATGTGACGTTGTCAGGCGGCGGCACAGAGGCTTCC
>JBFGAX010000030.1:0-29402 GCA_041567895.1 Acidimicrobiia bacterium
CGCTCTCGGTGCCTCGTTCGTGTTTTGTGGCCGGGCATTCATGTACGGCCTGGGTGCGCTCGGCGATCGGGGACCTGAGCACGTCCTAGACATTCTCACCGACGGCCTCATCAACACCATGCACCAGACCGGCTGCGAATCGCTCGCGGAACTCCGTCAACGACTTGCCTAGGGGTCAAACGTTTCGATGTGGATGTTGCGCGGATGTTTCGGAAGGCGGAACTTCTAAGCCGGCCGAACGCCTGGCTGGTCAGTGTCGGAGAGAGGACTTGAACCTCCACGGGCTTATCGCCCACTAGGCCCTCAACCTAGCGCGTCTACCAATTCCGCCACTCCGACAGAGGTCGGGCAGTATAGGAAGCCGTTATCAGTCCGACTACCGCCGCCGACAGGTACCACCATACAACAGCGGAGCTCAGTGATGGCTGTAGGGGAAACACCGCCAGGCGAATGAGGCCGGCGAAGGCGAGTCCGAGGCTGACCGCCAACCACGGCTTGTTGCGCCAGCGGAACACGAACCAGCCTGCGACGCCGAATGCGAGGGCGGCATAGATCTCGACGGGGTGTCGCGTGATCGAGCTTCCCTCGATTGACCAGGCCCAGGGAAGGTCGGAAGGTGCCCCGAGACATGTGCCTCTCACCATGCACCCAGCGTGCCAGCCCGCCAGACCGATCAGGGCCGCCGGAGCCAGCTGGTCGAGGAGACCTGGGAGCCGATCGCGTTGTAAGTAGGTGACCGCGCCCAGAGCTCCAACAGTGGCCCCGACCGTGTCGACACCTGCCCTCACGAGTATGAAATCGCCCGGATGCGAAATCGGATTCACCCCTCCCTTGACCATCGCAACGACTCTCCCAACAATCAAGCCCGAAATCGCCCCGGCAAGCGCCAGGTCCCATACATCACGAACGCAGAACGTCGGATCCTGACGTCCCATCAGCCAGAGTCCGGTGTAAAGGGCCAGCATGGCCACGAGAACGCTTCCGAGCAGAGTGAATTCCATCAGGATCGGCGCATGATCTCGTCGAGATTGAACGCCAATGCCCGTTCGTCGATGACGCCGAAATGCAGTTCGACCAGCTCACCACCAGGAGCGTAAAAAAACGTCAGCGGAACACCGTTGCCACCCAGGGCTGCGGGCACGGCGCCTGAGCGATCGAAATAATGATCGAAGCCGGCCAATCCGAATTCGTCCAGGAACGCTCTCGCATTGTTCTGAGAGTCGGAAACGTCGACTCCGATGAACGTGATGCGATCGCCGAACTCTTGATGAGCTTGGCGAAGCAGCGGTGCCTCGGATCGGCACGGGATACACCAGGACGCCCACACGTTGACCAGCACTGGCTTCTCTGATGACGTGAGCAGCTGTTGCATTTGGGCCGGGTCGATCTCTGGCAGCATGGGGACCGCATCTGGATTGCCGCTCGTACCACAGGCCGAGCCAGCGAGGGCCAGGAGGATCGCGAGAGAGGCGAACCGTTTTCGATGAGTCATGCGCGCCATTAGAGCAGGATGACAGGGGAAACCACAGCTTTCTCGTTGGTCTGATCCGATGGGGAGCTGACAAAGTCATGCAAACGGCAACTCTTCGAGTTGCTCGGAGAAGGGGTAGTGAAAAAGAAACCGATCACTTCGGCCACAACGTCAGGCTCATCGGTCTTCTTTCCTCCTACCCCTGCTCCACTTCGTTCCGCAGCGGTGCCTTCCCCCAGCTCCGGTTCCTTCGGAACCTCCCGCTGGGGGACCATGATCAGTTCAGCGCTCCGTCAGCTCCGGTTCCTTCGGAACCTCCCGCCGGGGGACCATTCGGGCTGCCCCGGGTCTACAGTGCGGGCGTGTTCAATGTTGTGTTGTATCGGCCGGAGATTCCACCGAATACGGGGAACATCATGCGGCTGGTAGCGAATGTCGGAGCGACGCTGCACCTCGTGCATCCTCTCGGGTTTCCTCTCGATGACACGAAACTCAAACGAGCGGGCATGGACTACCGCGAGTATGCCGATGTCGTGGAACATCGCGACTTCGAGTCGATGCTGTCGGAGCTGCCAACGGCACGGGTATTTGCCCTTTCGCGGGACGCCGATCTCGACTACGCATCCATCAGGTACGAGATCGGAGACGTTTTGATGTTTGGTCAGGAGTCGACGGGGCTTCCTGCCACGATTCTCCAGGATGAACGCATCACCTCACCGCTACGAATTCCCATGCTTCCCATTAGCCGCAGTTTGAACCTGTCGAATTCGGTGGCGATAGTTCTCTACGAAGCGCTCCGGCAGGCGGGTTTTCCGGAAATGGGTTCGACGCATTCGGCTGACGGCAGTTAAATGATGGTGATGGCTCACCGTTTGATGCTCGCGCTGGGCATCCTGGTACTTCTCGCGCTTCCGGCGCTTGCAGACGACCCGGAGCACCGGCTCACTGGCGACCTCGAGGCCGGCGCGTCCACCGGGTTTTCGGTGGCGCTCGATGGAACCTCAGCGGCGATCGGTGCCCCCCGCGCCGGTACGGACGACCGTGGTGCGCTGTATCTCTACTCGCAGAACACGGATGGAACATGGCGGGAAGCAGCTGCGGTTAAGGGCCTCGGCTCGGCCGGCGCCAGGGTCGGCACGTCCGTCGACCTGTCGTTACCCCGAGCCGTCGTGGGAGCCCCGGGCCAGGACAGCGCAACCATTCTCACGCTCGTCGAAGGTTTCTGGACGGTGAGCCAAACCATAGAAGGGGGAGACGGTTTCGGGACCGAGGTCGCCGTCGAAGGATCGACAGTCCTCGTTGCGGCGATCGACGCCGATCTCAACGGATCGGTGTCTGTGTTTCAGAACGGTCCTGCTGGCGGCTGGCCACTCATTGCCACGCTCGCATCGCCGGACACCACGCTCTTCGATCGTTTCGGTGACGCGCTCGCCATCGATGGAAACACGATCGTTGTCGGTGCGCCCGCCGACTCAATTGCCGCTTCCGGCGCCGGAGCTGTCCACGTATTCACGCTCCGCAGCGGTTCGTGGCAACGGACCGCAACGCTCTATCCAACCGATCCGGTCCGTCAGGGGGCTTTCGGGCGGAGTGTTTCGATTGATGCGGGGCGGATTGCAGTTGGGTCTGATGAGGGCGTATATGTTTTCGCCCGCAACAGTGCCGGATTCTGGGTTCAAGAAACCACGATTGAGGCCCCGATCGCCGGCACGCTGTTCGGATTTGACGTGGCGCTCCTCGGCGATCGATTGGTGGTGGGGGAGCCGGGATCCGGTCCCGACGGTGCTGTCTCGATATTTGATCGTCAACCGACCGGTCAGTGGTTGCCAGGGGGAACGGTGTCGCCTGTACCTGACCCGGCAAATCCCGGCGCATTCTTCGGCTCATCGGTTGATCAGACCGGCGACCTGTTGCTGGTTGGCCGCCCGGGAACCATATCGACTGCTGTCGGGGGAGCCGATGTGTTTTCCCTCCCACTGGTGATTGGAGAGCCGCCTCCTCTCGGCCCCGTGAATCCGGCGGTTGGCCTTTTCGATCCGCGTACCGGTCTCTGGGCGCTGCCTGCCGACCAAACGTCGTTCTATTACGGAGTTCCCGGTGATGTTCCCCTCTTGGGAGACTGGGACTGTGATGGTTTCGATACGGTGGGAATGTTTCGGCCCTCGAACGGATTCGCCTATGTGCGAAACTCGAACGACTTCGGTGTCGCCGACGAGAGCTTCTTCCTCGGAATCGCGGGTGACGTCCCCCTTGCGGGCGACTGGAACGACGACGGATGCGACACGCTGGCTGTGTTCCGCGATGGACTCATACTCGTGAGGAACAGCCTCACTACCGGGTTTGCGGACGAAGTTTTCTACTACGGTCTCGCCACCGACACGCCCATTGTCGGAGATTGGGATGGCAACGGCACCACGGACATCGGTGCCTATCGACGGACGAACGGATTCGCGTATCTGCGGTACAGCCGAACAACCGGAGCGGCCGACGTCGAGTTCTTTTTCGGGAGACCGGATGACCTCGTGTTTGCTGGAGATTGGGATGCCGATCGAGACGACACGCTTGGGGTCTTGCGCCCATCGGACAACATCATTTACCTCAGCTACGAGAATGAAACGAGAGCGGCAGACGAACGCTTCCTAGTTCCGGCATCGGGTCAGATTCCGATCGCAGGGCGCCTGGAGTAGACGGGCTCTCTAAGCTCATCCGGTGCGGGAAACGGTCACCAAACCAGGCTTTTCCGGCTGGCGGGTTGTGGGCTTTGCAATCCTGCTGGGTGGCCTCACCGGACCCGGTCAAACGATCGGTGTGTCGGTGTTCGTCGATCGATTCATCGAAGATCTTCAGCTGAGTCGTAGCGCCGTCTCTACTGCCTACCTCGTCGGTACGCTCACAGCATCCCTCGGTCTGCCGCTCATGGGGCGGTTCATCGATGCTCGCGGCGTGCGTCTCGCCACGACGCTCATCGGAGTGCTTTTTGGCGTCGCGTTGATTGCCATGTCTGGAGTCGGGGGCGTTATCACCCTGGCAATTGGGTTCGTCTTCATTCGTTTCCTGGGACAGGGCTCGCTGTCTCTGGCAAGCGGGGTGGCAGTAACCCACTGGTTCGAGTCGAGGCGTGGTCTGGCCATTGGAATCCTGGCTACCGGTGTGAGCGCCCTCATGGGCGTGGCCCCGGTGCTGCTCAATATGGGGATCGAATCGTTTGGATGGCGCACGACCTGGATTCTGGCGGGGATCGTGATCTGGCTCACGGTCGTGCCGATCGCCAGGTTCGGCTTGATCGATAAGCCACATGATGTAGGCCAGATTCCGGATGGAAGAGCGGCTGTACCCGTCCGGGACGGGTTGATGATGCAGGCAGACACCGCAACTCGTGCCCAGGCGCTGAGAACCGCTCGCTTCTGGATTCTCACAGCTGCCACCATGTCGGTCGCCATGCTCATCACCGGTTTGAATTTTCAGCAGATCGACATCCTCACGGGAGCGGGTCTCACCGAAACTCAGGCGGCCGCCACGTTCTTACCTCAGGTTCTGGCGGCTTCGTTGGCGGGTATCGGGTTTGGATTCTTCACCGACCGGTTGCCCGGCCGGGTCATGGTTCCGGCGGCGATGGCGCTGATGGCGCTATCGCTCGTTCTGGCCGGCCGGGTCGAGCCAGGCATCAGTGCCATCATCTACGTGTTGGCGATGGGAGCAACTGGAGGCGCCATGCGCTCGGTCGATCAGACACTCCTGCCCAGATGGTTCGGCGTGGGCCATATCGGGTCCATCCGGGGCGTAGCGGTCTTTGCCGGGGTGGCAGCATCGGCCGCCGGTCCCATCACACTGTCCCTACTGCGCGATGCGACCGGGAGCTACGGTCAGGCAGGTGTGCTTCTCTCATCGATTCCCGTCGTGATCGGTGTTCTGGCCCTCGGTCTTCCAGATGAACGAGAGAAGGATTCACACAGCGGGTAATGGGTTTCGTCCGAAGTGTCTCGGGTACTCAACCTTTGGGCACCGGTCCATGACCACATCGAGACCGGCGGCAGCAGCGCGCTCGGCAGCGGCTTCGTCGATCACTCCGAACTGCATCCAGACCGCTTTGGCGCCGACGGCGATCGCTTCGTCTACGTGGGGACCTGGATTGCGTCGGAAGATATCAACAATCTCAGGCGGCTCCGGAACATCGGCAAGCGTCGGGTAGACCTCAAATTCTTCGATCTCGTCGTAGTTCGGATTCACACCGACGACCTCATATCCCATCGCCACCAGAAAGCGCGCTACAGCCAGCGCATCCCGCAAGGGGTTGGGTGACAGGCCGACAACCGCTATGCGGCGGTAGCTGCTCAAAACCGTTTTCGTATCGTTCACGGATCTCCTGTTGATCTGGGGCCGATCCTATGATTGCCGCCATGCGAGTTGCTGTCACAGGTGCCAGTGGGCTGATCGGATCGGCCCTTGTCGATGTTTTGCGGCGTCTCTATGGCGAAGCCATCCCGGTCGTTCGGCGCCCTCCCGGATTGGGTGAGCTCTATTGGCAACCAAAGGAAGGCATGATCGATTCCCTGGATGGCATCGATGCGGTGGTGCATCTGGCCGGCGCGGGGCTCGGTGATCAGCGGTGGACCGACGACTACAAACGCGAGCTGGTAGAAAGCCGAACGGAGGGGACACGACTTGTCGCCGAGGCGGTCGCCAAATCTCCAGACACCAAAATCTTGCTTTCTTCATCGGCGATCGGGTACTACGGCGCTCACAACGGCGACGAAATACTCACGGAATCCTCCCCACCCGGAGACGATTTTCTCGCCGAGCTGTGTGTCGACTGGGAGGCCGCAACACAGCCGGCCATCGACGCTGGAAAACGGGTGGTGAAGCTTCGCACCGGTCTCGTGATGACGCCCGAAGGGGGCATCCTCGACCGCTTGTTGCTGCCGTTCAAGCTCGGTCTCGGCGGCCCGCTCGGCAGCGGCAAATCCTGGTGGTCGTGGATCACGTTGGCTGACGAGATAGGTGCCATTTGTCATTTGTTGACCACTGATGTTGAGGGGCCGGTGAATCTGGTCGCACCGAACCCGGTTACGAACAAAGAATTCACCAGGGCCCTCGGCAAGGCGCTTCGGCGACCAACGATCATCCCGGTACCTCCGGTTGCGCTAGCACTCTGGCAGGGCTCAGAGATGGTCGACGTCACCGTGATGGCGAGCCAGCGGTGCTCAGCCGCCAAGCTCTCTGATTCAGGATACGAATTCGATCACGAGCACATCGACAAAGCTCTGGTGTCCCTCGTCCACGAGTAGCAAGTACGAGGTTCTGTTCACATCACGCGGATACGGGCGAGCGTTCTGACTGGCGTTCTCGGCGACTCGTGGCGAAGGCTCCTGCGAGCAGTACCGCCGCTCCCAGCAATTCGCCTGCCGTGATCACTTCTTGCAGGAACAGAACGCCGAGAGCAATCGACACGATCGGCATGAAGTAGGTGAGGATCGATGCCCTTGCCCCTCCGACACGACCCGCGAGCGTGGCGGCTACGACAAATGCCACCCCGGTTCCGAGAACTCCGAGCGCGATGAGCGCAATCATGGGACCCCAGGCGAATTCGACGTCCGGAAGTACCCACAGGCCCGGTATCAGCCACAGTGCCAGAGCCACCATCTGGGTTCGCCAAATCGTTGGAAGTCCACCGTACTTCTGCTGCAATGGCACGGCGAGGTTGATCGCGAACCCGTAGCTGACGTTTGCGCTGATCACCATCGCCACGCCGAGGGCCGAGACCGATCCTTCCCCGAGTGATGGCCAGGAGATCAGTCCGATTCCGATAGTTCCGAGAACGACGCCAGCAAGCTGCACCCAGCGCGGCACGGTTCTCAAAAGTAAAGAAGCGACCAGCATCGCAAATATCGGCGTGCCGGCGTTGAGCATGCCCGCCACGGCACTGTCGATCCATTGCTCGCTGAAACTGAACATGGCGAACGGAAACGCCATCCACAGCACTCCCAGCAGGAAAAACCGGGATCGATCGGCGGGATCGATGGGTACCCGCACCCTTCGCAGCCCGCTCAAAGCAACAAAACCAAAGGCGATCCGACCGAGCGTCACAATCTGCGGAGGGAAGGATGCGAGCGCCACTGCGATGAGGTAGAACGATGCTCCCCAGATCAACGCCGGAATAGCCAGCAGCACCCAGTCGGATGGACTGAAGGCCTGCTCATTCGATCCATGAGAAGTGGAGACGAGGCGATTCATGAAGCGAGGTTAGGTCAGGGACGTATCCCGGATCAGACGGATCCGGACATGACGTTGAGCGTCATGATGTGAACAGCGGGAGTTGTGTCGGGACGCAGGGCCGGGAGCGAATGCGCGTCATGGGGCGAGGAACTAGATTTGTCGCATGTCCGCCACCCAGGAAATCCCCGAACTCGCTCGCGAAGCCTTCGACCTATCGAAGCAATACCTGAGGCAAGAAACGCTGGAGCCCGCTAGAAACCTCGGGAAGGTTGCCGGTTACGGGGTTGCGGCGGCTTTCGTCTTCGGCCTGGCGACACTGTTTCTGGGAGTCGCCGGGATGAGGATCGTGATCGGACTACTCCCGGACACGACCATATGGCAAGGAACCGGTTACATGATCAGCGGGGTCGTGCTGTTGCTCCTGGCAGCGCTCGTCGGATGGCGTGCGACGCAGTCGAAGGATGGCGGTTGACCCGGCAGGTCCCGGTACAGTGAGACCTCCCGCAGGGGGCACCGAACAAGAGGATATTGCGTGATCGAACCAGACGACCTTAAGAAGAAGTTCGGCGAATTGCAGCAGGCAGTAGATGAAACGGCTGCATCGATCAAAAACAAGGGAACCATCGTGGCGATCGTCGCTGTGATCGTGATGGCCGTCGTCTTCCTCTGGGGTCGACGAAAAGGGGGAAGCGTGGCCGGCCAACAGCTCGAGGTCTATCGGATTCGCTAGCGCCTGGTTCGGTCCATGTTCTTGAGCTGGCGTCGGGATATCGGTACGTCCTTGATGAGATCGCCCGTGATGGCCGAGAGATCCGATCCGACAGGACCTTTGCCCTTGGGAACCCTCACGATGTAGCTCGCACCGGGCTTCAATGTTTTTCGCGTCAACCGAACCTTCTTGGGAGCGGTGCGTTTCCTGAGCCAACTAAAGACCGAGGCACCGGCCCAGAATCCGATGATCCACGGAGATTGGCGCGTTCGGGTGGACTTGAAAAGCTGTGCAATGGCGTAGCGGTAGAAGTTCACGGTTTGCAGGTTAGGCTTCCGGGACGTGTTTAAGAACCGCCAAAAATTTGTTCAGATCGTGGCTGTCGTCGTCGTGCTCGGCATGGTGCTGACCGTACTTGCCGGAGTATTGACCAGCTGATGAAGGTCATTCTTCGCCATCCCACTCGGGAGGTGGAGGTCGATGGCCTGTCAACCGTGAGTTCCGTGCTCAAACGCATGGACATCCTTCCCGAGACTGTGCTGGTCATACGCAACGGCGAATTGCTCATGTCATCTGAGCATCTCGAGCCCGATGATGTCATCGAGCTGCGGCCGGTGATTTCGGGTGGCTGACGATTCTGCGGGGATCCGGTCTCGATGAAATGTCGGGTGTGCAGGGGCAAGGCCGCGATCAAGATCAGGCGGCACAACGCAGCGTTCTGTCCAGCGCATTTCACCGAGCATGCGATCCGTCAGGTCGAAAAGGCCATCAATGACTACAACATGATCAAACCCGAAGATCGGCTGCTGCTTGGCGTCTCCGGAGGAAAAGACAGCCTGGCCCTATGGGACATTCTCACAAAACTCGGTTACGCGGTCGATGGGGTCTATCTCGAACTCGGTATCGGGGGCGGCGATGATCATGCATATAGCGATGTCAGCCGCAGGTATTGCGAATCGTTCGCTTCGAACAGGGGGTTGAAGCTCGAGATCGTTGATCTCTCCACCCGGTATGGCTTCACGATCCCCGAGGCAGCGACGCAAACGAAGCGGGTCCCATGCTCGGTTTGCGGCCTCTCGAAGCGTTACATTCTCAATCAGGCTGCCCTGGATGGCAACTACGACGCACTCGTCATGGGCCACAATCTGGACGATGAGGCGGCGACGCTCATGGGCAATGTGTTGCAGTGGAACATGGAGTACATCGGTCGACAACATCCGGTCCTGCCTGCGTCGGACGACGGATTGATTCGCAAGGTCAAACCCCTCATCAGGTTGGCGGAGCGCGAAACCGCTGCCTATTGCGTGTTGAATGGCATCGAGTACGAGGTCGAAGAGTGCCCGATGGTCGAAGGAAATACGGGCATAAGGATGAAGGAATGGCTCAACGAACTCGAGGACCGGGCACCGGGCGCCAAACACCGCTTCCTTTTCGGATATCTGGAGCGAGCGTCTGATCGATTCGCGGCGGAACAACCAGAACTCACGACCTGCCAGTCGTGCGGACAGCCCACAACCGGAGACACCTGTGCGTTCTGTCGGCTCGAGATCCGAATGAAATCGTGAAATTCGAGGCGGGCGATCAGTGCATGCTGATCGATCCCAAAGATCGTAAATACCTCGTTCAGCTCCTGCCGGGTGGCCAGTTCCATTTTCACCGAGGTTTCGTACCTCACGACGAAATCATCGGCCTCGATTCGGGCAGTACTGTGGAGTCGAGTGCCGGAGCGAAGCTGACAGCACTCCACCCGCGCCTCGCCGACTTCGTGCTCAAGATGAAGCGCGGAGCCCAGGTCGTGTACCCCAAGGACATGGGTCATATCATCATCTGGGGAGATATCGCTCCGGGACAAACTGTCGTCGAGGCCGGAACCGGGTCAGGGGCCCTCACGTGCGCCTTAGGACGCATCATCGGCCAAAGCGGGCGTCTGATCTCGGTCGAGCGACGTGAGGACCATGCAGCCCACGCAGCCACAACCATCGAACGATTCTTCGGGGAGAAACCGGCATGGATCGAGCTACGTATCGGCGAAGTCTCCGATGCTCTTGACGACGTTCGCCCGGATCGAGTCGTGCTCGATCTTCCCGAGCCCTTTGCAGTTGTGCCCGCGGTCGCCGCCACGATGCAACCGGGCGGAGTCCTGACCACCTACGTGCCGACGGTTCCTCAGCTCCAGTTGATTCAGGACGCGCTCGACCAGGCGGGGAATTTTGCCGACGTGACCCATCTCGAGGTCATGCAGCGCACCTGGAACGTCTCGGGCCGCTCCGTGAGGCCCGACCATCGCATGATCGGACACACCGGATTCCTGACGTTCGCTCGCAAGCTGGCAGGCGATCCGTGAGATCGATCGAGACAGCGCCGGCGGCGGAGTACACTCGTTGGTGACGTAAGAGAGCAGCCGGATTACGGCAGCCAAGCAGCAGTACGTAGCTGACGAAGTAAAGGGTTCGATGTGAAAGTTTGGATTGATCAAGATCTTTGCACCGGAGACGGTCTCTGCGAAGAGATCGCGCCCGATGTGTTCGTTTTGCTCGACGATGGCCTGGCGTATGTCCGTGAAGGCGAAAAAGTCTTCGCGGCAGAAAAGGGCAATCCTGAGGGCGCTGAGGGGCTCGCCGTTGTGCCATCCGGCCAGGAAGATCTTGTCGTCGAATCGGCCGAAGAATGCCCCGGTGAGTGTATTTTCATCGAACCCTGATTGATTCCATCGACGCGCGACAAAGGGCGCCTCTGGGCGCCTTTTTCCCTGTCTGTTTTCCTTCTTCTGTTTTCGATAGGCACCTGTCGGCCCCGTGGGGCTTCTACGCAGGATGCCCGGCGATCTGACGGATCGATGCGAATGGTGGGTGAGAATTCCCGGCGTTTTCGTCCGAATTCGCCCGAACCATGGCAAAATTTGGGAGTCATTACCGCGTTTTTCGCGGTTTGATTCCCTATCTTGACCCACTCGTATACTGCTTATTCAGGGCAGACAGCCGACCGATAAGGAACCTATGAGCGACGAAGCCAGAGACGTGGCCGAGCTCCGGGCAACGATCCGGAATCTCGAAGATGAGATCATGATCTTGCGCCGCCGCATGCAAGACTCTCCCCGCCGGGTCCGGGTGCTCGAAGAGCGACTTCTCGAAACAAAGGGACAGCTGTCCCAGGCCGCATCCCAGAACGAAAAGCTCAGTGTGGCACTCGAGGAGACACGCGAACAGCTCGCCATACTTCGTGACGAGGTAGAGAAACTCACTTCGCCCCCGAACCCTTTTGGAACCATTCTGGGTATCAACGCCGACGGAACCGCAGACGTGTTCACCGGTGGTCGAAAACTACGCGTGAATGTCGAGCCGACGATCGAGATCAAAACCCTCGAGCGGGGCCAGGAAGTTTTGTTGAACGAGGCTTACAACGTGGTCGATATCCGCGACTTCACCATCCAGGGAGACGTCGTAACGGTCAAAGACATCATGGACGAAGAGAGAATCTTGATTCTCTCTCGCGGAGATGAAGAGCGGGTGGTGCGCCGCTCGGAACCCATGCTCGGCGAATTCGTTCGGGTCGGAGACCATGTTCGCATCGAGCCGAAGACCGGGCTCGTACTCGAACGCTTGATTCGACCCGAGGTTGAGGAACTGGTCCTCGAAGAGGTTCCGGATGTGACCTACGACCAGGTTGGTGGTCTGACGGATCAGATTGAGATGATCAGAGACGCCGTCGAGCTTCCCTTCGTACACAAGGACCGTTTCGTCGAATATCAGTTAGAACCACCAAAAGGCATTTTGCTCTACGGTCCTCCCGGTTGTGGGAAGACACTCATCGCCAAGGCTGTTGCCAACAACCTCGCTCAAGCCGTGGCCGAAAAGGAAGGTCACGCTGACGCCAGGTCGTACTTCCTCAACATCAAGGGTCCCGAGCTCCTGAACAAGTACGTCGGCGAAACCGAGCGTCAAATTCGCTTGATCTTTCAACGAGCCAAGGAGCGGTCGGACGAGGGAGTGCCGGTGATTGTTTTCTTCGACGAGATGGACAGCCTGTTCCGCACCCGCGGTACGGGAATCTCGTCCGACGTCGAATCGACGATTGTCCCCCAGTTGCTTTCGGAGCTCGACGGTGTCGAGGCACTGAAGAATGTCATTGTCATTGGCGCGTCCAACCGCGAAGATCTGATCGATCCCGCAATCCTTCGCCCAGGACGGCTTGACGTGAAAATCAAGATCGACAGGCCGAACAACGAAGCTGCTCGCCAGATCTTTTCCATTTACCTCAAACAAGATCTCCCCCTCGACGCCGACGAGTTGGCGTCGCACGGAAGTGATCGACAGAAGATGATGAGTGCGATGGTGAATGCGGCCGTCGACGCAATGTACGACGTGAGTGACGAAAACCGATTCCTCGAAGTCACGTACGCAAACGGCGACAAAGAAGTCTTGTACTTCAAGGACTTCAGCAGCGGTGCAATGATCGAAAATGTGGTAAGACGCGCCAAGAAAGAAGCCATCAAGCGCGAGATCGAGACAGGGCTCGGTGGCATCAGGGCGGCCGATTTGATTGGATCAGTCGTGCGGGAATTTCGCGAACAAGAGGATCTGCCGAACACCACCAATCCCGACGACTGGGCGAAGATCAGTGGAAAGAAGGGTGAGCGTATCGTGTATGTGCGAACGCTCATCGAAGGTGACCGCGAGAGCCGGACGATCGAGACAACGTCGACCGGTCAATATCTCTAGAGAGGTCAGCGGGTCGACTCCATGGCGTCCCCGGTCTGTAGGCCAGTTTCCCCTTGGACGCCTCTAAGCTGACCTTCCGGCCTGGAGCCATCGTTGCAAATGCAGTCGTTCACCGTGGAGCTACGACGCACGAACGATATTCCAGGCCATGGTGGGTAGTGGGGAAGAGATGAGGACAATGTGACCAGGGCCATTCACAAGGTCATAGGGACCGAGACCGAGTTCGGAATCGCTCTGCGTGGCAACCCGGAGTTCAATCCTGTTTTGCTTTCTTCGATTCTCGTCAACTCGTACGCCGGCCTACGTGCTCGGATTCAGTGGTCGCATGAGGAAGAGAGCCCGGGGCGCGATGCTCGTGGGTACGGACCCGAAGGCGGATTCATCCCCGATCTCGACAGCGGATTGGTGAATGTGGTTTTGGCAAACGGTGCGCGACTCTACGTCGATCACGCCCATCCCGAATACTCATCGCCAGAGTGTTTCGATCCGCTGGAGGCGGTGCTGTACGACAAGGCAGGTGAGGTCGTCATCGCCAGAGCCAGAGAAGGCTCGGTAAATGTCTTTGAAGACGGCGAAGAGCTCCTGGTGCACAAAAACAATTCCGACGGGAAATCCAACTCGTACGGGGCGCACGAGAACTACTTGCTCAGTCGTCACGTTCCGTTCGGCGATGTGGTCAGCCATCTGCTGCCGTTCATGGTCAGCCGGCAGGTGATCACCGGCTCGGGAAAACTCAAGGCCGAGAATGGTCGCACGGCCGTGCCGTACCAGATCACGCAAAGAGCGGACTTCTTCGAGGAAGAGGTCGGCCTCGAAACCACGCTCAAGCGACCGCTCATAAATACGCGAGACGAGCCGCACGGTGATCCGAGCAAGTACCGACGCCTCCATGTGATCGTCGGCGATGCCAACATGTCGGAAGTTCAGATGCTGGTCAAGCTCGGCTCAACCGCTCTCATGTTGTCCATGATCGAGGATGAGTTCCTCATAGATCCTCCGAGGCTGATCGATCCGGTGAACGCGCACTGGCAGATAAGCCATGATCCGAGTCTCAAACACACCGTGGAACTCGACAACGGGGAAGTTGTCACGGCATTGAACCTGCAGTGGCGCATGTTCGAGCAGGCCGCCAAGTATGTCGACAACCAAGAGCTGCCAGATAGTTACGAGTTGGTGATCGCCGAGTGGGAATCGTTATTGACCGATCTCGAATCCGATCCGTTGTTGACTGCGGATCGACTCGACTGGACAGCCAAGATGCAGCTGCTCGACCAGTATCGAGACCGGGATGGACTCGCCTGGGACGATCCAAAGCTTTCCATGGTCGCGCTTCAATATCACGAAATTGACGCCAAGCGGGGTCTGCACCACAAACTCACGCGATCCGGGCGAATGCGCACCCTCTTCACGCCTGAGCAGATCGCAGGAGCCGTCGACCGACCTCCGGAACGGACAAGAGCCTATTTTCGCGGTGAATGCGTTCGTCGGTACCAGGAGTGGCTGAAAGCTGCGAACTGGGATTCACTGGTGTTCGACATAGGAACCGACGTCCATCAGCGGATTCCCATGATGGAGCCGCTCAATGGAAACCGGGAGCTGGTCGAAGCGTTGCTGGATGCCTCACCCGACCCCAAGGCTCTGATCGAAGGACTTTCGGCCTGATCGACCCGGTGCGTCCGGGCCCCGGGGCATAATGTCAGCTGTGTCACGCTCACGCGCCATACTGATAGATACCTTTGTCGGGCAGAAACTGCACAGACCCAGGGCTTTTGAGAGAAAAGAGAAACCGGTATGACCGAACGGGAACAGAGCTCATCGAGATCCGAGTCGAACGACGAGGTCGAGGCCGAAATCGAATCGTCCGAAACCGGCGAGGAATTGACAGAGAAGATCGATGATCTTCTCGAAGAGATTGATTCGGTGCTCGAAGAAAACGCCGAGGAATTCGTGAAGAACTACGTCCAAAAGGGCGGAGAGTGAGTTTGGATCTCCCGAACGGATTCGAACACGACCGGCACGAATCGAGCTTCACAGATCTGCTGCGACGTGCCGGGCAGATGCCATCATGGGACCCGGCCGCTATCGACCATGCAGGCGCGCCGGAAGCCACCACTGTGCTTGCTCTCAAAACAGCCGATGGCGTTGCCATGGTGGGGGATCGCAGGGCGACGATGGGCAACCTGATCGCACACCGGCGGATGGACAAGGTATTTCCTGCCGATTCACATTCTGCGGTGGCAATCGCCGGTACCGCCGGAATTGCAATGGAGCTCGTGAAGCTCTTTCAGACCGAACTCGAGCATTACGAAAAGCTAGAGGGCAACAGGCTGTCACTCGAGGGCAAGGCGAACTATCTGGGAGCGCTCGTTCGCAATCAGATGCCTCTCGCTCTCCAGGGGATGGCGGTGGTGCCATTGTTCTGCGGCTACGACGAAAGCGATGGACAAGGCCGCATTTACACCTATGACGTCGTCGGCGGAAGGTACGAAGAAGTCGAGTATGCGGCAACCGGTTCCGGAAGCGTCCATGCGAAGGCCTACCTCAGGGCCGTGTACCGCAACGACCTCACCAGAGAGGAGGCAGCCGCAGCTGCCATTGAGGCAATCGTGGCTGCTTCAGATGAGGACACCGCCACGGGCGGCCCCGATATCCAGCGGGGCATCTATCCCATTGTCGCGATCGTCGAAGAAAGCGGATATCACGAACTCGACGATGAGGAAGTCGAACGAATTTCGCGCGAGGTCATGGAGCGCCAATCATGACGATGCCGTTCTACGTCCCGCCAGAACAGCTGATGCAGGACCGGGCCGAATTCGCCCGGAAAGGAATTGCCAAGGGCAGGTCCATCCTCGCCATCGAATACGACACGGGGATCCTGATTGTTGCTGAGAATCCCAGCCGGGCACTCAACAAGATCGGTGAGGTGTACGACAAGATTGCCTTCGCAGGCGTCGGCAAATACAACGAGTTCGAATCGCTTCGTGTTGCCGGCATCCGACACGCAGACGTGAAAGGCTTCAACTACGGCCGGGAAGATGTCAACGCCAAAGGACTCGCAAACGCCTATGCCCAGACGCTGGGCACGGTTTTCACCAATCAACCGAAGCCTTACGAGATCGAGCTTCTGATCGCAGAAGTCGGGAAGGAACCCGACGACAACCGGCTGTTTCGCATTCGCTATGACGGCACGCTAGGCGATGAGCGCGATTTCTGTGCGATCGGCGGTCAGGAAGAAGAACTGACGGAGGTCTTACGAGAGCGTTATGAGAGTGGTCTGTCGCTCGATGCCGCAATTGCAATGGCGATCGGTGCCTTCGAAGCAGTGGAGGAGCGAACCATTCCATCACACGAGTGGGAAGCGGCAGTCGTCGATCGCAACAACGGTCGCCGCTCCTTTCGGCGACTGTCGGCAGACGAAATAGAAACCGCCCGCAACACCGCCTAACCGTGAAGGCAGGAGCATCCGGACTCCACGCCATCTCAACGCCATTCAAGTGCCGTCAAGGCCTTTTCAAGGCTGTCGACGGCCTGGTCCGATGCCCAATCACAGCGAGGGGGTACTCTGGTCTGCATGGATCGGCGCATTTTTGGAATCGAGAACGAGTACGGCGTCACCTGCACGCTGCGCGGCCAACGACGGCTATCTCCCGATGAGGTCGCCAGATATCTCTTCCGACGCGTCGTCAGCTGGGGTCGTTCCTCGAACGTGTTTCTCGAGAACGGAGCGCGGCTCTATCTGGATGTGGGGAGCCACCCCGAATACGCCACTCCCGAGTGCGACAACGTTCTGGACGTAGTTGCTCACGACAAGGCCGGCGAGCGAGTGCTGGCCGCCCTGGTCGATTCGGCCGAAAAGCGGCTCGAGGAGGAGGGCATTCGAGGAGATGTGTATCTCTTCAAGAACAACACCGATTCGGCGGGGAACTCATACGGCTGTCATGAGAATTATCTGGTTGGCCGACAGGCTGACTTTCAGAAGATGATCGACACCATGATTCCGTTCTTCGTGAGCCGTCAGGTCTTTGCGGGAGCAGGCAAATTGCTACACACCGCCCGTGGAACCGTGTACTGCCTGGCCCAGCGCGCCGAACACATCTGGGAAGGCGTGTCATCGGCAACGACGAGGAGTCGCCCCATCATCAACACCAGGGATGAACCACATGCAGACGCAGAGCGCTATCGGCGGCTCCATGTCATTGCGGGCGATTCGAATATGAGCGAATACACCAACTTCGTGAAGGTTGGCGCCGCCCTCGCCATCTTGCAGATGCTCGAAGACGAGGTTGTGTTTCGAGATCTCTCGCTGGAAAACCCGATTCGGGCGATTCGCGAGATCAGCCACGACATGACATGCCGCCGCAAGGTTCGACTCGCCAATGGCCGCGAGCTGTCTGCGCTCGATATGCAATGGGAGTATCTAGAGCGCGCTGTTCGGTTTGGACGAACCACCGGATTCCCTCCCCAGGTCGAGAAGGCCGTTGAGATGTGGGAGTATCTGTTGACCAATCTCGAGAAGGACCCGCTTGGTCTGAAACGGGAGGTTGACTGGGTCGCCAAGTACCACCTGATCGAGCAATACCGGGCCAAACACGACCTCGCCATGAGCTCGCCCCGATTGTCGCTGCTCGATCTCGCATATCACGACGTCAATCAGCAACGAGGCTTGTTCTACATTCTTCAGAACCGGGGGATGATGGATCGGGTCGTGACCGATGAGGCCATCGAGAAGGCGATGACCACCGCACCCCAGACCACACGCGCCAAGCTCCGGGGTGACTTCATCAAGGCTACCAAGGCCAACAAGCGTGATTTCACCGTCGACTGGGTCCATCTCAAGCTCAACGACCAGGCTCAGCGCACCGTGCTCTGCAAAGACCCCTTCAAAGCGGTCGACGAGCGTGTGGAACGGCTCATCGCCAGCCTCTGAGCAGGGACTCCCGGTCTCCCTGCAAATCGCGGCGAGAGTGCTTCATCCACCGACCTCGTTGACATACGCTTCCCGTCGTCGGAAAACCGGAGTGCCCATCACAAGACACCGGACTGGATCTTGAACAAAGTCATCGAACGCATCATCAACCTCCTCGCCTTTCTGTTGACGGTCGGACGACCGGTATCGGCGGAAGAGATCAGATTTACGGTCGCAGGCTACGACCAGCCCACCGACGAGGCGTTTCGAAGGATGTTTGAACGAGACAAGGATCTCCTTCGAGGACTTGGCATTCCCATGAAGCTTGCTCCGACGGACCACTGGGAAGTCGAGTTTGGCTATGTGGTGGATCCTGACGAGTACCAGCTCGTTGATCCTGGCCTCACGGATGAGGAGCGAGCTGCACTCTGGCTTGCCGCCCAGGTGGTGCGGGTGGGAGGGGAACCAACGGGTCCCGAAGCGATGTTCAAGCTGGGTGGTGCGCCCTCGTCGACGACCGGCGAACCCCTGGCCGCCAATCTGGGAGCCGATCTCGATACGGTCACCGCACTGTTCGATGCAGTGTCGCGCCACGCTCGCGTCGAGTTCGGCTATCGCGACAAGAAACGCAAAGTGGAGCCATACGGGCTGGCACATCGCCACGGTCACTGGTATGTCGTTGGCCGCCAGCGCGACATCGATGAGATCAGGGTCTACCGGGTTGATCGCCTCAACGAGCTGTCGGTTGGCGAAGAAGATGAGGCCTTTCAGAGACCGGCTGGTTTTCGGGTCGACGAGGCGATGATCGAACGTCCATGGGAGGCTGGAGACGAGTCGTACCAGGCCACCGTCCGGTTTGATGCAGACGTCGCCTGGCTGGCGCGTCGCGAACTCCCGCCCGGGGCGGTGACGGAGGCAGCCAGGGATGGGTCGACAACCGCGTCCTTTCCGGTCGCGAACCCGGCCGCTTTCATCGGATGGATCATCGGGTTCGTCGATAAAGCTGAAATCCTCGAACCGCAAGAACTTCGGGATCGTTTGGTTTCCCATATCAGCGGCGTTGCGACGTCATGACCAGTCCCAGGACCGTCAAACGCCTTCGTCGTATCCTCGGCATGTTGCCGTACGTCATTGCGCATCCCGGAGCTGATCTCGCCGAAGTGATGGATCGGTTTGATTACACGAGGGAAGCCGAGCTCGTAGATGATCTCAATCTCATCTTCATGTGCGGGCTTCCGGGCTACGGTCCTGGCGATCTGATCGACGCCGACATCGAAGACGGGGCGGTGTGGGTGGACATGGCCGACTATTTCGCAACGCCTTCTCAGTTCAGCCCCAGAGAAGCGCTCGTGTTGCTCGCCTCAGGCATGGCCCTCATGTCGAGCGGCCAGGCACCTGAAGCTCTCAACACGGCCGTGCAGAAGCTCTCATCGGCACTGTTTCCCGACGCAGAAACATCCCTCGTTGTCAACCTCGACGCCGAACCTGAGCCGGTCGCAACACTGCGGGCAGCCATCTCTGATCGACAGCCGGTCGAGCTGGTGTACAGCAAGGTCAGCACGGGCGAGACCACCACCCGTGTTGTCGAGCCATGGTCCGTCTTCAGTACTTTGGGAAATTGGTACGTCGCGGGCCACTGCCGAAACGCAGCCGACAAGCGAGTATTTCGTGTCGACCGCATTCGGGATATGAACGTTCTTCCTGGCGGTTACGAGATGCCTGTGCAAGACCTGGAACCTGTCGTCGAATACACCCCGAACGAGGATGACGTGCGCGCCACTATCCGTCTTGGTTCTTCCGCGCGTTGGGTGGCCGAGTACTACCCGGTCGTGAAAAGGGGAGAAGACGTCATCGAGTTCTACGCGAGTTCACCTGCCACTGTTGCGAGGCTTCTCTTACGCCTCGGTAGCGACGCGACGCTGCTCGACGGGCCCGAGGTTGCGACGGAATTGGAGAATCACAAGCGGCTCTTGCTGGCCCGCTACACACCTGAAAAGAGCTAGTTCAAGACCGAAATGTGCATAGTCATGTCTAGTCACATGGGCCTATACCTCGCATTAGTCCTCAAAGAATCCAATCGGGTCGTCGATACCCACCAAGCAATGAAGACGGAGCGGCAGTAACAAATGACGACAATCAGAACAACTTGCGATGCATGCGGAGATATCGAACTCGTACCAGGCGATCTGTGGCTGGAGCTCGAAGAGGACGAAGTCGAGGGCGAATACATATTCCAATGCCCGTATTGCGATCAAACCGAGCGGAAGCCGGCCTCGCAGCGAGTGGTGACGATCCTCCTCGCAAGCGGGGTCCGCTACGAGGTGGCAACCCCGGTCACGCACCCCTCCACGGCAGCGATGCCGATCTCGGAGGCAGAAATCCTGTCATTCGCCGGCAAGCTCGACAGCGAGAACTGGTCCGAGCACCTCGAGGCCGGATAGGTCTGTAACGTCAGTCGGGGTCTACGATTGACCCCGCAATGTTCGATTTCAACTCCTGGGAGTTCCTGGCCCTCGGCATAGCCGCAATTCTCATCTTCGGTCCTGAGCGGTTACCCGGGATGATCAGAAAGGCGGGCGAGTACTACGCCCAACTGCAATCCGTTGCTGCGTCATTTCGAAGAGAGCTAGAGGCCGAAACCTCCGAGATCACCAATCCCCTCAAGGAAGCTGTCGCTGACGTCTCTCAGGTCGGGCAGGAGATCGCCGCGGCAGGCAAGGACGTTGGTGAGCTGGCTGCCAAGGCTTCGACGCAGACTTCCTACGTCTCCCCGGAAGGCGAGGTCACGTCTGGGATCGAGATCGATCCGGATGAGGCACCGGCGGGAAGCGGATCAACGGTGGACGATCCGCCTGCCGAAAGACCTGCGACGTGACAACCCACGAAATGAAGTTGTGACCACCGAGGCGATGCCGCTCATGGGGCACCTGCGGGAACTGCGCGATCGACTCGCGTGGGCCGCCGGGTCAGTCGTCGTTTTGTCGATCGTGTCCTTTTTTCTCCGCGATTGGCTGCTGGCATTGATTCAGAACCCGTGGGAACGCGTGACCGACGATCCTCTCAACTTCTTCGAGCCGGCCGAATCGTTGTCCATCGTGATGCGCCTCAGTTTGTTTGGGGGAATTGTGTTCTCGACGCCAATCTGGACCTATCACATCTGGGCGTTCGTGAGTCCGGCCCTGACGAAGCGAGAGAAGAAGTGGGTCGTGCCCCTGATTTTGTCCCTCACGCTGCTGTTTGTGGTGGGCACGATCTTCGCCTATTGGACCATGCCGCAGGCTCTCCGCTTCCTCCTCGGATTTGGCGAGACGTTCGGCAATACCGTTGGTGTCTCCGCGTATGTCAACTTTGCCATTCGCTATCTCCTCGTCTTTGGCCTGGCCTTCCAATACCCGGTTTTCCTGTTTGCGGCAGGTGCGGCGGGCTTGGTTCGAACCGAACAACTCAGATCTGTTCGCCGGTACGTTGCGTTCGGGATTCTCGTGGTGTCCGCCGGGGTCACTCCGGGAGGCGATCCGTTCACCCTGCTCGTGCTCGCAGGTCCCCTCTATGTCATGTACGAACTCACGATTCTCGCCATCAAGTACATTCTCAAAAAGTGAGCCTCAGCGAGTACATCTCGAGTCTGCCGTTTCCACCGGATCCCTTTCAGGTTCAAGCGTTTGAAGCCCTGGCCAGAAACGAATCGGTATTGGTCGCAGCCCCTACGGCATCCGGTAAGACGGTCGTGGCCGAAGCTGCGATCCATCAGGCAGTCGATCGGGGAATGCGGGCGTTCTACACGACGCCGATCAAGGCACTGTCGAACCAGAAGTTCATCGACTTCCAAGACCTGTTCGGGACGGAGAATGTGGGGTTGTTGACCGGCGACAACTCCATAAATGGAAGAGCGCCGGTAGTGGTCATGACCACGGAAGTGCTCCGCAACATGATCTACGCCGAAAACCACGATCTCGATGATCTCGAAATGGTGATTCTCGACGAAATCCACTACCTGTCGGATCGAGAACGGGGAGCTGTTTGGGAGGAGGTGATCATCCATCTGCCTCATGACATTCGCATCGTCGGGCTGTCGGCGACCGTATCCAATGCGTCCGAGTTTCGTGACTGGCTGGAGTCGCGAAGGGGTGAGGTCGAGTTGGTGCACACGGAGAAACGGCCGGTACCGCTGGCGGTCGAGTACGCCGTGTACGACAAAACCCGGGATACAACCGTAGTGGAGCCGCTATTCGGCAGATCGGGTAGCAATCCGAACCCCGATCTGATCCGGTTGCTCCGTAAATCGGACAAGCGACGCAGACGATTCCACACGCCGAGGCGGGTGCGCATGGTTGAGCATCTTCAGGATCGCGATCTTCTGCCCTGCATCTTCTTTGTGTTTTCAAGAAACGGATGTGACGAAGGCGCCCGCCAGGTCGCCTCTGCGATGAGGTTGACCACCACGGAAGAGGAGGACGAGATCGTGCGGTTTGCCACCGAGCGAACCATGCATTTGGATCCCTTGGATCTGGACGCCCTCGGTTTTGAGGGATGGTTGTATCGCCTGGGACGCGGCGTCGCATCACACCACGCCGGACTGGTTCCGGCCTTCAAAGAAACCACCGAGGAGCTCTTCACGTCAGGGCTGGTCCCGGTTGTGTTCGCAACAGAAACGCTGGCTCTCGGAATCAACATGCCTGCCAGGTCCGTGGTTATCGAGAGCATGTCGAAATTCAACGGCGAAACCCACGAACTCTTGACACCCGGAGACTTCACACAGCTCACCGGCCGGGTGGGGCGTCGTGGACTCGATGAGCAGGGAACTGCTGTGATCCTCCACTCGCCGTACGAACCCATCGAGCGGCTGGTTCCGATAGCCGCCAGAGGCTCGTATCCACTCACCTCGAGTTTCCGTCCGACGTACAACATGACGGTCAACCTGATAGCCAATTACGATCGACCCAGGGCCGAAGCTCTGCTCGAGGCTTCGTTCGGGGAATTTCGCAGGGTCCAGGCTTCACTGGCCGACGAAGAGGAACGGGCCGAGGCCAGCAAACGCTTGCACGAGGCGAGGGGTCGTTGGAAGCAGCTAGACGAGGCTGCACGTACCTCGGCTGCAGAAGACCCGGTCAAGCTTCGGCGCACGTTTGTCGGTAAGACAAATCCGGGCGATGTTCTCCAGATTCCCTCGGCCGATAGTTCCGAGCTCATGGTCATGCTCGCACGGAGTCGCACGTCCAAGCCACAGATGGAGTTTTTGACGACATCAGGGAGACTGAAGAGGATTCGCATCGACGACTTACCACTCGAAACTGCCAGGGTTGGGCGGGTCCAACTGCCGAAGCCATTCAAACCGCGTGAGGATGGATTCAAACGCGCAGTCGCCGATTCGCTATCCAGTTGGGAGCCCGACCGCTGGGAACCTGTTGCCGACTTGCATCCTGATGCACAACTTGCGCGTGACCTGCGAAAGAGAATCGCCAACCTGGAAAAAGCCGAAGCTCGATATGCGGCTCGCCTGCGAAGGTCGGGTGCCAGTCTGCTCGATCAGCTCAAGGGCTCTCTCGGAGTTCTGGGGGAGTGGCAGTACGTCGACGGATGGTCGTTGACCGAGGCAGGATCCATGCTCCGCGGCGTATACAACTCGAGGGATCTCCTGCTGGCCGAGTGCGGCCGTCGTGGATACTATGACGATCTCGAACCACCCGAACTGGCTGCGGTGCTGTCGGGGTTTGTGTTCGAGCCGAGGCGAGACGACTCCGAGCCAGGCTTCCCCACGCCATCCGTACACGCTGGATTTGGATTTCTCGCCATCACATGCGAGGAACTCAACCAGATCGAGGAACAGCACAACGTTCCAACGACGCCGCCACCGGAAGCCGGATTCGCACAATTGGCGCACGGCTGGGTGTCCGGCTGGGATCTAGGAGAGCTGTTTGACGATGACGCGGGCTCAGCTGGAGATTTCGTACGGACGATGCGCCAATTGCTCGATGTGCTTCGCCAGGTTCGCGAAGTAATGCCGTCCCTGTCCGTACAGGCCCAGTTTGCAATCACCGCCATCGATCGTGGTGTCGTAGCAGCCGGTGGCGTCGGATGAGATGGCAAATTCTGGTTGGGCCGAAGGCGTGGAATCCCTCACTATGGCGATCGGTTGAACAGGCACTGGTTGATCACGATCTGGCTTACGACTTGCACAGAACTGCGACTGCGAGCGATGTTCAACAGGCGGTAAACCGCGCACGGGGAGCCGGTCACGGCCATTTCGTGGCGATGGGCGGAGACGGTGCCATGAATATCGTCCTCAACGCTGTACTCGCCGAGCCGTGGGATGACCCCCCGGTCCTCGGCGCTCTTCCGGCCGGTACCGGTAGTGACTTCATCCGGATGTTCGCGATCCCGCAGAACACAATTGCGGCGGTTGCCCATTTGGCCGGTGAACGCGTTTATCGAAGTGACGTTGGTTTGCTCGAGGGTTCCTGGGGTGTTCGATACTTTCTCAACGTAGCACAGCTGGGAATCGGCGGCGCGGCCGTGAAACGTTCTGAGAAACTGCGTTTTTTGGGACCCGCCCGTTACCAAATCGGGTTTTGGAGTTCGCTACCCACATTCCAACCGCGTCAGATTTCGGTGCGAGCGGGAGACAGGCTTGTCGAATCTCCGGCTTTGATGGTGGTGATCGCAAACGGACAGTTTTTCGGTCGGGGATACAACATCGCACCAAAGGCAACGGTGACCGATGGCCTGGCGGACGTCCAGATTTTCAGCGTCGAACGAAGATCGGTGCCCGCCGTCTTCGCACAGGTCCGAACCGGCAACCACCTGCGGAGGCCTGACGTCCGTCGGCTTCAAGCCCAAACCGTCAACGTCTCCGCGGAGAGGCCAACTCCCGTGGAGGCCGACGGGGAGTATCTCGGGACAGGATCCTTCACCGCTTCCATCCTGCCGGGAATGATCGATTTCAAAATGTGAGGAAAGGTCTGTGTAGCGAGCGATCTGGCGTATAATCGCCGCTCGCAAGGCCCTTGCCGGTCCCAATCGCTGGAATGTGCAGTCAGGCACCCGGTTTGATCCCCGGTGATTACTTGTAAATGTAGGGAACCCTGGGATGCCCGGGAGCCTCGGACTGTTGGACACGTTGGCAACATAGGGGAAGAGATGGCTCGTAAGAAAGCTACGAAAGAAAAGATCTCTGAGGTTGATGACCCGACTCTCGACGACGATCTCGACGAAGATCTCGATGAGGACCTCGATGAGGACCTCGATGAGGACCTGGACGACGATCTCGACGACGTCGACGATGATCTCGACGACGAGGATCTCGATGATGTCGCTGTGGACATAGATGATGGCGACGATGATGACGACGACGATGACGACGATGACGATGCAGATCTCGGTGAGCTCGAGGAAGAGGAACTTCAGATGCTCACAGCGGATGAAGAATCGGAGACTCTGCTCGTCGACGAGAAGGCGGAGGCAGCATCGATCCGGCGCGCAGAATTGGCACTCGATATCGATCCCGAAGAAGTTTCGTCGGAGGAGTTTGTTTGCCAGTCTTGTTTTCTCGTCCTGCGACGATCACAGATGGCCGGACCCAGGAAGAAAATCTGCAGGGACTGCGCTGCCTAAGCTGGCGTCGTGACACCGACCGCGCGGCGAGCCACACCAGACGACCTGGGCGAATTGGTTCGTTTGTATCGACTGCTCGCCGAGGAAATGACGACGCTCAAAGACATGTGGTCGCTGGCAGATGGTCTGGCTGAACCAGTCGAAGATTCGTTTCGGTCACTTCTCGAAGACGAAAGGGCTCTCGTGGTTGTTGGAGAACTCGAAGGACATCCGGTTGGATTTCTCCAGGCACAGGTCGAGGATTTGCTCCCGCAAGGATCCGGGACGAGCCTGGCGTCAATTCGCCTGGTATTCACAGAGAATCCGGCGAGGGCGGTCGGGGTGGCAGCGACCATGCGCGACTTCGCGATCGCCGAACTCGAGAAGCTGGGAATTGAGCGATTCGATGCTCACGTGCTTCCCGGCCATCGTCTCGCCAAGAATTTCTTTGAAGCCGGCGGATTCTCGGCTCGATCCATCGTCATGCATCGTCCACCCGCGTGAGTGCTCCGGCCGTGATACCCGTAATTGGTGTAGGAGCGCTCATCACGAACGACGAGGGACGGGTCCTCGTGGTTCGACGGGGCCGCCCCCCCGGAAAAGGCCTGTGGGCGGTTCCAGGAGGCAAAGTTCGATTTGGTGAACCGCTCGTGCAAACGGCCGCTCGGGAGATAGCCGAAGAGACGGGGCTCACGATAGACGTCGGCGAAGTCGCGTGGGTGGGGGAAGCCCTGGGGAGTGGGAGCCCACCCTCTTTTCATATTGTGCTCGTCGATTTCTGGGCGTCGGTGACAGCCGGGGCGGATCGGGTTCCGCTGGCAGGAGACGACGCAGACGACATCGACTGGGTAGATCCCCGAAATTCCCATCGAGAACTCGTTCCTTCGATGTATCGAATGTTCGAGGATCTGTTCGGTGCACCGCCCGGGAAAGCTTCTTTGGATCCCGCGCCCATCGGTGAGGAGTCCGAACCCATCGCCAACGTGGCTCTGCCACCGGGTGATCGGCCTTTCACGGACGAGCGCTATGAAACTGCCGACCTCCCTGCCACTCCAACCAGGACGTTTCGTATACCCGCTTCCGGATGGGTTGGCGCTCCCGATGCATTGATTCATCTCGGGGATGAACTCGGCGAACCGGTCGAATACAAGCGGCGCATCGGTCGTTATCTGTTGTGGCGAGCAGGCCCACCCGTCGGCCAGGCCGAATACCTGGCCGTCGACGCGGAACGGGTAGACCAGCAGTTCAGGTTCAGCCTCTCCGGCAAAACTGGAGAAGGTTATGGTCCGGATGGTCAACGTCACGAACGGTTTCGAACATGGAAAGAGGCGCTTCGAGATGCGTGATTCGGTGCAGCTGCTGCAAGCGCTGATTCGAAACGAATGCGTGAACGATGGCACGATCGACAGTGGCTTCGAGAGTCGGTCGGTCGAGACGTTGCAGGAGTTCTTCGATGATCCAGGCGAGGTTCGCGAGAGACAACCAGGTCGGGGGAGCCTCGTATATCGCATCCCGGGCACGGATCCGTCTGCACCATCGTTGATGCTGATGGGTCACACCGACGTGGTGCCGGCAAATCCGGATGGCTGGGATGTAGATCCCTTTGCAGCAGAGATTCGGGAGGGATACGTTTGGGGACGCGGTGCCGTGGACATGCTGAATCTGACTGCGACGATGGCAACCGTCTTCTCGCAATATCTGAATGGGTCGATGCCGCCGCTCCCGGGTGATCTCGTGTACCTCGCGGTTGCTGATGAGGAGGGCGGAGGGCGATACGGAGCCCAATTCCTGGTTGACGAGTACTGGGATCTTGTCGCCTGCGACTATCTCATGACGGAGATCGGCCAGCCACGGGTGATGACACCCACCGGCCCGTTCTACCCCATAACAACCACCGAGAAGGGTCCCATGTGGCGCAAGTTCCACAGCCGGGGCGTTCCCGGGCACGGCAGCCAGCCCTACGGCCGTGAGAATGCCGTGATCGACATGGCAGCAGCTATCACCCGCCTTGTTGAATCTTCCGCACCGGTGCATATTTCGGACGAATGGCGCGCGATCGTCGAAACCGGAGCATTTGGAGAGCTGAGCGAAATGCTGGTATCAAATGATCTCGTAGACGAAGCCATCGAGATTCTCGCTGCAACTGACATTGGCCTGGCGCGCTGGGTCCACGCACTCACCCATATGACGTTCAGTCCCAACATGGTCCATGGCGGAGTGAAGTCCAATGTGATACCAGATTCCACCGAGGCCGATGTGGATGTACGGGTGCTGCCAGGTCACGACGTGGCAGATGTGGATGACCACTTCCGAAAAGCGCTCGGCGACCTGTATGACCGAATCGAGATAGTTCCTGCGATGGACGATCATGTGGCGAATAGTTCTCCGTCGTCCGGGCTTCTCTGGGAGGCGATCGGGGACGGGCTTCAGGCAGTTGAAGGTACACGAGATCGCTTCCCGATGATGATCACGGGGACCACCGACTCGCGGTTCTTCCGGCCGCGAGGAACTGTTGCATACGGCGTTGGTCTTTACGAGCACTCGCTCAAGCCCAGCGATTTCGCAGCCATGTTTCATGGCAACAACGAAAAGGTTTCTCTGGAGAGCATCGAACGGACCGAGCGACTTCTCTTCGAGACGGTTGCTGCCTTCGGGCTGCGCTCGGCCGTCGAATAGCGGATCGGTGAGTCCCGCCACAGCCGAGCTGGTCGGCTACCTCGGTTCCGCATTGATCGTCCTTTCCTTGACGAGGACCTCGATCCTTCAGCTACGTCTGGTTGGGCTCGCTGGTTCCTTCACGTTCGCGGTATATGGGATGTTGATCGAGGCGTATCCCATCGTGATCGTGAATGTCGTGATCGTCATGGTGCACCTGTTTTTCCTCCAGAAGCTTCTCTCGAAGAAGACCGAGTTCTTTACCACGCTGGAGCTCAACGCAGACTCCCGGTATCTCGCTCACTTCGTGAAATTTCACGAGACCGATATTGAGAATCATCAGCCGGGGTTCAGGTATGAGGGCAGAGACAACCAGGTTCGTGCATTCATTCTTCGTGACATGGTTCCGGCAGGTCTCTTCATTGGCCGTGCCTGCGAGGACGGGTCGGTTCAGGTCGAGCTCGACTACGTCGTGCCGCAATACCGGGACTTCAAAGTGGCCGAGTACTTGTACTCAGACCGCTCCGGTCTCTTTGCCGAGAAGGGACGGCGCCGAATCTGGGCCCGACCGGGCAGCGACATCCACGTTCGTTATTTCCAGCGACTCGGTTTCAAACCGACCGTCATTGAGGGAGCACCGGCCCTGATGGCCGACCTCGACGCTGTAATTCACTGAACGTCGTCAAACATGGTCCCCCATGTTCGATCCTTCGGATCTCCCGATGGGGGACCATTCGGTTGGCTTTCGTTAATGGTCCCCCGTTGGGAGTTGACGAAGTCAACGGAAATGGGGGAAGGTACCGCTCCGGAGTGGAGCGCAGCGGAACGGAGGTGGGGTAGGGGGAAGAAAAACCGAGACGCGATGTCAGTGGCTCAGCGCAAGGTTTGGATTCAGCTTGGTTTCGGCGATCTTTGTGTGACTCCTTGCATGGACAACGTTGATGGTTCAACGAATTCCATGGCTGGGGTTGTCTGTTTTCTTTCCCCCTACCCCTCTTGGGCCTTCGGCCTGCGAGCGGTACCTTCCCCCATCTTCGATCCTTCGGATCTCCCGATGGGGGACCATTCGGGTTAGAGGTTGTTCGTTTTCTTTCCCCATCCCCTCTTCGGCCTTCGGCCTGCGAGCGGTACCTTCCCCCA
>JBFGAX010000031.1:0-29280 GCA_041567895.1 Acidimicrobiia bacterium
CAGCCCACGGATACGTCGACACTGCCCGGTTTGCGCGATGGAACCGGTAGTTTGCTCAACATGGTCATGAGTAATCAACCACCGCCGCTGGAGCCGTACAACTTGTTCACAACCGATACGGTCCTGAGCGAAGCGGTGAGCCGAGAAGGAGGCGAAACCGAAAGGGATCAGCTGGTTGACTTCGGCGAACGAGTGGGAACCGAGGAGGTTTTCCGATGGGGTGATGAGGCCAATCGCTATCCACCGGTGCTCCGGACACATGATCGGTTTGGGGAGCGCATCGACGAGGTCGACTACCACCCCGCTTACCACGCCCTCATGGAGGTGTCGGTCTCTGAAGGGATCCACTTCGGTCGGTTTGGGAAACCACCGGGTGAGGGGGCCTACGTCACCCGCAACGCCCGGGCATATCTGACCGCCCAGGTCGAATCGGGGCACGGTTGCCCCGTCTCGATGACATCTTCGGTGCTGTCCTCGCTCCGCCATCAACCAGATCTGAGCGAGTGGTGGGAACCCCGGATTCTGTCCCGCACCTACGACCCGCGTTCAATCCCTCCAGCCGACAAGCAGGGGCTCCTGCTCGGCATGGGCATGACTGAACGCCAGGGCGGATCCGATGTGCGGGCCAACATCTCAACCGCCCGGCCCAGCAATGGGGGCGGTCCGGGTGCCGAATACCGGCTCAGCGGCCACAAATGGTTCACCTCCGCGCCCATGTGCGATGCATTTCTCATACTCGCGCAGGCACCTGGCGGGCTCTCGTGTTTCCTGGTGCCCCGCATCCTTGCCGATGGTGCCCGCAACGGCCTCCGTTTCCAGCGACTCAAGGACAAGCTGGGCAACAGGTCGAACGCTTCCAGCGAAGTCGAGTTCGACAACATAGGCGGCTGGCTGGTGGGCGAGGAGGGCCGGGGGGTGCCCACCATCATCGAGATGGTCAACGGTACCCGGGTGGACTGTGTGGTGTGGTCGGCCGGCCTCATGCGCCAGGCGGTGGCCCAGGCCGGCTGGCACGTGGCCCATCGAACGGCCTTCGGGTCGAAGCTGATCGACAAGCCGCTGATGCAGAACGTCATGGCCGACCTCGAACTAGAAACCGAGGCTGCCACCCTGATGATGACGCGCCTCTCCGGTGCCCACGACGCCGCCCCTCTCGACGAGTTCCAGTTCGCTTTCATCCGCTTGGCCACTCCGGTCGCCAAGTACTGGGTGACCAAGCGCTGCTCGCCTGTCGTTCGAGAGGCACTCGAGTGCGTTGGCGGCAACGGGTATGTGGAGGAGTCCATTCTTCCACGCCTTTATCGCGAGTCTCCACTCAACGCCATCTGGGAAGGTGCCGGCAACGTCATCGCACTCGACGTTCTCCGCGCAATACAACGTTCGCCTGAGAGCGTCGATGCATTCTTTGAAGAGCTGAGCCTGGCGGGTGGCTCGGAGCCTGTGCTCGATCAGGAGATCGAAGATCTTCGGAAAGCCGTGGCCGATGCAGGGAGTGAAGCCGACGCTCGTCGCCTCATTGAACGCCTGGCAGTTGCCTGGGCGTCGTCGCTGCTGGTCCGCTATGGCGATCAACAGGTGAGCGACGCCTACCTGGCCTCCCGGATCGGTGGTGATTGGGGCGCCATGTTCGGCACCCTCCCCGAAACCGACTCCCTCGGCTTCATCGCTCGTCGCGCCGTTCCGGCCAAATAGCAGTTACGGACGCATCTGGTAGGCGTCGCGAAGCGCGTACACGTGGTTGTCCCACACCTTGGCTGACCGCCCAGCATCCTCTGCGGGTCGGAGGATCATCCGCAGGCAAAACCCGGCCTGATCCTCTGTGGTGCTCGGTTTGCTGTGCAGCTGAGTGGCGAAGCGCGAGAAGTCGCGCACGAAAACGTCAAAGATCTGGTCCACCAGCTCCGGCTCCAACTCGTAGATCTCGGCGTTTTCCAGAAACAGCTGGGCGTACACAACCAGGGTGAACAGCTCTCCGAGGGCGAGCAGAAAGTCGGTGTCTTTGGTCTGGGGTCCGTCGGGAGTGGCAGTCAGCAGCATCTCCTTCAGCACGTCGATCTGGGCCTGAAACACCGTGACGTTGGGCAGGTCGAAGCGCTCGAACACTGCCGAATAGTCGTGGAACTGGATCTTGCTCAGTCCCCGGGTCGGTCCCTGGTCGAAGAGGAAGCCGTCGTTGATGGCGTCATCGCGCTGTGGGACCGGTGACAGGTCCGCCGGGGCGAAGAAGTAGTTGCGCATGAACTTGAGGATCAACGCAATGTTCACATGCACCGTGCCCTCGAGCTTGGGGAGGGCACGGATGTCGCGAGCAGCCATCGAGAAGTAGGTGTTCTTCTCAAAGCCCTTGGCAGCGATCACGTCCCAGAGGTGGTTGATGACGTCCTCGCCCTGGGTTGTCACCTTCATCTTCACTACCGGGTTGTAGAGCAGATAGCGGCGGTCCTCCGGCGTGGCTGACCGCATGTAATCGGCCGCCCGCAGGGCCACCAGTTTCATTGCGACGAGGCGGGCGTAGGCGTCGGTGAACAGCGCCCGCGCGTGGGGGAAGTCGGTCACGGCCATGCCGTACAGGCGGCGATGGGCTGCGTGGTGGATGGCTTCGTAGAAAGCGTGCGTGCAGATGCCAATGGAGGCCCAGCCCAGGTTGAACTTTCCGATGTTGACGGTGTTGAGAGCGGCATCCCAGGCGGCGTCGCCCCGCACCAGGACGTCGGTTTCAGCGACCGGATAATCGACCAGCTCGAATTCGGCGACGTAGTTCTGGCTGTGGACGACATTTTGCTTGCACGTGAACCCGGGCCGGTCTCGTTCGACAGCGAAGAAGCAGTATTCGCCGGTGTCGGCCAGCTTGCCGAAGGTGGAGATGATGCCGGCGGCGTTGGCGTTGCCGATGTAGTACTTGGACCCGTTGGCGAGGTAACCGCCGTTGCCGTCCGGCGTGAGTGTCATCTCGCTGGAGTACAGGTCGGCACCATGGGCCTGTTCCGACAGGCCGAAGGCGAACACCTCGCCGTCTTGCAGAAGCTGCGCCGCTTTGGCCTTGACTGCCTCGTTGTCACTCATCCAGATCGGGCCGAGTCCGAGGACCGTGACTTGCCACGTGTACCAATACGGCAGCCCGTAAAACCCGAGGATCTCACCGAACTCGCAGATCCGCCACGTGTCCCAGCGGGCGTCGTCCGGCCCGTAGCCGGCCGGAGTGCACATGGTCGCCAGGATTCCGTGATCGCGGGAGAAATCGATGAAATCCTGATACCAGGCGGCCGCTTGATCGTCCTCCAGCACCTTCTGCTTGCCCTTCGACTCGAAAAACTCGATGGTGTCAAGCATCACCTGCCGCGAACGGTCGTCCGGGTACTTCCGCTGGTGCTTGCGGGGGTCGAGCAAGATCATCGTTGGCTCACAGTCGTCGTTGGCCCGGCAGATTAGACCCGGATCACTCCTTGTTGGCGGGCTGCAGGTTGGAGTGGCGCTTGCCGCTCCCTGACCAACGTCTCCCCGCCGAGCGAACGGTGGCCACCAGTCGCTCCCGGCCCCGCTCTCGGCGCTCGTGAGCGCGAGGGGTGCTAGGAAGCCACGTCCATGTACAGGTACTCGGTGATGTTGAGGAACCCGGGCATTGGCTTGGCAGTTGCCGGCATCTGCTTCCACGCCTCATCCTCGGTCAAGAGTCTGGGCATCGTGAGTTCGATCTCCTGGGCAGCCAACCGCAGGGTGGCTCTGCCGGTGGCCAGGATGTTCTTCACCCAGTCAGATCGGGTTCCGTAATTCACGATGAAGATATAGCCACCGTCGACCGGGTGAGCGTCGAGCGGTGTCTGGTAGGTCCTGCCCGACGATCGACCCTCGTGGATGAGCACGGGGCGCTCGCCTTTCTTGACTTCCATCTTGTTGAACGTGCGTTTATTGATCTGGGCCAACCAGCGGGGCAATGGCATCAACGCTCCTTTCCGGCGGGTTCGGGCCTGATGGCGATCACGACCTTGCCGCCGGGGCTTCCGGACTCGACCAGTTCCACTGCCTCGCCTGCTTCGGCTAGTGGATAGGTGCTGTCGATAACGGGCTTCACAGAACCGTCTTCGATGAGGGCTCGAACATCGTCGAGGGCTTCGGAGGTCTCCTCTGCGGTGAACACTTTCATCGTCTGGCTCACGAACGGACTGAGGGCGAGCGCAGTGAGAATGCGTGCCATGGGCCCGAACACCTTGCCTCCATCGCCCATCGCCTGGATGAGCCGTCCGTCCCTGGTCATAACCCGCCGAATGTGGCGAGGGGAGTAGGTCCCTGCCAGCTGAAATACCAGGTCGTAGCGGGCATCGCCTCTCGTGAAGTCTTCTCGGGTGTAGTCGATCACGCGATCGGCGCCGAGGGAACGGACCAGATCGAGGTTTCTCGTGCTGCACACACCCGTGACGGTCGCGCCCCACGCTTTGGCCATCTGCACGGCCACGGTTCCGATACCGCCCGACGCCCCGACGATGAGCACACTGTCACCAGCCTTGATGTTGCCTTTGTCCCGCAGGCCTTGCAGTGCTGTGACGGCCACCAGCGGCATCGAGGCGGCCTCTTCAAAGTTCAGGTTCGCCGGCTTGCGCGAAATCCGGTCTTCCGGAATGCACACGTACTCGGCGAACGCCCCATGCTGAAACGCGTAGACCTCGTCACCAACGTTGCATCTGCTGACGTTCGTGCCAACGGCTTCGACAACGCCGGCTACGTCGCCGCCGGGGATCGGCCTCTTTGGCTTTCTCAGCCCCGATTCGACAAGACGGATGAAGTAGGGCTCCGCTCGGATGAAATGCCAGTCATAGGGGTTGGCAGATGAGGCGTGATTCCGGACCAGAACATCGTTCGCACCCGGGGTCGGACGGGATACTCGCTCGATCTGCAACACATCAGTGGGTGCGCCGAAGCGGTGGTGCACCATCGCTCGCATGGTCGCACCGTCGACAGGTGCCTCGTCGTCCGAAAGGCCGGTGGTCTGCATGATCGTCCTTTGAGGTGAACCGGGAACCATGACGGCGGGATGTCGGCGAGTGCGACGACACTGCTCAGAGTTTACGTTCAGTATGAACCGGCGGTTTTGACGACACCGCAAAGGCGTCCATCGCAGATTCGCTTCGTCGCCGGTTTGGTATCTCGCTATAATCGAACATATGTTCGCTCCCGATCAGAGTTCGCTCTTTGGTACGGCCGCTGTTTCCGTGGATCGGGATTTCGCGACGATGCAACGCAGATCCCTGGAGCGTGGAGCGTGGGTCGATTATGCACCGGCCTGGTTGTCGGGAGACGAACGGCTCTTCGACGTCATTGCTGCTACAGCAACGTGGTCCAGTCCCGAGGTACGCATGTATGACAGGATTGTCAGTACCCCGAGACTCGTTGCCCGGTTCTCACCGTTCCTCCATCCGGTACTTCCGGAGATCGTCGACGTGCTTTCTGCTCGGTACGGTGTGCTCCTCGATCGATTGTCTGCCGGCTTCTACCGCGACGGATCGGACAGCGTTGCCTGGCATGGGGATCGGGTGGCTCGTGAGCTACCCGAAGCTGTCGTCGCGACCGTGTCACTCGGAGGTCCCAGACGGTTCCTGATTCGCCCGGCCGAGGGTGGAACTTCGATTCCGTTCTCGCTTGGTCACGGCGATCTCATCGTCATGGGCGGATCGTCCCAGCACACCCATCGTCACACCGTGCCGAAGGTAGCGACTGCGCCGCCCCGGATCGCCCTGATGTTTCGTCACGCCTACGACTGAATCGATCGCGTCCGAGCTCGAGAACCGACCCTCGCTCGTGCAGCTGCCTCGGATGGGGAGTGAGTCGACCGTCGTACCATGCCTTGCATGGACGGAGTGAGTAGGTCGTGAACAACGAGCATCCAGACGAGGTTCTGACGAATTGGGCGGCAAACCTCATATACGAGGCTGAGGCCATTCATCACCCGACTTCGGTCGAAGAGGTGCAGGAGTTGGTGGCCCGACTATCGAGGGTGAAGGCCCTTGGCACCCGGCACTCGTTTACGAACATTGCCGACTCGGAGGGAGGCGAGTTGATCTCCCTTTCGCAGCTGGCCCCGGAAATCGTGGTAGATCGTGAAGCTTCGACGGTGTCAGTCACCGGTGGCACCACATACGGAGTCCTGGCCGCCGAACTCGAGCTGCAGGGTTATGCACTCGACAACATGGGTTCGTTGCCCCACATCTCGGTGACGGGCGCAACCGCGACCGGAACGCACGGATCGGGCGACACCACAGGCATCCTGGCAACCGCCGTCGCAGCTGTCGAACTCGTCACAGCCGACGGTTCGCTGATCAACGTCGATCGCTCGAGCCCCGACCTGGCGGCCATTGCGGTTGGCCTGGGTGCTTTCGGGATCGTGACCCGGATGACGCTTGATGTTCGCCCGAGTTACACCGTTCGGCAGGATGTTTTTGCCAACGCGTCGTGGGACTCCGTCCTCGACGCATTCGACGAGGTGATGTCGAGCGCCTATAGCGTCAGCCTCATGGCTGACTTCGGTAGCCCGGTGATCGCGGCGCTTTGGCAAAAATCCATCATCGGAAACGACATCGATCTGGTAGCTGCTCCGAGGACGATGTTCGGAGGCACCTGGTCTGACGATTCCGATTTGCCGGTAGGTCACAACCTCAACCAGCGTGCAGGAGTGCCGGGTCCGTGGTCGGAGCGATTGCCGCACTTTCGTCTCGACTCCGAACCTTCAGCGGGCGGCGATGAGCTGCAATCCGAGTACTTCGTCGATCGGCGACAGGGTGCGGCCGCACTCCACGTTCTGCGAGAGATCGGTGATCGCATCTCACCCCATCTGGGCACCGCTGAGATTCGAACCACGGCCGCTGATGACTTGTGGTTGAGTCCGGCTTACCAGCGTCCAAGCCTCTGCATCGGCTTCACGTGGCGTAAGCATCCAGTCGAAGTCGCGGCGTTGCTTCCCGTGATTGAGGCGGCTCTCGAGCCGTTTGAACCTCGCCCGCATTGGGGAAAGCTCTTCGATTTCGGACAGGTCGACCTCGCGAACCGTTTTGCGCGCTTGGCCGACTTCATCCGACTAGTCGAAACATACGATCCGGCCGGGAAGTTCTCGAACCGGTTCCTGCGAAAGCTCGGCGTTCACGCCTGAACCACAGGGTTTCGCAAAGATATGTCACTGGACCTGGCGCACCCGGGTGTGCGTTTGTCCCCGTGTGTATGCCGCACCACCTATAAAGTGCGCTTCGTGACCTCTCCCCACATTGGTGTCCTACGTGAGCAGCATCTTCATGCTGCGCTCAAAGAGTGGTACCGCCAGGACGGGGACCTGGTGGAGATTCATGTCGACGGGTTCGTCATCGACCTGGTCCGTGACGAAACCCTGATCGAGATCCAAACACGCGGATTCTCGGCAATGCGAAACAAGCTCGATCGGCTGCTCGACGCCAATCCCATGAGGATCGTCCACCCCATTGCAGTCGACAGGTGGATTCGAAAGATCGATCTCAACGGTGTTGAGGTCTCGCGCAAGAAATCGCCCAAGAAGGGGGCCTTGAGCGATGTCTGCGGAGAGCTCGTCTCGTTTCCGTCACTGCTTGACCATCCCAACCTGACACTGGAAGTCGTTCTCGTGCAGGAAGAACAAGTGCGGCGCCCCGATTCGACTGCCTGGCGTCGCAACGGGTGGCGAATCGAAGAGAGGCGCCTGGTGGGGGTGCTCGAACGCATTGAATTCACCGAGCCATCCGACCTGTTGGCCGTGCTCCCGATCGATCTACCCAACCCATTCACCACCGCAGATCTCGCAGCAGCTCTTGGGCGAACCCGCAACGCAGCGCAGAAGGTTGCTTACTGTCTGCGCGAAGCCGATGTCATCGTTGAGACCGGGCGGTCACGGGCCGGCATCGAGTACCGTCGACCCGGGCCGGTGATTTTGACGCCATAAGAGCGGCGCTCTGTGGTTTCCTATTCCCAGACCTCACCGTCGACGATGATCTCTTTGATCACCGCTTTTCCTCGATCGTCGAGGGCCACGACCACGTCGACGTCTTGTGCTCGCTCGATTTCCAGGCCTCGTCCTTCGGGTACGAAGTAGGCCTCGATGCCGTATTCGATGTTTCCCTCACTGATCTGCGTGCCGCGAATGAAGCGGTCCCAATCGGGGTTGACGATGGTGTCGGCACCGGCTGCGACCCACTGACCGGCGCTGTCCTCAACGAGTTCGACATAGACGGTATCTCCCGGGTTCGCCTGGCTGACCGAAAGCGAGCTGATCTCGTAGCGGAGCACAACGAAGTCGCCACGCAGGAGGTCGCGGGGGTCAACCGGCACCGTTTGCAGCGTGACCGTGTCATCTCTAAGCAGCGTCGTTTCACGTCCGATGCTCATGCCGACGAGGATCAGGGCCTGGATGGCGAGGATGACGGCAAATAACCGGATCGGGGCGCGCGTCATGTGGACTCCTCCATCTGTGCAATGAAGCCCCGCCGCAACCTTTCCAGGACCCATGACAGACCGATCAGTAGAAGTCCGCCGACCATGAGAGCCAGCGAGGTGTTCAACATGCCGAAACCGATTTCCAGGTAACGGGTGATAACGGTGATGCCGAAGACGAACGTGGAGACGTTCACGAGCGCTTCCTGTCGAGTGGCGATACCGACCCACACCAGACCACCGAGGGCTCCGAGCATGACCAGGTTCATCAGTACGGCCATCAGGCCGGCCGGGCCTTCGATCGCCATCAGCAGCAACAATGCTGCGGCTGCTCCTGCGGGCACGAGAACACCTGCCGCCATCGGTTGAGCGTTGGTTCGACGGCGCAACATATCGAACACAACGCCAGTGATGACGATCGCGCCGATGCCCATGATCACCCATAGCCAACCGGGTGTCGCGTTTGGAAGATTGGAGCCGTTGTCGTCCCACCAGCCCTTGAACCCCATCACATACAGAATGACGAGCACGGTGGTCGAACCGATCCATTGGTAAGGCCTGCCCATGAAAGCAAGATCGTCCCAGCGGGCATGGGCATATCCCACGGCGACAATGGTCGCTCCGATCGTCACGTAGAGTGCGATCCATGAAAAGTCGTCGAGTCGCGCCACCGAACTCGACACCCGCGTACCGATCGCCCAATACCCGACGATGATTGCTAACGCGGCCATGATCTGGGATCTGACGACGTACGCGAGCGGCAGAATCGGTAGGAACCACAAGAAGAGAATCGACGGATCGTCGACCGGGTAGTTGTAGGTCTGGGCAACCAATGCGATTGCCCCTCCGTAGGCGAGGGCCCCCACGAGGAGAAAGGTTCCGCCGGTTTTTACGTAATCGGTGTAATACCTGAGCCAGAACCCGACTCCCTCGAGCGCCAGCACAGTCAAGATCGCCACCCCGACTTTCGCCAGGCGAGGGATATCTGCCCAGTTGGAAGCAACGAAGAGAATCAGACCGACGCCTAACAAGATCCCGCCGAACGCTGAAACGACGGCGATAAGCCGCGAATAATTGGCGGCCTTGTCAACCGCTCCGCGCCGTCCATGTTCGAATTCGAGAATCGCTTCGGCCTGATCGCTCGAGATGATGTTGCGATCGGTCCATTCGTCAACCCGACCGCTCAACCAGGTCGAGTCCGGCTCGGTTTGGGTGACGGATTCGTTGGTTTCGGAACTCATGATGTAAGTGTCGCCGCTCCCGGGAAATGAGCCATCAGGGTATTCCCTGATTCAAAATGCTTCCCTTTTAGAGGAGGGGGTAGATATGGAGGCGCGAACCCCTCGAGAGGATCGTGGTGTTCAGCAATCAGCTCCACAGAGTCGTGAGCCCGGTGCGCAGACCGTCACTGCGGGCGATCACGGTGTAGCCGAAATGCTCAAGCGGGACAGGCACGTCGTCCCACGTAGCTTCAGGCCCGAATAGAAGACTCGAGTCCCACACGACGGGACCGTGATGATCGAATCCGATCGCGTTGCGGTGTTCGTAGAACCATGAACCGACGATGCGCCGGTCGTCCCAGTACTCGGTGACCCGGGAATCGTCGAGCAACGAGGAGTCCCAGGCCCCTCGCGAATCTCCGGCAAGTTGTCTGAACCAGACCGCATGGACCTGAAGCTGCTGATCCGGATTCTTTTCGAGGATTTCGCTTTGCACCCACCTGGCGCCTGCAATGCAAACCGGTCAGGTTGGTGAGAGCAGAAGGATGAGACGTGGCGAACCGGAGTCTTCGTTGAAGGCTGTTGCCAGGTCTTCGATCGAGGCGAGTTCGGTGAGCGCTCCAGCGTCAACCGCCTCGGTGATGGGGGCGGGTGCGCATGAGGCCAACAAAAGAATCCAGATCAGTGCGGAAATCGCTGCCCTTGGAGGCAGACAGTTGGCAAGTCCCGGGTTCAATGCGCGTCCTGGCACGAAGCGCTCGCCCTCACTCCAGAGTCCCGTTTCATGAGCCCAGGTGGTCGATGACCATCGATGCGCGGCCGACGTGCGACCCTGGCCAGGGGCTCTAAGTGGTGAACGCACCTGCCGCCTCGTCGAAGTCAGTAAAAGCCGGCACGACATACGTGCGATGGTCCGTACATGCGGGTCTTTCTTCAGAGTCGGGTCCCAAGGTGTGATGCTCGAGGTCCTTGCCGAACTCTGTGACGATGCCGTTCGCGAGCGCCTGTTGTCCGGCGCCGAGGCCGCACCGGTTGGCGTCGGTTACGCGCAGGATCCAACCCCGCAGCTCTTCGAGGTCGGCGTCACGTCCGGCGGCCCCGCTGCTGAGCTCCTCGAGCCGGGCTGCGATCTCACCGGTGCCAAGCTTGCACGGCGGGCACTGGCCGCAAGATTCACGATTGAGAAACCGCGAGAGGGCCGCACCGACACGCACCATGCATGCGGTGTCGTCGTACACGATGAACCCACCGGCACCGAGTCCGCTGCCTGCCGCCTTCATCGCCTCGAAAGACATTGGCAGGTCCAGGAACCGAGCGGGGAGCGGAGCGTTTGAAACACCGGATATCACGGCCTTGACCCTCCTACCTGCTGAGAGTCCTTCGCCGACGCCGTAAATGAGAAACGAAAGCGACGTGCCCATTTCCAGCTCAACAACCGACTCGCGCTGTACATCGCCTGAAATCGTGAAGACCATCGTGCCGGGAGATTGGTTTGTACCGAACGATCGGAACCATTCGGCACCCTCCCGCATGATGTGCGGGACATTGCTCAACGTCTCAACGTTGTTGACGGCAGCGGGGTGCGATTCATTGGGAGTCTCGAACAATCCCTGCACGTACGGGGGGTACAGGCGAGGCAGCGGGTCATTGCCTTCGATGACCTCCAACATCGCCTTTTCCTCGCCGAACAGGTAATCGTCAGGTCCCTCGACAACTCCGACCGCCAGCTCGCCGAGGAGTCCTTCGGATGACATCTCGGAGATCGCTCGTTTGATTGCTTCGGCCTCGACTTCGAAGCTCCGTTTCAAGGCGATGTATGCGCCGACGGCGCTCGTAGCGAACGCCGCAATCAACAATCCTTCGACGAGTTGGTACGGATTCGATCGCATGAGCCACCGGTCCTTGAAGGTGCCCGGTTCGCCCTCCGCGCCGTTTGCGACCACATATCGGTCGGCTGCCGGATCGTCGGCCAGGCCTGCCCATTTGATACCGGTCGGGAACCCGCCCCCGCCGCGACCACGTAGGCCTGACGATCGCATCTCCAGCACGGTCGCAGATCGCCCGATTTCGAGAGCTCGTTGCAACCCGAGACCACCACCCCGGGAGCGATAATCGGCGAAGCTGGTGATTGGCAGTTCTGGCAGTAGGAAGCCTGGCACCCGGTCAAGGCTACCGCCTGGTGACCGACCAGGTCTGATCGCTCGATACCGAGCCCGGATCCTCGTGCTGGTAGAAAGAGTCCGGTGTTCGCTTGCACGAAGGGCCCGGGGCCATGGATCCAGAGCTGAGAGCTTTGCTCGCTGGACGATCCGTCGTCGACCTGACCACCTTCGGCCGGATCACAGGCAGCCCGCACCGAATTGAGATCTGGTTCGCATTCCACGAATCGACACTCTTCATGCTGTCGGGTGGCGGAACGAAATCAGATTGGGTGAAGAACCTCATCGCTGATCCGGCAGTCATCGTTCACGTCGACGGCCTCGACGTGTCTGGAACTGCCCGTTTGATCCGAGGAATGGAGGAGGCCGACCTTGCGCGTCATCTGGTGTTCGAGAAGTACAACCCGGGGTACACGGGCGATCTCACGGAGTGGCGTATACGCTCGGTGCCCATCGCCGTCGACCTGGCTATCTAACGCCTCTCGGTCGAGTCACCCTCAGGCGTCGAACGGGTCGTCGTTGTCTCCGGTTGACTCGGCGAGGAAGCGTTCGATCTCGGCTGCGATCTCCTCGCCCGTGGGCATCTCGCTTTGAGCGTCGACTACCGTCTCAAGCTGTTCGACATATTCGCGAGTCTGTGGTTGCGCCTCCAGGATCTGGTCTAGCTGGCGGCGTTGTTCTGCGGCGTCATCAACCAGTTGGCCGAGGCTGATGGGAATGCCGGAATGCCGTGCGAATCGTTCAACCAGTGTGACAACGCCCGGGTAATAGGTGCCTCCGACGTAGTGGGGAACCTGTGCCCAGAACCCGACGGCAGGGATTCCCTGATCGACCACGTAACTCTCCAGGATGCTCACTGCCGCTCCCGGTACTCGCAACACCCCACCCGGAAGCTGCTCGTCTTCAGAGATCAACTCGGGCCGTGAAGCGGTGGTCACCAGACGCGTCGGACGGGTGTGAGGCGCGGCGGATGGGATTCCGCCGAGCGAAACGTGTTCGACGATGCCTAATTCGGCCGAGAGATCGGCGACTGATCGGCCAAGTAGTTGCCAATGCCAGTTCGGCTCGGTGCCTGTCAGGACGAGGACGTCGCGCCCACTCGTTTTTGCGCGAACCAGCTTCAGTTCCGGCCACTCGATCGACTCGGTCACTCCGCTGACGAAGGTCAGGGCGGGTCGGTTGACCCGAAAGTCGTACAACGAATCAGGATCAAAGCGGGCGATGGTTTCGCCGTCAGCTGCGATGTGTTGAGCGGTTTCGGTGCCGACGTTGCCTGCGTTCACCCAGCCATCGAGGGCGGCAATCATGACAGGGGCAATCAAATCGCCAGGATCGTTCAACTCGTAGATGGCCACGACACCCAGGGTACCTCCGCCCTGCCCCCAACTCAGCGCCGAGTATCCAACTGGGCGTCAGGCGAGCTCGAACTCGATCAGCGGAGCGCTCTCCACCCACTGCGGGAGTATGTGCTCAGCCTTGGCAGGTTCGTTGTTCCAGCTTTCGGTGAGGATGCGATAGAGAACCTGCGAGCGCCGTTCTGAATCCGAAATCTCGGTCGCGAGTGCCTGGATGTCGGCCTGGACATCACGTTTGAGGTGAATCGTGAATTCAGGATTGGATTTCACGTTCGCCAGCCAGTCTCGCCTGAACCCGGGACGACCGGTGATGAAAAACTCCCCGTCGAAGTGATGAAACGCAATCTCGATGCGGCGCGGCGCGCCACTCCGTGCGCCAATGGTGGTGATGTCGATGATGCCGCCCCGTTCGAGCGCATCCCTGATGTTTCTATCCATGGCCGGGGAACACTCGGCCCTCTGCGATTATTCCTCCCGGAACTGACCCGCCGGATCCGAGACTCAGGGAATACCCCGATAGACAAATCACCTGGTTCGGCCGATGGTTATCCCATGATTGGTGCAGAGAAAAGAACCGAATACATGCTGATATTCACTTTCTGGCTGTTCCTGTGTGCTGCTTTTTGGGCCGCGGTGACCGAGTGGCCCGATAGTGTTCTGTGTCCGCTCATCGGGTTTCTGTGGATGGGCGTTCCGTTGGTGTTGACCAGGCGCAGCACACGTCGCCTGGTTCGTGTTTCGGCGATCGCGCTAGCCGGCCTTGTGTTCTTCTATCTGGCGGCAGTGTGGGGCGCCGCAGTTCTTCTCGGTTTCGTTGGGTCGATGATGTTCGAGGTAGAACAAGCGACGCAGGGAACAATCGCAGGCGCTCTCATGGTCGAAGGTGCCAGGATCCTCGTCGGCGCAATTGCGGGAGTTGCGGCTGGTCTGGTGGTTCGGAATCGATCGGGACTGTTCACGAACGAGCCGACGGACGCATGATCGTGTTTTCGGTACTAGTAACCGGGTATGGCTGTGGTTCTGTTTTCCTCTGACCGCGAGCGTCGACTCTGGCTTTGGGCATTGGCGCTCGTGGTGGCGATTTATTCCACATTGGGACTCGCTCGCTCGCTAGCCGGGGTTCTACGCGATAGAGACATATTCGACGCAGCGTTCGTTCTCGGGTTCTTCTTGATTACTGCGGCGATCATCATCCATGCTTTCTGGACCCGCCGCGACCGGGTTGAGGTCGCAGTCATTCTCGGCTTCGTGGCTGTCTACATCATGGTGTTTGCCAGGATGGGTATCCCGGAAGAGCGGACCCATCTGTTCGAATACGGCGCGGTTGCGATCGTCGTGTTGGAAGCCCTACGCGAGCGTACACGTGGAGGGCGAACGGTTCCGGTGCCGGCAATCCTGGCGATCGTCATCACGGGTTCACTTGGAATCATCGACGAGATCATCCAGTTCTTCATGCCGAGCCGTGTGTTCGATCCTATTGATGTCGGCTTCAATGTCCTGGCCGCCGTGATGGCAGTGACCGCCAGCGTTACGCTGGCCTGGGTACAACGGAGGGCGCGCCCTACCTCCCGGTGAAAGGTGTGGAGGTGTGCCGGCTCGTCCGAGCACGTCCCGCTCCTCAGTCTGCTGTGGGACGGGGGTTGGGTTGGGCAAACGAAACGTCGCAGACACGGTGTTGGCGCTAGCGTCGAGACGTGAAGATCAACCGGATAATCTTGCGCTGCTCAGACCTCAAACAGAGCGTTGAGTTCTGGAGGGATCGGCTCGGCCTGATTCTGGTTCGCGAAACCCCCGGATTTGCCTTTTTCGATGGTGGTGCTGTTGAACTGGTGTTGAATGAGGTGCCGGCGAACATGCTGAGTTCCAACCTCACCGAGATCGTTTTCGAAGTCGACGATGTCATGGATCGATACGAAGCCTTGCGCGCCAGAGGTGTGCCATTTGACGTCGAACCGCGACCTGTGATGGAGGAGAACGGGCGCCGTCTGGTCGCCACACACTTCCGAGACCCTGACGGCAATCTGGCCAGCATCACCTCGTGGGTCGCAGAACCGTTCTAACACCGTTTGAGACCCCCACACAGGCAACGGCTATGCAAGCATCCACCTCAAAACGGTCCGCTGATTCGAACGGTGGGCAAGGTAGATTCTCGCCATGACTGACAACAACGGACACCAGGGCTCTCGTGCGGGAACGCTCTTGAAGGACCTCACGGGCCGCTTCAAGACAACGGACGCAACATCAGCCGAGGCGCCATCCGAGTCGACTGACTCCACGACCGATCGCAAGAGCGGGAGTATGGCCAGGAAGCTCATCGGGTTGGCAGTGGCAGCTATCGCCGTCGCTGTATTGGTGAGGATTCTCGGAGGCAAGAGCTAGCGCTTCTCACCCGCTGGCCACATTGCAGGTCGTGCGCTCGCTTCACCACGTCTATGAAGCAAGGTCTCGACATTCCTGGTGTGGGACGGGGGAATGAATTAGTCAGAGTTTGCCTGCTCCGGGATTCTGGCGCCGCGGGATTCCAGGTGCCAGGTCGTCAATCGTCCGAATGTGCAGTGTCTCGACGTTCTCGGGATCAGTGGCCACGATCTTCATGCCCGCTCCGCCGAGCTCGATGGCGACCTGGAGGCAAGGTCCACAGGGGAACGTGACCTCGCCTGCAGTTGACGGCGCCGCGACGGCAAGTGCTACCGGTCGCCCCGAGCCCGCGGCGACAGCACTGAACAACGCAACCCGTTCTGCACACATCGCGAGTCCGAAAATCAGGTTTTCTACCAACACGCCTGTGTGCGTCGCTCCAGATTCGGTCAAGACGGCTGCACCGGTGTTGAAGCCCGAATAGGGCGTATACGCGAGTCCTCGTTGGTCCAAAGCCGCATCCGCCAGCGCCTGAAGCTGGTCCTCGCCTGGTTCCCCGGTTGTCCGATCCTCAGAGTCTGCCATCTGCTCAATCTACCTGGCCGCGGCCCGGGGTTATGGAGTGGAAAACACAGCCGTGGGTTGCGTCATCCGAGCGTCGATCGAAGTTTGATCAACGCTCGCCGCATTCGGGTTTTCATCGTGCCGAGCGGAATGTCGAGCTGTTCGGCCACCTGCCTATGGCTCAACCCTTGATAAAAGGCGAGGGCGACGACGGTACGTTGCTGCGCCGGGAGCCTCGCCACGGCGGATCTCACGGGGACGAAATCGAAGTGGAGCTCGTCGGAATCCTCAGCGCTGAACGGAGCGTCGCACGAAGAGTCCTCGAGTGGTAAGCACGGTATCTGTCGTTCTTCGTACCGCACCCGGTCGACGGCGCGACTGTGGGCCAGCATCAGCATCCAACCGATGCCGGAACCCCGCTCCGGATCGAAGCGCGGTGCGGTCTTCCAGATCTCGAGGTACACCTCCTGAGTGACTTCCTCGGATATGCGCCGGTCACGCACGACCTTCAAGACGATCCCGAAGATTCGGGCTGACGTCGCCGAGTAGAGCTGATGGAAGGCGTCGCGATCATGCGAGGCGACGCGCTTCAACAAATACTGGATGTCACGGGAAGTTGCTTGTTCGACTTGTGATGCGAACACCGGTTCGGTCCCCCGGTTCCACGATTGTTGCACTGTCCCCCCGGGTCGTCGATGAGGCTCCCGTGTCGCAAGGATCTCATCAGGTTCGTTGCCGGGCATTCCAAAGATGTTGCCCGTCCGGTTTTAGCCTAACGAAGCTGTGCCGCTAATCGTTCCGCGGCATCGGCATGAAGCGGATGAAATCGAGGAGAGAGTTCCAGCGCCCGGTCGAGAAGGTCGGCTGCTCTTTCGTCGTCTCCCGTAACATGTCGGATGACACCCGCCCGATAGAAAAAGCCGGCATCTTGCACCCCGGTGCTGAGAACATTGTCCGAAGCCGCGAGAGCGTCGGCTGTCCGACCGTTTTTATAAAGCGCCCACGCGTACGCGTCCCAGGCCCCGGCGTCGCTCCGTTTCGCAAGGTCGGCCTCCGCCATCTCCAGGGCCAGATCCAGGTGGACATCGTGGTCGAGAAAATACAGAGCGGCGAGTCTGGCGTGGACGGTTGTGTCGAGCGTGCCCGCTTGCAACTGAGCTTCGATGCGCGATCTCGTCGAGGCGGCTTGTTGGTCATCTCCCGCTAGTTCGTAGAGATCGGCAAGGTATCCGAGATCGTCGACGGCTGCAGCTTCTCCCTCCGTTGCCAACTCCAAAAATTGGATGGCGCCTGCAACATCTCCCTGGGCTGCTCTGGCGCGTGCCACTCCTGCCTGGTCGTGCGATGAGGTTGGTGAATTGGCCAGCGCCGTTGAAAACATGGACTGTGAGCGAGCGTAGTCGCCTGTGTCGAAGGCGAGCTGACCCAGAAACGACTGGTACCACGCCAGCGGGCGTCCCGTGAATCCAGTCTCACGGGCGGTCGATTCCGCAATGGTGGCTCTCGAGAGACCGGCCGTCATGTCTCCTTTCGCAACAGCCAACTGCGCCAGCCGTGCTTGCACCGCCGGGTGCTCCGGAGCGACGGCAACGACGTCGTCATAGACAGCCTCGGCGGCCGTGACGTCCCCGATGGCCAGCAGAACATCACCTTTGAGCGCGATGCCGTCGAGCGAGCCAGGATCCAGCTCGAGCCATCGATTGATGAGAGCCGCGGCGTCCGCGAAATCGTGGAGTGAGAAGGCGGCTCTGGCTTCGAGAGACAGCGCCTCGACATCGTCGGGGTACAGGGCGCGAGCGTCTGAAAAGGATTGTCTTGCCTCTTCGAACGATCCGATGTCTCCGGTGAGGTCAGCCCTGGCCAGGTAGAGGCGGCCCATGGTTCGGTGGTCGAGTGGATCGCGACTTGTGGTCGTCTTTTCTTCGTACACACCGATCAAACGATCGAGATCGGGTCGATCGTCCACCGGTGCACCGGCAGGAGGTTGAAGCATTTGCCCTGACGCTGGGCCCGCAGAAGTTCGAACACCTGTGCGGTCAAAACCGAGATAGCCGGCTACCACAACCAGCACGGCACCGGTCAGGAGGGCGATCGTTTTCCCGATGCCGAAGGTCGACGTTGTACGCGAAGGAGGTGGCGGCGAACCGCCGCCACCTCCTTCTTCACCCGCTCTGCTAGTTCGCAACAGTGAACGTTGCCGATATCTCTGCTTTGGTGCCATCACGGAAGTTTGCCACTGCCGTGACGGTATGTTCGCCGTTTGGCACCTCGTGCGAGTCCCATGGCCGGGTCGCAACGTCGGTTGCTCCGGCAATCATGTCGTACGGAGCCTTGTACTCGGTGTGCCGCAGCTTTCCGTCGATGAGGAAGTCCACCGTCTTGATGTCACCCATGTCTTCGGGGAAGAGAGGATCCACCCACACGAACACCTTGCCGGAAACCGAGCTCCCTTCGAGGTCTGAGCCCGCGGAGCGATCGGCGTTGTTCCCTACCTGCAAGGTTGGTCCGTCGGCCGGGGCTTCGGCTTTTTCGATTGTGAAACTCACCTTGGCGATCGGATAGCCGGCGACCGTGAAGTCGGCGCCCGAGAACATCGCGTCGTCGAGTATGCCACCCGACCCGACCGGATTGAAACCGGGGTGAGCGCTCACGACTCCGTCTTCGGCATCGCCGGTGTCTGGAGCCGCCTGTCCAAAGAAGGCGGTATTCGCCGGAAGTTCATCGTTCACCTCGGTACCCGCATCTCGAACGTCTCCACCTACCACGAAGAAGTCGACGGCCACGACGGCGCCGCTTTCGTCAAAGATCGGGTGAGCGACGGGATCGCCGTTTGCGACGAATGCGTCGTTGCTCGGAATCACCATCGAGGCCATGCTGAGATACCTGTCCGCCGGGTCCGTGGCGTCGAGCGTAAACGTGTGCATCAGCACATCGTTTGGTGCGATTGGGCCATTCGGTCCGGGCAGGGTGGCGTCGGTCGAGCCGGCTCCGGCACTCTGGAACGCTTCCGAAAGCGGACCGGTGTTGCCGTCCTCGGCCAATCGCTCCAGTTCTGCGGATGCGGCCTCGCCCAGGTTGTACAGGTCAAATGACCCGTCGTGAAAGCCCACCCAGACCGGCGTCAAGAAGTTGCCAGACATGGGCGCCAGGTTCTCGATCTTCACCGTGACGTCATAAAGATCCTCATCGGGTTCCTCCGTTGGCGGAATCAATACGGCGTCAATCACATGGATCACGCCGTTACTGGCCATGATGTCAACGGAGGTCACCGTTGCAACGCCGTTGATCACGACCTGCCCATCAACCACTTCGATGGTGATGTCGTCACCATTCGCCATGGTGGCGGAATCCAGCGTCACCACGACGTCTGACGTCACGGCGGAGCCACTGATGACGTGGTACAGCAGGATGTCGGCAAGAGTGTCCGGGTCTGCCAGCAAGGCGTTTATGGTGTCGGTACCGAGGGCGGCGAAGGCGTCGTCGGTTGGCGCAAGGACCGTGAAGGGTCCCGCTCCTCGCAACGTGTCTTCGAGCCCTGCGGCCTGGACGGCCGTAACCAGGGTGTCGAACGTGCCCGCTGCGATAGCCGTGTCGACGATGTCGTCCAATTCCGGCTCCGCCTCATGAGGCTCGCCCAGATACGGGAACGTGCTCAATAGATCGTCGTGCGGTCCTATGTCGTCTGTGTTGATGGCGCCATCGGCGTCACGATCGTCGAAGAGCCCTAGCGGGTCTCCACCGGTGACGATCCTGAGCTCGATGTCGATCACATCATCTGTCAACGTGCGGCCGTTGAGCGGACCGGCAGCTTCCGTTGAGGTGTCGTACGTGAGTACATCGGGCAGCAGTACGCCCGCAAGGGCAGCGGCTTGTTCGTCCGCATAAGCGCCCTCGGAATCCAGACTGGAGTACGTCTGAAGTGCCGTGACCACCGCATCGGTGAAGTTGGCAACATCGTCCTGGGGCTTCGATGCGTTGAAAACGTTTTTGTTCTCCGAGGGAGCCTGAACCAGGGGTCCCGAGCTGTTCACGACCGTGTTGATGGCGGGCCGTCCCATACGATCGACCTGGGTGCCGTCGAGTTCGGTCGCTCCCCAGACGCCGATGTTCTCGCCGAGGGCTGCATCCGGTAGCTCGACGACTATGGCGTTCGTGTTGAAATCGGCGAATGGATCGGTGGCGTTGCCGTCGCCGAGTCCACGTCCTCCTTCGTCGCCTTCGACCGTGCCGCGGAAGCCGCCGAGGTCAAAGAAAAATGGATCGGAGCGAAGGCCGGTGAACAATTGGCCGCCACCGTCGATCGGGATGGTGCTGTTCGTGTTGCCACTTGCGACCAGAGTTTCTGTTCCATCGGTCGTCCAATACATCGAAACTGTCTGACCACCTTCGCCGCCACCGAACGTGAAGCGGGCGATCTTGTCTGCGATGGCGTCGCCGTCGGTATCGACGTTGATGAAATAATCGGCAGACGTGGAGTAGAGGACTGAGGACAGTGCTCCGGCTGCCGGATTGGTGGTCATCACCAATACCGTGTTGCTGTCGTCCTCGCCTTCAAACGCGTAGATGTCGTTGATGTCGAGGGCGCCGTCTCCGCCTGGTGACGTGAGGCCGGGTGCGTCGAGGTGGTCGGCTCCAAAACCAATCGTGGGGGCTGCCGTTACTGCGATGAGAAGGGCAGCAATTGCTACCGCAATCCATCGCCGGTCATACGTCCTTTGCAATGTGCCTCCTAAGGCGGGGTGTGTGTAGTTATTCGTTCGATCACGCTGTGCGGTTTCAGGAAATAACTTCCACCCACCCGGACTCCGAACCAGGCTATGAAGCAGGCTCGCCGTCCCACCACTGGAGCACTCTCAAACTGCGCAACGTGTTCCATCTACCGGCTACCCGACCGGGCTCGAGCGGAAAAAACGTGGCGCCCGTGTATTGGCTGCCTTTGGGCCACCGGCCATCTCTCCTTCTTCGACGAACAACGATGTCGATCGAATCCCGGACTCGCCTGTCCGGCAGGGTGTCGGCGTCTCGCAGATGGTCAAGGCCTCTGAGAATGTCATAGTGCCAGCGCGGAGGAAACCAGAACCTGGTCCAGGCTTCGTCGATCGGATCGCCGGTGCGGTGGGACCGGTACATCCGGTGATCGAGTAGGAACTCGTGGCCTGCTCCTATCGCACTGTCTGCGTCGGCGCGACCCGTGGCTCGTTTCCACAACAGCAAACCTTCGAGGACCGAAATGGTTGTGTGAAAGGACGAGTGCGTGGCGCCTCTCTTGTCCTCGCAATTCCAACCGCCGTCGCCCATCGGCACATTGATCAACAGGTTCGCGATGGAATCGGTTCGCTCGTCCAGGACGCCGAAGTAGGAGAAGATCGACAGCAGCATGCCGTTTACACAACGTTCTGCCCAACCGCGTTTCGTGTAGCTCTCGAAATACGAGATCCCGCCCTCGACCCAATCCGCCCGGTCCAGTAGAACACTGCAGGCAAGGTGAGCCTGCGGATGATCCGACGGCAGCCCGAGGCGGCGAAGGAGCATCATGGTGTAGGTGGTGCCCGTCCACTTTGGCGTGTACAGACCGCCTCCCCAGGTTCCCTCTGGATCCTGGTGCTCGAGAAGCTCTTTTCCCCACCCGGCGCCAGCAATCTGTTTGCGGGTCGCTTGCCAGATCGGATCAGGGAGCTGTAGGAGATCCCGTTGGACGTGCCATCGGATGGCAGGATCGCCTTCCATCAACCATCGAAGAGTTGCATCCACGAACTCATGATGACCGGAATCACGACCGTGGCCCACGGCCGGAAGGCCCGTCCTGATGAGCCGCGTGGCGGGGGCTTAAGCTGGCGACATGGAGCGGTCAGACCAACGAGTCACTATCCCGAACGAAGCTCCCGCCGAGGTGCTCGCCTTCAACGATGAAATTGCCAAGACGCTGCGTGAGCTGCCTGATATCTGGGATGTCGGCGCCCCCCTCGCGCGCAAAGCCCGGGAGGAAGGAAAGGGAATATTCGGCGACATGGTTCGCTCCGATCGGGCTGAGACCATCATCATCGAAGGACCGGGCGGCAATCAGGAGCTTCGGATCATTCGGGCCGAGAACCCGAGAGGGGTGTATCTGCACCTCCACGGTGGCGGTTGGGTGCTGGGCGCCAACCATCACGCCGATATACGCAACGAATGGCTGGCCGACGCGACCGGCCTGACTGTGGTCGCAGCCCAGTATCGGCTTGCCCCGGAATTCCCGTATCCGGCCGGACCCGACGACTGCGAGAATGCAGCGCTCTGGCTGGTTGATCATGCGACGGCAGAATTCGGCACCAGCATCCTGGCGATTGGAGGTGAGTCGGCAGGCGCTCACCTCTCACTCGTGACCATGTTGCGCACTCGGGACAAATTGGGCGATTGTCCATTCTCGGCAGCCGCCCTGATCTATGGGATGTACGACCTCGGGCGACTGCCGAGTGTCAGAGCTTTCGGAGACAAGCCTTTGATATTGAACGATCCGGTGACTACGTGGTTCGTCGATCAATTCGTGGGCGACGCCGATCTCACAGATCCCGATATCTCACCACTTTTCGCAGATTTGTCGAATCTGCCGCCTGCGTTGTTTTCGATTGGAACCATGGATCCGCTACTGGACGACTCGTTGCACGGCTATCAGCGCTACGTTGCAGCAGGTAACGAAGCGCGCCTCGACGTGTGGCCCGGCGCTATTCACGCTTTCGACTATTTCGACAACGACTACGGCCGGATGTGCCGGGCGTCGATTCATCAGTTCCTGAACGAGCACCTCAACCGCGCAGCCAGGTAAAGACCGTTCGTCGGCTTTGGATGGGTTTCACATTCACGGCAATCGCCCTTGCTTGCCGGGACACCGATCGATGATCTCGCTCACTCTTTTACCCATTACACGGGTGTGAGGCGCGCACCGAACATCTAGTGTCCGCACCATGCCGGCGGAACAATTTGTACTCGCCATCGATCTTGGAACATCGGGACCAAAAGTCGGACTCGTATCGGTGTTGGGGACAGTGGCGGCATGGAGCTTCGAACCGTCTCCGTTGATCCATCTTCCAGACGGAGGAGTCGAACAGAACCCCGACGATTGGTGGCGAGCAGTGAGGGCCGCAACGGAAAGGGTTCTTCGCCAGGCCATGGTGGCTTCCGAAGATATCGTCGCCGTAGGAGTCACATCACAGTGGTCGGGAACAGTCCCGGTGGCAGGGTCTCGTCACGTCGGTAATGCCCTGATATGGATGGATTCGCGGGGCTCTACCGAGATCGCACGCGTCAACGGCGGAGCGGTGTCAATCGCCGGGTATGCCGTCTCGAAACTGATCCGATGGATTCGTCTGACCGGGGGAGCCCCGGGCCATTCGGGGAAGGATCCCGTTGCCCACATCCTCTACCTCAAGCACCATCGCGCTGACCTCTACGAGGCCGCGACGGTCTTTCTCGAACCGAAGGACTATCTGAACCTGCGGCTGACCGGCGTAGCGGCCGCCGGCTACGACTCGATCGCGCTGCACTGGGTGACCGACAACCGGGACCTCGGTCGGGTGCGCTACGACCCGGATCTCATCCGGCTATCTGGCCTCGATCTTGCGAAGCTGCCGGCGCTGCGGCCGCCGGATGACGTGCTGGCTCCGTTGTCCGCCGAGGCGGCCGCTGAGCTTGGGCTGGTTGCAGGAATTCCCGTCGTCATGGGGACACCAGACACGCATTCAGCGGGCATTGGAGCCGGAGCGATTCGTGACTTCCAGGGCCATCTTTATCTCGGTACCTCGTCGTGGATCAGCTGTCACGTTCCGTTCAAGAAGACCGACGTATTGCATGGGATTGCCGCTCTCCCGGCCGCCATCCCGGGTCGGTATTTCGCCGCCAACGAACAGGAAAGCGCCGGATCTTGCCTCACGTTTCTCGTTGACAACCTCGGACTGCAGGGTGACCCCGCTGCCGCCAACGCGTACCAGGGACTCGATCGGGTGGCCGAGCGCGTCCCGGCGGGCGCCAATGGCGTCATTTTCACTCCCTGGCTCAACGGCGAACGCAGCCCGGTGGATGATCGTCATCTGCGCGCCGGGTTCTTCAACCAGTCTCTCGCAACCACCGACGCCGATCTGATCCGGGCCGTGTTCGAAGGCGTTGCGTTCAATGCTCGCTGGCTTCTCGGCTACGTCGAAAAATTCATCGGCCACAGGATGTCCGACCTGCGTGCTGTGGGCGGCGGAGCGAACTCAGCCGTGTGGTGTCAAATCCATGCGGACGTGATGGATCGCACAATTCTCCAGGTGAAGGACCCGATCCTGGCCGGACTGCGCGGCGTGGCGTTCCTGGCCGCAGCCAAGCTTGGCAACCTGGCATACGACGATATCCCCGAGCTTGTCGAAATTGCTCACAGGTACCGGCCGAATCCGGAGCATCGACGCTTGTACGACCATCTGTATCGAGAGTTTCGCCAACTGCACAAGGCCAACCGCAAGATTCACGCCCGGCTCAATCGGGTCGAGTAAACGAGGAACCATGGATTTCCAGAAACTGCTGTCAGGATCGCTGACCCGTCTCAACCCCCGTTTGGCCGAGTGGGCCTACTCGGGCCTGCGTCGGATCCCGCAGGTTCGTCGTCGATTGGAGGCCGAGTTCGATGGCCTCGTTTCCACCCTCGAGGAGGTGGTAAAACCGTACCGTCACGATATCCCTTCGTACCGACGACTTCCAAAGGAGGGAGTGAACCGGACAAAGGTTCTTCAGCAATTGGCGGACCTGGCCGCCGGGGAGGAAGCGCCGTGGAAGGACGGCTTTGTCTCCGGGGCCGTCTACCACGGTGATGATGAACACATCGAGTTCCTCAACAAGGCGGTCGATCTGCATTCGCAGGCCAATCCGCTCCACGCAGATCTGTGGCCTTCCGCCACCAAGTTCGAGGCGGAAATCGTCGCCATGACCGCCTCCTTTCTTGGTGGCAGTCGGACTGATGATGAGATTGTTGGCACCGTGACCTCCGGTGGAACGGAATCGATCCTGCTCGCGATGAAGGTCTATCGTGATCAGGCGTCCCGTCATGGGACGAAGCATCCTGAAATCGTTGCTCCTGTGACCGCACATGTCGCTTTTGACAAGGCGGCTCATTATTTCGGGATGCAGCTGGTGCGGATCCCGGTCGACGAGAGCTTCCGGGCCGACGTGCCAGCTGCCGCCGCCGTCATCGGCCGCAACACCGTGGTCGTTGTGGGATCAGCCCCGGCGTTTCCGCATGGCACGATTGACCCTATTGAGGAGCTGTCTTCGCTGGCTGCCGAAAGGGGGGTGGGATTCCACACCGATGCTTGCCTGGGCGGGTTCGTGTTGCCTTGGGCCGAGCGATTGGGGCTCACGGTGCCTGCTTTCGATTTCAGGTTGCCAGGAGTCACTTCGATGTCGGCTGACACTCACAAATATGGCTACGCCAGCAAAGGTACTTCGGTGGTGATGTACCGGGGTAGGGAGCTGCGACGACACCAGTACTTCACGGCTGCCGACTGGCCCGGAGGGATGTACATCTCGCCGACGCTTGCGGGCAGCCGGCCTGGATCGTTGAGCGCTGCCTGCTGGGCAGCCATGGTCTCGATTGGGGAGGATGGTTATCTCGACGCGACAGCACGGATCCTCGACACGGCTGCCGAGATCCGGTCCGGGATCGAAGAGATGACCGAGCTCAGCATCCTGGGTGATCCTTTGTTCGTGATCGCTTTCGGGTCCGAATCACTCGACATATATCAGGTACTGGCGAGGATGAACGGCCGGGGATGGAGTCTCACAGGGTTGCACCGACCGCCCGCTCTGCACCTGGCCGTCACGCTCCGCCATACCTCCGAAGGCGTCGCTCAGAGGTTCCTCTCTGATTTGAAGGCGGCCGTCGCTCACGTAAAAGCCCTCCCGGGCCAGGCGGGCGGCGTCGCCCCGGTGTACGGAATGGCCGCGACGGTGCCGGCGCGCACAGTCGTGGACCAGCTCCTCGAGCGCTATGTCGATCTGCTCTATGAGGTGTGACAGGGTTTGATTCGGAAAGGGTTGAGCCTGTGAGTTTTGTGCAAAATGCGGCTTTGACTGATTGGCATAGTGCTCCTTTGCTCACCTCAGCAGAGCATCAGAGCCAGGTAAAAGGGAGGCGCCGGAGCGCCTCCCTGTCACTTTCTTGTCGTGGTGTGTTATCCGCAACCGTGTTCTGCGGCCACGCCGACCAGCGCTTTGGCACCTCCGGCGTAGTTGCTGTGGGTCGCGCTCTTTGCCTTCTTGGCAGGCCCAATGAGCTGGCCCATGCTGGCTCCACAGGCTTGCTGAATGGCGAGCCCGTTGCCGCCACCCTGCGCCTTGGGTGATGCGGCAAATGCTGCCGTTGGCAGGGCCAAAGCAAGTGCGCCCGCTGTCAAAAGTGCCACGAGGCGTCGTTTCATAATCGTTCCTTTCCGAGCCGTGTATTGCTGTACGTGGTATTAAATCACACAGAGTGTTCTATAGCCAAATGGGGTTACGTGTTCTCAGGCCACGGCGACATCAACTCGATCATGGGACCTACCTATGCACCTGTTCGGTGAAATAGCTGCCGGCAGGGTACGTTTGATGAGTCTTGCGGCTGGAAGAATCGGCAACGAGACGCACCTAACACCGGAGTAGGCATGCGGGTCATAGTCACCGGCGGAGCAGCAGGAATTGGTGCTCGGATTGTCGATGCGTTTCAATCGGACGGCGCGCGCGTTGGAGTTGTTGACCTGGAGGAGGCACCCCAGGCCCGGGTGGGTGTCACTGCGGACGCCCGAGACCATGAGGCTTTCGGCCTGGCAATCATCGAGCTCATCGATCGGCTCGGAGGTGTCGACGTGGTTGTCAACAACCTCGGCATCTCGGGGAAGACCGGTGGTGTGGAAGCCGTAGACCCGGATGACATGCGCACAACGTTCGATGTCAACGTCATTGCAGCGACCGTTACTGCCCGCAATTGTGTTGGTCACATGGTTCGGGGTTCATCGATCATCAACATCGCATCCACGGCGGGGATCTTCGGATATCCGAATCGAACGCCTTATGTTGCGAGCAAGTGGGCCCTGGTCGGTCTAACGAAGACGTGGGCCATGGAACTGGGTGGGCGTGGCATCAAAGTGAACGCCATCTGCCCGGGAACCGTCGACGGGCCGCGGATGGACCGGGTGATAGCTGCGGAGGCAGCGGTGACAGGTCGGACGGAGGCTTCGATCCGGGATGGTTATCTCAACCAGACCTCTATGCGCACGTTTGTAACTGGGGACGAAATCGGAGAATTGGCGGTCTTTCTCGCTCACGCCCCACACATCAGCGGCCAAATCATCAGCGTCGACGGCAACGCCGAGACGTTACGAACTCTTTGAGCCGGCGCTGGTAGCTAATTCAAGGGCCGGCGAGTCGCGTTCTTCATACTCTGTTCGCCTCGAGCAGCACCTTTCCCATCGGGAGATGACGGAAGTCATTCGCATGTAACTCGTCAGATGCCTATGGCAATCAGACGATGGTTCAGGTGTTGTCCCGGTGGGCGGCCGGGTAGCGGTGACCATGGGCGGGCATGTCGAGGGTGCCGAGATTTACGATCACCTTGCAGCCCGGATCCCCGACCGCGATTCTCTCCTCCAATACAACGGTGGAATCACCGGCGTTGCGGGCGGCGATGCCTCCGAACACACTCGAGGTCATGCGACAGAGCGCTGGAGACTTCTGCACAGCCGGGCCGAAAGGGCACGCAGTGTTACCGAGAACGATCCGATCGTCCGTCGCCTCGATAACAAAGAATCCGCCATCGATCGCATGCTTCAGCCGAACGTAACAATCCGCCATTTGATCTGGAGTCATGCGTCCCACGATCGACTTCGCCGTGCGATACTCGTCCTCCATCTGACCACCGACACTCGTGCCGACCTGCGCTACTACACGTTCGGCCGCCTCGGGTCCGTGGCGCCACTCGAGTTCCTGAGACAGCTGGACGACCAGAGCCCGGAGGAAGGGTTCTTTGGCAAAACCCTCGGGGCCGGCTTCGTCTTGACTCGGGAGGACGTCTACCAATGTTCGAGGGGACTCGATGTCAGCTTCTTGTTTGCGTTCGATCGGCAGCTCGGCCTCGACCCTGGCGCCTCCACCCTCGCGAGCGGCGATCGCAAGTCGCTCGGTGAGCACGGTTGCGATTGCGAGCCCCCGGCCGCGGGTTGCTTCGGGCGATGGCATGTCGACCGAGGCGAGTTGAAACTGGGGCCCCATGTCCCACACGGTGAGGAGTGGATGCCTGGTCGCCCAGTCGACCGCGACCCAAATGTCGCCTCCTGCGTGCAACATCGCATTGCCAACGAGCTCGGAGAAAGTCAGAACCGAACCCTCGACGTCTGATCCCGGGGCTGCGTGGCGTGACAGATAGTCGGCGAATTCGTGTCGAAGTTCGGTGAGTGTTTCTGGATTCGACCCGTCGAGATACCAGTTCATGACGTCGCCGATTCTGAGGCAAAGAGAGAGATATTCACGTTGTCAACCTGGGCAGACGGTGTAATGCATTGTGATGATATGTGTGGATACCACCAAACCCGGGTGACCGGAAGGCGATATCACACAACCTGCTGTTCCTGCATCGTAGATGCCGGTGCCAATTCTTTCGGTTCGTCATGGGCTTGCGACCTCCGCTCATCCTCTATTTCGATATCGTCTCTGCCGTCGGTTGGGTCTTCTTGGCTTACTTCGGCGTCTTCTTGATCCACCTCGATGAGGTCACTCTCGAGGGCAGGATGCTTGATCGCTATCAATCCCTTGATTGTCTGGTGGAGCATGAGAATCACACTGACGAGTACGCCGCCCAGTATCGCGGATGCCGCCATCACCGAGTAGTAGACGAAGTTGTAGTACCTGAGTAGTTCTTCCGACTCTTCCAGCGGAAGGCCAATGAACAACAGGATGGCGATCGAGATGACGATCATCACCGTTGTGAGTGTGGAGATCTGTGCGACCCGTTGGAAGTGCATCTCGCTGAACTTCCACTCCGCAGAGAACGTCAACCCGATGAGGGTCAGCATGAGGGCCAGAACGGTCACGCCGGCCGCGAGGATCGACGACGCAAGAAAGCGGACAGTCGGCAGGGTGCCCTGCAGGAGACGCAGTCCTTCGAATGAACCGATCTGGCCGACGGCGGCCGCTCCTGCGAAAAGCATGATGGTTGCGAACGCTCCGCCC
>JBFGAX010000032.1:0-29140 GCA_041567895.1 Acidimicrobiia bacterium
GGATACCACCATCCCGGATACCACCATCCCGGATACCACCATCCCGGATACCACCATCCCGGATACCACCATCCCGGATACCACCATCCCGGATACCACCATCCCGGATACCACCATCCCGGATACCACCATCCCCGCCACACCCAACACCCCGGCAACCACAGCGCCGAATCCCGAAACCCCGGCCACGACCGTACCCGCCACCACGAGCACCCCGACCACGAGCACCCCCACGACGACCACTACCACCACGACAACCACGACAACCACGACAACCGTGCCGGACACGAGCACGCCGGACACGAGCACCCCGGACACGAGCACCCCGGACACGACGGTTCCCAGAAGCGATGACGGGTCGGCGGTCGATATCGAGGTCCTGGATGAGTCAACAGAACCGGAGACGCTCGCGGCGCTTCCGGATACAGGCGCTCGCGAGTGGATTCTCTATCTCGCGCTGCTCGCGCTCACGGCCGGCTACGCATTCCTGGCGACGGCCAATCGCCTCGAGGCACGGGCCAGGGTGGCGACCCTGAGACATCAAATCTCTCAGATCAAGTAATACGCTTCCAAGCGCATGCGCATTCTCATTGCCGACGCCTTTCCGGAAGCAGGTGTGTCCGCACTCACCGCACGTGGCCACGACGTCGTCTATGAGCCTTCAACCTCGACGACAGAGCTCCCATCTTCCGTAGCCGGCGTTGATGTGCTCGTTGTGCGGAGCACAGTGGTCGACTCCGCTGTATTCGAGACGGGCCAGCTCCACGCAGTGGTCAGGGCCGGCGCCGGGGTCAACACGATCGATCTGGACGCCGCCCGCACTGCCGGTGTGCGGGTGTGCAACACTCCGGGCCAGAATGCCGCAGCCGTGGCGGAGCTGACGCTTGGCCTCATGCTCGCCATCGACCGAAGAATCGCTGACAACGTGATCGATTTACGTGCGGGGACCTGGAACAAAGCCCGGTATAGCAAAGCTGTGGGCCTCAAGGGTCGCACGCTCGGTATCGTCGGGATCGGTTCGATTGGAAAGGCGGTCGCGGTCCGGGCCAAAGCATTCGACATGGAGCTAGCAGCGTTTCATCGGCCTGGTTCGTCATCCGACAAGGAGGCGTTCTTCGACCACCACGATATCGCCAGGTATGCGACGGTTGAAGCATTGGCAGGCGTGAGCGACTTTCTGACGGTCCACGTTCCCGCAGGGGCATCGACTGAAGGACTTCTCGGAGAGCACATCCTCGGGCTCATGAAACCCGGATCGGTCGTGCTCAATTTGTCGCGCTCATCGATCGTTGACGAGCCTGCACTCATTCGGGCGTTAGACGAACGAGATCTCTGGGCAGGCATCGACGTCTTCGGCGATGAGCCCGCTGCGAGCACCGGGTCGATCGATAGCGCGCTCGCACGCCACCCGCGTGTCTACGGAACCCACCACATCGGTGCTTCGACTGCCCAGGCCCAACAGGCGGTATCCGACGCGGTCATCCAGGTGATAGACAGCCTCGCAACCGACGACGTTCTCTACGAGGTCACGTGAAATGAGCCCTACGCTTCGTGGACCCGAGAAGGAGCAAGCATGAGAGTACATAATTTCTGCGCCGGCCCATGCGTGCTTCCCGAGGCGATCTTGCTCGAAGCTCAATCGGAGTTCCTCGAATACGGCGGCTCCGGGATGTCGCTCTTGGAGATGAGCCATCGATCGCCTCAGTACGAGGAGATCCATGAGGCCGCCAGAGCGAGAAGCAAGAGCGTTTTCGGCGTCCCGGACGACTTCGACGTGCTCTTCATACAGGGCGGGGCGATGCTGCAATTCTCGATGGTTCCGATGAACTTCTTGCAAGGCGAGGCGGGGGCATACGTCGATGCCGGTTCATGGGGTTCGAAGGCGCTGGCCGATGCCCGGATGTACGGCGAGGCCTATGCCGCATGGAACGGGGCTCAGGAATCGCCATCGCGGATGCCAAACCAGGGAGAGGTCGAGATCAGGCCAGGTACGCGCTATTTGCATGTCACATCGAATGAGACCATCGGGGGTGTTCGGATGGTCGAGTGGCCTGAGGTCGAGGTTCCGATGATCGGAGACATGTCTTCGGACTACATGTCCCGTCCGATCCCGTGGGACCGCTTCGACCTCGTCTACGGAGGTGTTCAAAAAAACCTGGGTCCTGCCGGCATGGCGGTCGTGTTCATTCGCACCGCAACACTCGAGAACACCAGCCGAAGTCTCGGATCCTATTTGCGATATGACATCCACGCAGACAATCGATCTCTTTTCAACACCCCGCCGGTCTTCACCATCTGGATGACGGGCAAAATGCTGAAGTGGATCGAAGACGAGGGTGGCCTGGCAGAGATGGAACGGCGCACTGAACAGAGAGCGGCACGCATCTATGACGCGATCGATGCCAGCGATGGCTTCTACACCAGCCCCGTATCACGACGGGATCGCTCTTTGACGAACGTGGTGTTCAACCTCTCAAACGCAGAAATGGAAACCCGATTCCTGGCGCAAGCCGAGAAGAACGATCTCGTCAATCTCAAAGGACATCGCAGCGTCGGAGGCGTTCGCGCCAGCCTCTACAACGCGATGCCGATGGAGGGCGTGGACGCTCTCGTCGCCTTCATGCACGAGTTTCTGCGAGAGAACGGCTAGCCGCCGCTCGCCGCGACGGCCCGACATCTCATCGCACGGTCGAGTTGATCGGCGGCTTCACGGAGCTGCCTCACCAGCATCGGCGGACCGCTGATCGTCGACAACATGGTTGCGATCCGATTCCTCACGTCGTTGTCGATCCGATACCAGGGGAAAAATACGTCGAAATAGCGATCGGCGTACTCGTGGCCGTGCTCTGCAAACACCCTCTGCAAGCCTGCGAAGAACCGTTCGACGTAGGGTTCAAGCAGCTCCCGCTGATGGCGCCAGTTGAAGCCACGCATCGCCGCAAGGTCCATGTAGAGCGAACCGTATCCCTCTCCATGAATCCTTTTCCACGCGGAGGCCTTCGCGTCCGCGTCCGGCTGAGCAACTTCGATCGAGACCATATTTCGCAGTCCGCGATCGGAGTGATCACGCTCGAGCTCCGCCTGCGCCCGGTCTTGCCAACCTTCGAGGCCGAATGCCGACCATCGCGTTGCCAGGTTCCATCGCATATTCTGATCGACTGCCACGTCGGCGCCATAGGTCCCATCGAGTATCTCGGCCATGGTGATGAGGTCTCCCGGCGAAGAAGCATTGGCGATCATGGCTCGGAGCCACAGGACCCGATCATCGCCCTCCGGCGCAACCTCGAGAGCCCTCAAGCCGGCTGCCACGAACCTCGATTGAGCAGCTGCGATGTCGACTTCCGGCGTGAAGCGACTGGTTGCGGTTGTCGCAGTGTTCGTCATGAGCCGAATCGAATGAAGGTTGGTTTCAGTCGGACCCTTGTCATTGATCATGGCGAGGAAGGCAGCGGACGAGAACTCCTGATCCCTTACCATTTCCCAGAGCGTCGCCCATGTCATTTGCCTCAACAAGGCATCGTCGATGTCGTTGACCCTGGAGGTGGCAAATTGCAGAGACGCCTCATCGAGGTGCACCTTGGCGTAGTCGAGGTCGTCGTAGTTCGGAAACACGAAAACAGGGTCGTCGATCGGGGCATCGATTGCGATGGACTCCGAATCGATGATCGCCGGTACCGCTACCGTAGAGAGCGCACCGTCGGTTTCGGTCGTGAATCCGATACGAACCGTGTGAGGCCGAAGCGTCGGGTACTCCTCCGGCGCACTCTGCTCGAGCCGCCAGCCATCTACGCCCTTCACCATGGCCAGTGTGTTGACGCCTGGAGTTTCGAGCCATGCCGCAGACCAGGGGGCAAGGTCGACGCCGCTCCCCAGAGACACCGCGGCCAGAAAATCTGACAGGCGGGCGTTCTTGAATGAGAAATCTCGAAAGTAAGCCCGCATCCCCGCCTGAAACGCATCTGCGCCAACCGTTGCGACCAGTTGCTTGAGCGCCGACGCTCCCTTGCCGTAGGTGATGCCGTCGAAGTTCAAAAAGGCGTCCTCCGTCGAAACCACGTCGTCCGCGATCTTGTGGGTGGTCGGCAGCTGATCCTGCTTGTACGCCCACAACTTCATGTCGGCGTGAAAATCCTGCCATGCACCATCGAACGGACTCACTTGATCCACTGCCAGATAGGCCATATAGCTTGCAAAGCTCTCGTTCAGCCAGAGATCGTCCCACCAGGTCATGGTGACGAGATCTCCAAACCACATGTGTGCCAGCTCGTGAAAAAACACTTCGGCCCGGCTCAGCCGCTGGTTCTCCGTCGGAGGATCGCGAAAGAGATAGCTATCGGCATAGACGACGTTGCCAACATTCTCCATGCCTCCCCAGTTGAATTCCGGAACGAAGACCTGGTCATACTTCGTGAATGGATAGGGAGTATCAAAGAAGTCGGAGAAGAAGTCCATGCCGGCTTTGGTGTAGCCGAACAATTCGTCGGCATCGAGAAATTGAACGAGGGAGGCTCTGCAGTACATGGCCATTGGCACACCGTTGTGCTCATCCTCGACCTTGACGTACGGACCGGCGACCACCGATTGCAGGTACGGGCTGAAGGGGACCGTTTTTTCGTAGATGCGCCGCACTCGACCATCAGCCAGTTCTTCCGTGTCAATGATGCGAGAAGCCGTGGTCACCTCCCATGTTGCCGGCGCGGCGATATCGACTTCGAACGTTGCTTTGAGGTCCGGCTGGTCGAAGCATGGGAACAAGCGATGCGCGGCGTATGGCTCAAACTGCGTGTACAGGTACTCGCCGTCATCTTCCGGATCAAAGAACTGGTGAAAACCCTCTCCGGTGTGATCGTAGCGGTTCTCGTATTGGACGCGAACTTCGTTGGTCGGATCCAGTCGGTCGTGCTCGAGGAGAAGGCGATCCTCGGCCCGGTCGGGTGTGACATCCTCCCCATTGACCGTCATGCGTTCGATATCGCCACCCGTGAAATCGAGGAAAACGCCGGCCGTGCCGGTGTACGTGAAACGGATCGTGGTGTCTCCGACATACGTGGATGCGCCTTCTGTGAGCTCCAGACTCAGGTCGTACGCAACATGAGCGACCGAATCCGCTCGTTCCTCGGCTTCGGATTTTCGAAGGTTTTCTGTCATCGTGCCAGCAGTTCACGAGCAAGCTTTGGATCGGCTTTGCCACCGGAAGCTTTCATGACCTGCCCGACCAGAAAGCCAAGCACCTTCTCGTCTCCCTCGGCCAGTTTCGCCGCCGCCTCCTGGTGTTCTGAGAGAACCTGGTCAACGATGTCTTGCAGGGCTCCGACATCGGATACCTGAAGAAGATCGCGGGACGTTGCGACCTCGTCAGGCGTTCCTTCGCCTGCTAGCACACCGCCGAGAACCTCTTTGGCAGCCGAAGCAGAAAGCATGCCCTCGGCTTGCATGGACGACAATCGAGCGAGGAAGGCCCCCGTGAGCGGCGCATCCGAAGGTTCAACATCGTTCTTCCTCGTCCACGCCATGACCTCGCCGGTCAGCCAATTGGCCGCTGTTTTCGGATCGGCTCCCGCATCCACCGCGTCCGCAAACAAGGCTCCCATTTCACCGCGTGCCATCAGCGATGCGGTATTTGCGTCAAGTCCAAGATCCTCATACCGCGATCGAGCCTGGGAGGGAAGTTCGGGAAGCTCAGCGCGGACCCGTTGATCCCATGCCGTGTCCACTGCCAGGGGCACCAGGTCCGGCTCCGGAAAGTAGCGGTAGTCGAAAGCTTCTTCCTTGGATCTCATGCTCTCGGTTTTGCCTGCTCCCTCGTTCCAATGCCTGGTCTCCTGCCTGACCTCACCTCCATCGGCCAGGACGTCCGATTGCCGCTTGATCTCGTACTCGAGGGCCTGTTGCAGCGACCGCATTGAGTTCATGTTCTTGATTTCGACCTTGGTTCCGAAGTCGGCCGTTCCTGTTGGCCGCATCGAGATATTGCCATCGAAACGCATGCTGCCGTCTTCGAGCTTGGCGTCGGACACACCGAGCGCGAGGACAATCTCCCGTAGCTCGGACACAAAGGCTCGCGCTTCGGTTGGAGTACGGATATCGGGTTCGGAAACGATTTCCATCAAGGGTGTCCCTGCCCGGTTGAAATCGATCAGGGAGTACATCGCATCTTGAAGCCGACCGCTGTCTCCTCCCACGTGACTGCTCTTGCCGGTGTCTTCTTCCATGTGAACTCTTGTCACACCGATCCTGCGAACCCCGGCATCGGTCTCGATGTCGAGATGACCGTTCACGCACAACGGGAGGTCGAATTGGGAAATCTGGTAGTTCTTCGGCATATCGGGGTAGAAGTAATTCTTGCGAGACATCACAGAGTGCGGTGCGATGTCACAATTGAGCCCGTGGCCGATTCTCATCGCCCACTCCACTGCTTTTTGGTTCAAGACCGGTAGCGCGCCAGGCAAACCAAGGCACACCGGACACACGTTGGTGTTCGGATCCGATTCCGTGTCGACCGGACATGCGCAAAACATTTTCGACTCGGTTGAGAGTTCGACGTGGGTTTCGATTCCGATCACAGCTTCGTACGTCATCGCGGTACCGCGCTCGTGGCCAGTCTTGCGCGGTCGGCGAACGCAGCCTGACGCTCGACTTCGGCCGCGACGCGAAACATCAGGGGTTCGCCAAGCGCAGGAGCCAGGATCTGTACACCGATCGGAAGACCCGAAGCATCCAACCCCACCGGAACCGACATACCCGGATGCCCGCTCAGGTTTGAGGGAATGGTGCAGATGTCGGATAGGTACATCGCGAGCGGATCGGAGGCCTTCTCCCCCATCCGGAAGGCGGTTGTCGGGGCCGTGGGGGACATCAGCACGTCTACCGTTTCGTAGGCACGATTGAAATCTTCGATCACCATCGTCCGTACTCGCTGGGCCTGGGCGTAGTAGGCGTCGTAATAGCCGGCTGACAACGCGTATGTGCCCAGCAGAATGCGACGCTTTACCTCGGGCCCAAAGCCTTCACCGCGGGTCTTGGCCATCATGTCCTCGGTGGTCGTGCCGCTGATTCGCAAGCCATACCGAACACCATCGAATCGGGCCAGGTTCGCCGAACACTCGGCGGGGGCAATCAGGTAGTAAGCCGACAATGCGTAGTCCACACTCGGCATCGAGACTTCTGTCACCGAGGCCCCGGCGTCCTCGAGCTTTGAGACAATGTCGCGGGTCGCAGCAATCACCGATGGGTCATATCCTTCGCCGCCGAGCATCTCGGATATGAGACCGATGCGAAGGCCTTGAACTCCCGCATCGAGACCGGAGCCGACATCGGGCGGTTCGCCGTGATAGCTCGTCGAGTCCATCGAGTCATGGCCCGAGATGACACCGAGCATCAGCGCCGCGTCTTCGACAGTTCGAGTAAAGGGACCGATCTGGTCGAGCGACGAAGCGAACGCGATGAGCCCGTATCTGGAGACCAGCCCGTAGGTGGGTTTCACGCCCACGACTCCACAGAATGCGGCCGGCTGACGGATCGATCCTCCGGTGTCTGAGCCGAGGGATCCCAGCGCCGAACCGGCGGCGACCGCAGCCGCCGAGCCTCCCGAACTCCCGCCGGGAACGGTTTCAGGATTCCAGGGATTCCGGGTGGGGCCGTACGCAGAGTTCTCGGTCGATGAGCCCATGGCAAATTCGTCGAGGTTGGTTTTTCCGACGATGACCGCGCCCGCCCTTTTCAGTCGGGAAACCACGGTTGCATCGTAGGGAGGGATCCAACCAGCGAGAATCCTCGATGACGCCGTCGTCTCGATTCCGCGTGTCGTCAAGTTGTCCTTCAAGGCAATCGGAATCCCGAGCAGGGGTCCGATATCCTCTCCCCGCTTGAACGCCGACTCGGCTGCAACGGCGGCTCTGGCTGCGCCGGACCGATCAATAGTCAGGTACGCGTGCAGGTCGGCTTCGGTCATCGTGGCTCGTTTGTGCACGGCTTCCAAGAGCTCGGTCGCCGACCACGCACCCGACCGCAGTCCGGCGCCGGCGGCCGCTATCGTCAGATCGGCGAGGTCGCTCACGCTTCGTCCATGATGCGGGGGACAACGAACTGATGATCCTGGGTTTCCGGAGCCTGTGCCAGAACCTCATCTCGATCGAGGCAGGGTCCGACGATGTCAGCGCGAAAAACGTTGACGAGCGGCAGCGGGTGGCTCGTTTGTTCGATCCCGTCGGTTTGGAGCGACTGGACCAGCGAGGCGTGTTCCAGGATGACGGGGAGCTGAGATTCGTAGGTGGCGAGTTCGGTTTCAGACAGAGAAATCCTGGCCAATCGAGCTACGCGGGCTATATCGATGTCAACGGGTCCCGCATCGGAGGTATCAGACATGAGGCGCGAGTTTAGGTAGCGTCACGCCATGACCTCCTATGGCGAAGTGTTGTGGAAACCGGGGCCCCGAGCGCTCGCCGAAACTCGGATCGGCGATTTCATGAGCTGGCTTGCATCCGGGGGCCATGGTCCCGAAACCAGCACCTACCAGGAGGTTTGGGAGTGGTCAGTCACTGACCTCGAAGGGTTCTGGACCGCCCTCTGGGACTATCTCGGGGTGATATCACATGCTCCTGCCACTGAGGTGGTTTCCACGTCGGGGATGCCGGATCAGAGCTGGTTTACGGGCTCGACCCTGAATTTCGCCGAGCACATGCTCAAGCGGCGCGACGACGACGTCGCCATCATCTCACACAGCGAAACCCGGAGCCGCACCGAGGTGACGTTCGCCGAACTCGCGGCGAACGTCGGGGCTGCCCGCGCAGGCCTCGAACGACTCGGCGTGACAGCCGGCGACCGGGTCGCTGCTTACGCTCCGAATATCCCGGAAACGCTCACGTTGATGCTTGCGACAGCTTCACTCGGTGCAATCTGGTCGAGTTGTGCACCGGAGTTCGGCGTCGATAGCGTCGTGAGCCGATTTCGACAGATCGAGCCGAAAGTTCTGTTGGCGGTAGATGGCTACGTCTATGGAGGGAGACCGTTCGACAAGGTGCCTGCGATAGCGAGCATGCTCAACGACCTGAGTGTCAATACGGTCATTTGGCTGCCTTACCTGAGCCAGATTGAACCGCCGTTCGCCACCATCTCCTGGGACGACTTCATGGAGGCTGAACAGGAACCCACGTTCACTGCCGTCCCATTCGACCACCCCCTGTGGGTCCTCTATTCATCGGGCACCACCGGGGCACCGAAGGGCATCGTTCACGGCCACGGTGGCATCACGATCGAACTCCTGAAGATGCACACACTCCACGGCGATCTCGGCCCGAACGACCGGTTCTTCTGGTTCTCGACCACGGGGTGGATGATGTGGAACTACCTGGTTACGGGATTGATGGTCGGTGCGAGCATCGTGATGTTCGACGGCAACCCGGGCTATCCGGATCTCATGCGGCTGTGGAATCTGGCCACCGAAGAACAAATCACCTACTTCGGGACCAGCGCTCCTTTTCTTCACGCCTGCATGCACGAGGGGCTCAGCCCCGGCAGAGCCACAGATCTCTCGAACCTTCGGACGATCGGTTCGACGGGCTCGCCATTGTCCCCCGAAGGATTCAAGTGGGTGTACGAGTCCATCCATCCTGATCTTTTGCTCGGCTCGGTGAGCGGAGGCACAGACATGTGTACTGCGTTCGTCGCCTCGAGTCCCTTGCTCCCTGTTCGGGCAGGTGAACTGCAATGCCGTGCCCTGGGAGCGTCTGTCGAAGCCTTTGACCCATCAGGCCAAGCTGTCATCGGCGAGGTGGGCGAGCTCGTCATCACCCGACCCATGCCGTCGATGCCGATCTATTTCTGGGACGACCCTGACCGAAGCAAGTACAGGGACGCATATTTCGATGTATACCCGGGAGTGTGGCGCCACGGCGACTGGATCAAGATCGAAGAGGATGGGAGCTGTGTCATTTTCGGCCGCTCCGATGCCACGCTCAATCGGGGAGGGGTACGCATGGGGACCAGCGAATTTTATCGAGTCGTGGAAGGCTTGCCGTCTGTGAGCGACAGCGTTGTCGTACATACAAATGACGATCGACTGCTCCTGTTCGTTGTACCGTCCGGTAGTACCTGGACCGACTCCGACGCGGAAGAACTCCGATCAACACTCCGTCGCGAGCTTTCCCCCCGGCATGTCCCGGATGCAATTCACCTCATCGACCAGGTGCCACGCACGCTCAGCGGCAAGAAACTCGAGATCCCGATCAAGAAGATCCTGGCTGGCATCAGGCCGGGAGAAGCCGCTCGCCTGGACGCACTGGCCAATCCGGATTCTCTGGAGGGCTTCGCGGCGTTTCGCGAAATGTAGACGGGAATCAGGTTTTGGTCAGAAACTTCCAGAGGGCGTCAAGGCACATCTCGATGTTGTCTATCGAAACCGACTCCTCCGGAACATGGGCCAAATCCGGGTCCCCCGGGCCGTAGTTCACGGCCGGGATGCCGTACTCGGCAAGGCGTGCGACGTCCGTCCATCCCTGTTTGGGTCGGAATAAAGCCTCGCCCATCGACGCCAAGCGCGTGACGTGTTCGTTTCCAGCGGCCACCGGACCGGCAGGTGCCGCATCGACAACCTCGAACCGATCAGGTTCCTGTCCGACAATGGCCCTGAGGTGATCGGTCGCTTCTTCGATGGAACGGACCGGTGCGAAGCGGTAGTTGATATTGCAGGTAAAGGTAGACGGAATGACGTTGTTCGCCACGCCGCCGTGTGCCTGGGTGACGCCGACCACCTCGATGAACTCCAGCCCTCCGACATCCACGGGCCGAGGCTCGATCGCAGCGACTTTTTCGAGCCACCGGGCGGCTTTGGTGACCGCGTTCTCGCCAAGCCAGGGCCTGGCACTGTGAGCAGCTTTGCCGTCGAAGGTTGCGGCGGCGTTGATCGTTCCATTGCAGCCGAGCTCGATGGCGAGATCGGTCGGTTCGAGCACCACGGCCACCTCACTTGTCGTCAACCACGGCGTATTGACAAGGACCTTCTCGAGCCCGTTCCCCGCCATTGGGCCTTCCTCGGCTTCGTAGAACACAGACACGACGTCATAGGGGCCGTCTCGAACTTCTTGATCTCGCATCAGTTCGATCATGACAGCCACTCCCGATTTCATGTCCGTCGACCCCAGCCCATGCACCCGTCCCTTCTGTTTGAATGCAGGACCCTGGCCCTGGTTGGGAACCGTGTCTATGTGACCGTAGAGAGAGATGAGGGGCCGGCCAGTACGTTTGCCAACGACGAGCGAATTGCTTATGCGATTGACGCCATCGTGACCAAACAAGGGCATCAGCTCCTGGGCCAGAAACGTACAGATCCGCCCTTCTCGCCCGGTTTCAGACGGGATGTCTATGAGTTGTAACAGTGTGTCGATGACATCACTCATGAATGACCAACCGGTGTTAGACCGAAACCTCGAAGTCACGCAGAGCATCGTTCAATGACGTCTTGCGGTCGGTCGATTCGGTTCGTTTGCCGACAATTAGAGCGCACTGTAGGTCAAAGGTCCCGGCCGGAAACGTCTTTGGGCGCGTTCCCGGTAGCACAACGGAATTGGCGGGCACCCTCCCGCGAGTCTCCACGGGCTCAGACCCCGTGACGTCGATGATGGGGGTTGAGGCTGTGATCGTCGTGTTGGCGCCTAGAACCGCCCCTTCCTCGATCAACACACCCTCAACGACGATGCATCTGGATCCGATGAACGCTCCGTCTTCGACAATGACCGGGCGGGCCCCGGCCGGCTCGAGCACGCCACCGATGCCGACGCCTCCTGACAGGTGGACACCCTTGCCGATCTGGGCGCAGGACCCAACCGTCGCCCATGTGTCAACCATCGTTCCTGATCCCACGTATGCGCCGATGTTCACATAGCCCGGCATCACGATGACACCAGGCTCGCAAAACGCTCCGTAACGAACCGTACCTGGAGGAACGACCCGAACGCCCTGGCTTTGAAGGTCCGATTTCGTCGGGATCTTGTCGAAGTACTCGAACGAACCGGCGCCCATGACGGTCGATTCCGAGATCCGGAAATACCCGAGAATCGCATGCTTGATCCAGGCATGCACGACCCATTCGCCTTCAATCTTGTCGGCCACACGAAGCCGACCTTTGTCGAGCGACTCGATGGTCCGCAAAATGGCCGGGGCCACATCTGCAAAGGTCTCGGGATTCTCGGCAGCCTTTTCGATCAGATCCCGATCTTCGGCTACCTGGCCGTCACGTTGCGGGGACACTCAACACCTTTCTGATCATCTCGGCCGACTCTTCACATTCTGCGACGGTGGGAACGAGAGCTAGTCGAAGATACCCTTCGCCGCCCCTGCCAAAAGCCCTGCCTGGTGCCACCACGATGCCGTGTTCGAGGAGTGCGAGCGTTGCAGCCTCGTCGTCGTCAACCCTCACCCACAGGTACAAGCCGGCCTCCGATCCGACGACTTCGTGTCCCATCTCGACAAACGCCCTTCGCAAAATGGCCCGCTTTCTTCGGAAGATATCGCGTCGCTCAGCCGCATGCTCGTCGTTTGACCATGCCGCTGCGCCTGCGTGTTGCACGAATTCGGCTGGTGCCACGCCGACGGTCGAACGCAGCGCCCTGATCGCGGCAATCGCTTCGGCATCTCCCACGATTGCTCCCGAGCGGTAGCCCGTCATGCCCGACCGCTTCGAGAGGCTCAAATACGAGAGTGCGCCTCGGAGACCCTCTCCAGCAATCTGTAGTACAGAACCCGGTGGCTGATCGTCATAGAGATCTACGTAGCACTCGTCCGAACACAACCATGCGCCCGCCGATCGGGTGCGTTCGAGCATGCGTTCCATTTCATCGACTGGAGTGACGGAACCAGCTGGATTGTGTGGCGAGCACATCCATACCAGAGCCGCTCGGCCGATCGCCTCATCTGAGATATCAGAGCTCCGCATGATGAAATCACCGGAGAGGACAATCGGATCCAGCCGGGCACCGGCAAAGAGCGCTCCTCGCTCATACACTGGATATCCGGGCGTGCCGTAGATCACGCTGTCGCCGGCGTCTCGATCGACAAACGCCAGAGGCGTGAGAAAAATCGCTTCCTTGGATCCGGACGTCGGAATGATCTGGGTATCGGGGTCGACCGTGATACCGAAGCGTCGTTTCACGTATCCCGCAACCGCATCACGCATCACGGCCAGGCCTTTGGCCGTCGGATACTGAGAAACCACGGGAACGTGATCTTTCAGGGTTTGGGGAATGAAGGCCGGCGTCGGCTCCCGCGGGTCACCGATCGAAAAATCAATGAGCGGAAGTCCGGCGTCGCGCCGGTCGCGAGCCCGATGCTGAACGATCTCGAGAGGATACGTGCCGAGCGATGTGAGAACCGGATTGGTGTGCACACCTCAACGGTAGTGCTCGAATGCCTCATAGACTTTCGACCCGTGAACGCATCGACTTACAAGCTGGTCTATGGAGGAATCGGGTTGACCATCGTGGCAATCGTGATCCTCACCTGGGCATTCGCACCGAGCGGTATCCGGCCCAATTATCCCGCCGGCCTCGAGCGCGTGTCCCCCACCAATGGCGAAACGGTTCTCACCCGGGGGATCATCGAGGTCGACCTCGACCCGAACTACGAACTCACGCTCATCGTCGATGGCCTCGAAATACCTCCCGACCAGATCAATTCGATTGGCGGCGGCACGGGCATCCACCTCTGGGGCCCTGGACCCGGAAGGGCATTTTCGGCGTGGACGCCTGGTGAACACGAGGTCACGGTCACGTTTTTCAATCCCACAGGCGTCGGCGGTGGGTCCTACACCTGGAGCTTCAGAACCCAGTGAGATATGGCTATTCCGGGCTTCCGCCGGAGGGTGTCAGCGACGAAGAATTCCTGGATGGACTGGCCCTCGAGGGGTACACCGCAATGGAGTTGTCGTTCGTGCACGACTTCCCCTGGAAGAAGCCGCGCTGCACAGCTTTTGGCAAACTCGCAGCAGAACGCGACATAAGCCTTTCGGTCCATGCTCCCTTCTTTGCGATGTTGACCATCGACGACGAAGAACGTTCCAAGAAGTGCGTGCATGCGATCGAACACTCCATGAAGCTCTCCCAGGCCATGGGGGGCACGATCACGGTGGTACATCCGGGGCATTCGCGGGATCGAACCTCGGAGGAGATTTTCGAACTCGTGCGATCCCGCCTCGACTACCTCGCCTCCAAGACAACTCACCTGTCTCAGCATTTGGGTCTCGAAACTTCCGGCACGGTTGCCGCCTTCGGGAGTCTCGGCGACATCGCTGTTCTCGCCAACGAGTATCCGTTTGTGTATCCGGTTGTCGACTGGGCGCACGTCCACGCGGTCAGCCAGGGCCAGATGACCAGCAGGGAATCCTTCGAGGCCGTCATCAACTTTCTGTACTCGGAGTTTCCCAACTTCAAGACCGAACACCTGCACACGCACTTTTCGGACAACCTCTTTGGCCCGGCCGGTGAGATCAAGCACGTTCCATACGGGCAGGGAACACTGCGAGCGACACCCCTTGCGGAAACGATTGCCAGCATGAATCTCGACATCACCATCATTTCTGAGTCCCACCACCTCGACAGTCACAGGGCAATATTTCGAGAGCTGACGGAAGGAATCGAGAACGCACCGGCGACCCCGGCCGCCAGCACCAGGCCGCTCTCAGACCTGAAACTTCCCGATCCGGTGTCCGTCATCAAGGACGGAGAAGCCTTCGTACCGATCGGCGTACGCCAGCCACTGCGCCTGTCGAATATCGACAAACCGCTGATCCCCACACCGGACGGCGCGACCTATTCGAAGGGCGACTTGATCCAGTACTACGCGAGCATCTCGCCTTTCCTACTGCCCCATGTGGCCAATCGGCCTTTGACGATGGTCCGCTTTCCCAACGGGATCGAAGGCGACCATTTCTACGAAAAGCGGTCGCCTTCCCACGCCCCCGACTGGATCACCACAGCCGTCATGGGCGATGGGATCGAGTACATAACCGCAAATGATCGAGCGACCCTGATGTGGTTGGCCAATATGGCGTGCATCGAAATGCATCCGACGCTGCATCGAACCGCATCCGAGGACGCCGATGTTGCTCTTTTTGACATCGATCCCCAGGAAGGGGCCACCTGGGCAGACCTGGCCGAGGTAGCTGCTCTCATCAAGCTCACGCTCGACAATCTCGGGCTTCGCGGCTACCCCAAAACGTCCGGCTCCAGAGGGTTGCACATTCACGTCCCGCTCGCCCCCGGCCACAGCTTCGAGCGATCCCGCGGATTCATCGGCGCAGTCGCCGGGTTGCTCTCAAAAGCCAATCCTGACGGCATATCGATCGAGTTCGACAAAGGGAAGCGTAAGGGCAAGGTCTACATCGACGTAGGCCAGAACGGGCCCCGACGAACAACGGCCGGGGTTTACTCCGTTCGCCCGCGGCCGGGAGCACCTGTCTCCACGCCGTTGCTCTGGAACGAGATCGGTGATGTCGAACCATCCCGATTCACGATCGAAACCATTTGGGAGAGGATCGACGAGCACGGCGATCTGTTTGCGCCCGCGATTCGGGGAGGTCAGGACCTGGGCGTTGCCGAAGAGGCACTAGGTATCGGAACCTGATGCCATCGGCAGTGGGTCACGAAGAAAGCCTCTGATCGTCGGATAGGCGAGCTCGATCGCAGGCTCGGTTTCGATCATTTCGAGGACGCTACGCCAGATCTTTTCTTCGATCAGTCTGCGGGAGCGGGGCTCGGCGAGGAAGCGGGCCGTCAACAACACCCCGCTGTCTTTGACCGTCAGATACACCGCAGGTCGCAGAACGTCCAGTTTCATGTGATAGCTGCGGGCGGTCTCCCGGATTCGGGCCCCTGCCCTGGCTTCGATGTCAGGTGCCTGAGAGTGGACGATGGCCACCAGCCGTTGCTCTGCGAGTCGCCAATCGGACTCGAACGTGATCAACACCGGAACCTCATGCCAGACGAATTCGAATCCCTCCGTGTAGTTTGCGACCTGGCTCGCAAAGAGCACACCGTTTGGAACATGAATGAGCCTGCCCGTCGATTGGTCGGCGTCGACCCAGTTGCCGATTTCGGCCACGGTGAACCGAAACAGCCGCACATCGAGGACATCGCCCCGGGTTCCGTTGATCTCGATACGGTCGCCGACGCGAAATGGCCTGCGCAGCACGATATAGGCCCAACCTGCGATGTTCTTCAGTACGTCCGCAAGAGCAATCGCAAGTCCGGCAGAAACAACGGCGAGGTACGTTCCAAGGTTGTCGAATGCATCAATCCAGACCCAGGCCAGACCGATGAGCGCGAACAGACTCGTGACGTAGGTCACCAGCTTTCCCGTGCGATACATGGCTCCCGTATCGTCCAGATTGCGTTGAATGGTTCGGGCGACGACGATCCTGACGACGATCGCTACACCAAGCACGATCAGCGTGCCGATGATTTTGGTTTGCGTTTCTGTTGTCAGACCGAGTTCTTCTGAGATCCAGTCCATCAGGTGCCTTTCGGTTGTCAGCTCGGTGAGGGCCTCAATCAAACGGTCGACCCGGGACACTGTTTCCAGTGTTCCCGGGTCGATTGCTGAGCGCCCACCACCGGCGCGATTTGTTACCTCGTCTAGGCAGCTGGTCGGCTGCTATCCGTCTTCTTTTCAGGAAGAACGTTCCACCAGAGAGCTTCGGCTCGCTTGATGCCGCCGATACCGCCGGCTACCGCCACCATCACCCCGATCGTCGCCACGATTGCGATGAACAGAATGTTCACGATCTCCTCGGCGAGATTGAGGGTGTTCAATGCAGCGATCACACCAAAGCCCAGGATCGAGAATCGGACTGCGGTTGGCAACCACGACACCGACTGGCTCTCGGACCACGGCTCGACGAGGCCGGCAACGAACGACCCGAGGGCCGCGGTGACCACAACGATGATGATCGCGACCGCCACGAGGGGCAAATACGCAATCAGACCACCGAGCAACTCGGTCAACCTCTCGACCGCCAGCGTCTCGCTCGCCATCAAGAACACAACGAGCAACGCCATCCAGTACAAGACGTTGGCTACCAATTGGGACGCGGTGTATCCGGCTCGGGTCATCGAATCGCCGAGTCCGGCACGATCGAGCAATCGATCGAATCCGACTCGCTCCAGGATACGATGAGTGACACGCTTGATGAAGCGAGCAACGATCCAGCCGATGAGCAAAATCACGGCGGCACCGATCAGCTTGGGGGCGAACGACACTACGTCGGCCCATGCGCTGTCGAGGCCGTCTCTCACTCCATCGAAGAAACCTCTGGTTTCCTCGGCGAGATTGGTTTGGGCAAGAATCCACATAACTGCCTCCTTCTGCAATATTTTTGGTTCTCACATGACGGACGCATCTCACAGTCCAAAAGTCGCGAAATTTGTTGCTTACTTCTCTGTGCGCGAATTTCTCACGCGCGACTTTTACATGTCACGCGGCGTCCGGTCATAAATGAACGCATCGGGCCATGCGCCGCAGCAGACTCTTCCTGAAAGCGTCCCTGCGCCCAGCCTCGACGAGCTGTACCGGGACCATGCCGCTGCGATGCACCGGGTCGCGATAGCGGTGGTCCGTGATCAAGGACTTGCCGAAGATGTGGTGCAGGAATCGTTGATCAAGGCATGGAGGGCCATAGACGACTTTCGGGGAGATAGTTCATTGAAAACCTGGTTGCTGCGCATCACCCACAACACGGCTGTTTCGCTATTGCGGAAGCTACGAGATGTCTCGATGGACCCCACATCCATGCCCGAAACGCCTACCGAATCGGTTGGCCAGAAGCGCATGGACGACGAAGCCTTCATGGATGATTTCCGGAGGGCGCTCTTCGAACTCGACGATCTCAGCCGGTCTATCATCACGCTGCGCGAGCTTGAAGAAATGTCCTATGACAGGATCGCTGTCGTTGTCGGCGTATCCGAGGCGGTGGTCAAGACCCGCCTCTATCGCGGGAGGCAACACCTGCAGGCCTCCCTTTCGGATTGGGCGGGCGTATGACAGAACATCCGGAACCGACGACGTTGCAAGAATGGGCCGCCGGACACCACAACGAGCTGACGGCCCACATCGAAACCTGCGATCAATGTCAACATGTGCTCGAATCCACGACGAGCCTGTCACGACAGGAGCGAACCGCCCTCGATCGTTTCACATCTCCCCCACCCGGCATGATTGCCCGCATCGGGCAGTCGATTTTGGAACGGCGCGATCGCGGGTCGGAATGGGAGGCGTTCGCAGAGCTCTTCGGGGTAGCTTGGAGCATGTTCGATGTGCTCGCCCATGATCCAGATCTCGAGGTAGTCGATGACGATTGAGCGCTGGATGATCGCCATCGCGCTTCTCCTCGCCGGCCTTGCAGTCGGCGGGCTTTCCGGTTGGGCACTCCGACGTCGTCTGAGTCGGGAAGGCTCAGACGACAGTACGGCCGCCGTTGCCGGAGTCACCGGCCTCTTTGTGTTCTGGATGTTCGCTTTGGTCGGTGCCCTCGCCGCCCTCGCGATGGTCAACCCCGCGACGATCGAGGACGTACCACGGCAAGCGCTCGAATACGTTCCCCGCTTGCTGGCTGCGGGATTGATCATGATCGCCGGCTACGCGCTTGCGATCGCAGCCGCCCGGGTCGTCGGATTTGGTCTCGAGCGGGCAACGGGCCGTACCACCGCCCGCATATCGCATCTCATCCGGTGGGTGATCTTGCTTGCAGCCGGGATCCTTGCGCTTTCTCAACTCGGTGTCGACACCTCCGTCCTGCTCGTTCTGGTCGCTGTGCTCGGTCTCGGTCTCGCCCTCAGCTCCAGCTTGCTGATCGGGCTTGGCGGCAAAGACGTGGCACGGGAGCTCGCGGCTGGTCGTTATCTGAAGCGAGTCCTCAGAAAAGGAGGCATCGTAGAGGTCGGCACGATCTCGGGGAAAGTTGTCAAGCTGCACCCGGCAACCGTGGAAATCGAAACGACCGGCGAGGGTCGTCGGCACGTACCTTATTCCCACTTGCTGGGTTCCGGTTTCGCGTGGTCAGAGTCGCCATCGGCCATGGACTGACATGGAAACTCGCGTGATGAACGCCTTGTCGAACGGCCAGATCACAACGGACACACAGCTGTCCGCCGACAAGAGCCGCATCCGATGGACGTGGCTCGACGTACACCTCGACGACGCGGAATCTTCGCTAGATGCTCTTGCTGAACTCACATCCGGTCTCAATCTCGATCCGCTCGCGGTGCGGGATGCGGCAGAGGAATGGGACCTCCCGAAGGTCGACGACTTTGGCCATCACCTTGTGGTTGTCCTTCATGGACTCGAGCATCAGCAGGTGCGGACGTACGAGGTCGATTGTTTCTTGACGAAGGGGGCGCTGGTCACCGTCCATTCGCAGCGCTCGCCGTCGATCGATGCACTCTGGGAGGAACTGGTCCGCATTCCCGCCCTCACCGCCGGAGGCGCAGACGAACTTCTTGCTCGCCTGGCGGACGTGTTGACGCGACGGTTGCTCCTCGTCGTGGAGGCGTTCGACGAGCAGTACCTCGACATGATCGAACGAGCGCTCAATGCAGACGAGAAGTTGCTCGAGGACCTGACGGCGGTGCGCAGCGACCTCGCGACCATCAAGCGCGTCGTGAATCCTCAACGTGAAACCCTCGACGTACTTCGCTCTACGGGCTCCAACGTCATTTCCTCGGCGGGGAGACGCCGATTTGCAGACGTGTTTGATGTTGCATCTCGCACGACGGCAGGTCTCGACGCAGCCCGGACCTCGTTGGCAGAAACGCTTGATGCCTATCGAGGGGCTGAAGCGCGTCAGGCCACGGATGTGACGAAGGTGTTGACGGTATACGCGGCAATCATGCTGCCCCTGTCACTGATCGCGGGTTTCTTTGGCATGAATTTCACCAACCTGCCATGGATGAACAAGCCCTGGGGATGGGGCGTTGTCACCGGGATGATGGCGTTCATAGCAGTGTTGTCCCTGGGAGTCTTTGTTGCCCTCGGATGGATACAGAGACCGTCTGGCCGCAAGGCAGGCAGGACCCTCGGCAAAGGTCTCATCGAGGCAGCGCGAGCTCCAGTTCAGGTGGTGGGAGCCATGTACGAGATCTCTACGATGCCCTTGCGTCGCGATGACGCCGAGCACGACAACGGTTCCGGCCGGTCATAGAACGTCCGGTCCTGTCTCGAGCAATGCGACAAAGGTCGCCTCATCGACGACGGGAACTCCGAGCGATTCCGCTTTGGCCAGTTTGGTTCCAGCATTCGCACCCGCTACGAGAGCACTGGTGTTTTTGGAAACGGAGTTTGTCACTTTCGCCCCTGCTGCTTCAGCAGCACTCTTTGCCTCGTCCCGACTGAATCCCTCGAGCGTTCCCGTGATGACAAGTGTGATGCCGGCGAGCAATTCGGAACGCTCACCGTCTGGTTCGGGCTCTTCAAAACGCAATCCGGCGGTGCGCAGGCGATCGATGAGCGCTGCGTTTGTCTCGTCAGAGAACCACCCGGTAACAGAGCGAGCAATCTCAGCTCCGATGCCATCTATGGCCTCGACATCGACAACGTCAGCCGCAGCCAACCGATCGATCGACCTGAACTCGCGAACAAGCGTGTTGGATACGGTGGGACCGACGAGATTGATGCCCAGCGCGGTCAGAAGTCGCGATACAGGTCGATCTTTCGATGCTTCAATCGCGGCTATCAACTTGTTGGTTGAAACTTCGCCCCAGCCCTCCCGGCCGAGAAGATCATCTGCTGTCAGGGAGTAGATGTCGGCGGCGTCCTTGATGAGCCCTTCCTGGAGCAAGAGATCGACCGTCTTGTATCCGAGACCCTCGATGTCCATTCCGCCGCGCGAAGCAAAATAGAACAACCATTCCCGCAGCCTGCTTGGACAAACGAATCCTCCCGTGCACCTGGCTCGCGCCTCGCCTTCTGGTGTCACTATGGGATAGCCGCAGAACGGACACGTTGTCGGCATGCGCCAGATGGGAGGCCTTCCCGTTCGTTCTGAAAGCACGGGGCCTACGACCTCGGGAATGACATCACCCGCTCTCCGGACGATCACGGTGTCACCGATCCGAACGTCCTTGCGTTGCAGCTCCTTTTCATTGTGAAGCGTTGCCATGCCGACATTGGCACCACCCACAAACACGGGATCGAGCTTTGCGAACGGCGTGACATTGCCGGTGCGCCCGACGTTTATCAGGATGTCAAGCAGCTTGGTGGTTCGTTCCTCGGGAGGGAACTTATAGGCGATCGCCCATCGTGGAGCTCTGGCCGTGTACCCCAATTCATCCTGCTCGGCCAGTGAATCGACCTTTACGACCACCCCATCGGTTTGATAATCATGTCCCCCCTCCCCGTGTCGCGTCTTTTCGGCGGCAACGACGAACTGTTTCACGTCGTCCAGGTTCGATACTCGCTTCGACTCCGGGTTGTACGGGAATCCCAGGTCCCGAAGATACTCGACGCTGTCCCAGTGCGTCGCGAATGTCGGCCCGCCCTCCTGAAACCCGATCTGATAGGTCCAGATCGCCAGGTTGCGCGAAGCGGTGACGGCCGGGTCTTTTTGGCGAACCGAACCCGCAGCCATGTTGCGCGGGTTGATATAGACCTGATCGCCGGCGGCGGCTTGCTCCTCGTTCAACCGCTCGAATTCGGAGACGGGCATGTAGAGCTCGCCGCGGATTTCCATCACTTCGGGAGCGGGCTTGATTGTTCGCAGCGGTACCGACTTGATCGTTCTCACGTTCGCCGTGATGTCCTCGCCGGTGGCTCCGTCACCCCGGGTGGCGGCCCGGACCAACACGCCGTTCTCATACGTAAGAGACACCGCAGCACCATCGATCTTCAGCTCGCACACGAACCCGCCCGGAGCTCGACCCAGCGACCGCTCCACCTTCTCCGCCCACGCTTCGAGGTCCTCCGGGCTCTCGGCATTGTCGAGACTGAACATCGCGGCCCGGTGGCGAACGCTTCCGAACAGGTTTGCGGGCGGCGCGCCAACCCTTTGGGTTGGTGAGTCCGGGACGACAAGGCCAGGATGGGCGGCTTCCAGTTCCTCCAGCTCGCGGTACAGCAAGTCATAATCGCCATCGGGAATCGACGGTTGATCTAGTACGTAGTAGGCGTGGGCGTGCTTGCGCAGAAGCTCGCGTAGCTCGCCAATCCTTTGTTCAACCGCTGGCATCGGGCCACTCTAGAGAATGGTGTCTCAGCCGGATGCGGCCGGATGCCTCAACCGACGAACGCAATGTGAGCCACCGCGTCGCCGCGATTGACGAGTGGATGCTGCGTGTGGCCGATGACGAGCCCTGCGCTCGATGATCGCACACGGCCTAGCCGTTTACCGAACGGGTCCATGATCGTGGCAATGGGTTGGCCATCATCCACTGTGTCACCGAGCGTCACGTCGAGGTGGAGAATTCCGCTGCGGGTTGCTCTCATCCAGCGGCTCTTACGCGAGAGAAGCGTGGCCCGTGGCACGGAGGGAAGGAAGACGTCGATCATCCCGAGATGTGAAAGAACGCGAAGCACCCCCGAGGTGCCTGCTTCGATGGACGTGGCATCAAACCGCGACGCCTCTCCCCCTTCATAGAGCAGAACGCTGGCTCCCGCATCGGTCGCCGCCTGCCTCAGAGAACCATCGCGCACCCGTGCATGAATCGCAATGGGGGGTTCGAACACCTGAGCAAGTTCCAGGGTTCGAGGATCGTCCAGGTCTGCCCTGATCTGTGGAAGGTTGACCCGCTGATCCGATCCTGTGTGTAGATCAATCCCAACGGCACACCTGCTGACGACCTCGGTCATCAGCAAATTCGCGATGCGCGAGGCAAGTGACCCTCTCGCAGACCCCGGAAATGATCGATTGAGATCCCGGCGGTCGGGCAGATAGCGATCATCCGAGTTGAAACCATGCACGTTGGCGACCGGAACCGCGAGGACCGTGCCAACCATCGCTTTCGGGTCGAGTAGGTCCATGACCCGCCGGATGATTTCTACACCTTCAATCTCGTCACCATGGATGGCAGCACTCAACCACACCGTGGGACCCTCCTCGATGCCGTGGAACGCCACGACGGGCAGAGCCACCGGCGTCCCGGACATCAACCGGGCGATAGGAATTTCGAGTTTCTTCGTGCGACCCGCAGAGATGGAGTTGCCCGCGATGACGAGTGGTGCTCGCCGCGCCATCAGGAGTCTTGAGCCTGATCGGCGTCATCGTCCTGGGAGGGTTGGGGAGGCAATGGCATGACCTCAGGACGAGCGCGCCGCCTTCGCCGCTCCGGGACCAGATCTCGCATCTCTTCGAGTTTGCCGAAACAAAGCAAGCGGTCTTCGGCTTCGAGAATCCGGCTCGATTTCGGATTGGGAACGACCGTCGAGCCCCGATTGAGCGTCAGAACGGTGATGTCTCGCTCACGCAAGCCCGATGCACCGATCGACGAGCCAACCAAACTCGATCCTTCGCGCACGTGCAGCTCGGCCACACCGTACCCCGTGGACACACTCAGTCGTTGCCGGACATCGAGTTCCGGGAAATCGACCTGATGCTCGATGTAGTCGATGATGGCTCCGGCGATATCCAGATCCGTGGCCGTTTCGATTCCTTCGAGTCCTGGCGACGAATTCACCTCCAGAACCATGGGCCCATCTGCCGCCTCGAGCATGTCGACCCCCGCCACCCGCAATCCCATGATCTGGGCCGACCGGACGGCGACTCGCTCATAGGCCGGATCCAGTTCGACGATCTCGCTGACGCCTCCCCTGTGCAAATTCGAGCGAAATTCATCGCCCTGGGCCCGTCTCCGCATCGCCGCGACAACCCGGTCCCCCACCACGAGAGCCCGAATATCACGTCCCCTGCTTTCTGCGATGAACCGTTGGATGAGCACGTTCTGTCTTGTGCTCTGTAGCGTTTCAATCACGGCCTCTGCCACTTTGGTGTCAGGAGCCAGGATGACGCCGATTCCCTGAGTTCCTTCGAGGAGCTTGATGACGACAGGTGCGCCACCCACCCTTTCGATTGCCGACAACACATCGGCCCGGTCTCGAACGAAGGTGGTCGCCGGGATGCTGATACTGTGGCGGGAAAGGATTTGAATCGAACGGAGCTTGTCTCGGGAGTTTGCGATACCGTTCGCGGTGTTTGGCGTATACACATCCATCTGTTCGAACTGGCGTACGACCGCGATTCCAAAGAACGTGATTGAGGCACCGATGCGGGGCAGCACCGCGTCGTAGTGCGACAGCTGTTTCCCTCGATACTGCAGATCCGGCTCATCGCCTGCGAGATCGATGGCGAATCGCAACGTGTTGAGAATCCGTACTGTGTGCCCTCGTTCTGTCGCAGCTGCCTTGAGGCGTTTGGTGCTGTAGGCGTCGGGGGCTCTCGACAAGATCGCAAGCTTCATGATGGTGTGCTGTCTCCCGTTTCTTTGATGGTTTTGGTGAGCAGAAATGAGGAGCCGGGATCGACGACAAACCGACGGCGTAAGGCCGCCCGGCCGAGCAACATCCGAAAGCCCATCTCGTCTCTCGATGTGAGCGTCAGGTCGATACGGTATCGATAGCCCGCAATCTTCATCACGGTCCTGATCACCGGACGCCGTTCCGAGTGCCCGGTTGACGATTTCACATTTCGAAAGGCGTGAACCGGATGTGAAACGCGTGATCGATGGGCGAGCGAACGTTGGGTCGGATGGATCTCGAAGTTGGCCCAGGTGCCGTCCGATCGCTCATCGACCGATAGGTCGAATGCGTGCAGCGCCGATGTCCTGGCCCCCGTATCGATTTTTGCTTTGATCGGCACGAGTGAAAGCTCGGGAACCACAACCCATTCACGCCATCCGATGACCGGTTTCGTCCTGGCCACGATTAAGAGGACTTGATCGATCGAACGACGGCCATCGCCGCGTCGAGAATCGACTCGCGTTCGTCGGCGACGTCAATACCGGTCAGGTTTCGGAGTGGCCGCCAGAGCGTGCCAAGAGCTGCAGAGGAACCGAGGCGAGCGGCAGCAGAACGGTTGTCGCCCCGGATGGCCTCGCGCAATCTCCGGTTGGAGGCGGCAAGGCGTTTGCCAAGAAGTGGGTGATGGAGCACTGCCTTGTCGCCGTCGATCCAGATCACGAGATCCCGCCGTTCAATGAGAACATCCAGGTACTCACCAAGCATCTCGCGCCCTTCTTCTGGCCAGCTCGGGTTGCGAGGGTATCTATCGAGAACGGCGTCGATCGCATCGAGGAGAGGTTCAACCAGTTCGATGAGAAGTTCTTCTTTCGAATCGACATGGTAAGCAAATGCGGCTTTGCTCATACCAAGCCGCGACACGATATCGGCAACGGAGGCTCCCTCGTAGCCCTTCACCATAAACGCTTCGAGGGCGGCCTCGAGCACCTCGTTTCTGCGACTGGGCTTTGGCATCCGGACATCTTACTGAACGATCGTTCCCTTATACTTCCTCTGTTCAGAAACTCGACTTGCCGCCGGACAGCTGGCGAAGCCACCGTTATCTCGAGGATCTCCGCACAGGACGGTTCAGAAATCAATAAGGTCACGGTACCGATTACCTTCGCCGAACAAAAAGGCTGAGCAAAAAGAGGTAGCGAGAGGGAGGTCGTCCGTGATCGCATTGGCGTCCCTGTTTCTAATTGTCGTCGTCATCTTGATCGTCGCGCGCATTGCCACCGTTGCGCTGGTCGCAACCGGGCTGCCGTATGAGCTTGCCCGATTCCAGGCCAGATCAGCCCTCACGGGTGTGGGGTTCACGACCAGTGAGTCGGAGAGCATCGTTGGCCATCCGGTGCGACGCCGGATTGTGATGGTGCTGATGCTGGTGGGTAATGCAGGTTTTGTCTCCCTGATCGCATCGGTCATGCTTTCGTTTTCATCCAACAATCCTGACGTTCGCGATGTCTTCTTCCGGCTGAGCATCGCCGTTGGGGGACTCCTGACCATCGCTCTGATCGCCCGTAGCCGCGCGTTCGAGCGGCGGTTCACGGCCATCATCGCCAATCTGGTTGACAGGTTCACGGATCTCGAACTTCGCGACTATCACCATCTGCTGCAGCTGAGCAACGACTATGCGGTAACGGAGCTGGGAGTGAAGGCCGGAGATTGGCTCGCCGACAAATCCCTGGCCAACCTCGAGCTACCCGACGAAGGCATTCTGGTGCTGGCGGTTCAGCGGGCGAATGGGAGCTTCATTGGCGCACCGAGGGGTGACACCGTCATCGAGGCCGGAGACACCGTGGTCCTCTATGGCCGTTCGGCCATCCTCAGCGACCTCGACGATCGGCCAGACACACCGTCGGGAGCCCACGCCCACATCGACGCGGTTGCTGAGCACATGGAAATCATGGCCAACCAGTGGGACAGCCAGGACGACTGATTTCGGCCTCTGATCACGAGTTTCGATCGCGCAAAATCCGGGTGGCTGCGAGCTTGCCTGGACCACCGATGACGCAACCGCCGGGATGGGTGCCAGACCCGCACTGGTAATACCCCTGGATATGAGTTCGATACTGATTCCAGCCAGGGGCCGGCCGGTTGAAGAACATCTGCTCCGCGAACAACTCGCCCGCGAAGATATTGCCTTCGGTCAATCCAACCGTGCGCTCGATATCGAGCGGGGTAACGATCTCGCGGTGCAGGACGAGATCGCCGAACCCGGGAAAGAACTCTTCGATGGTCTCCTGCACTGTGTCACCGAGCAGCTCGCGCTCCCTGTCCCAGTCGGAAACAGAGCCATCATCGGATCGAAGGTGATACGGCGCATACATCACGAAGCACGACATCACATGTTTGCCCGGCGGTGACATGTCAGGGTCAAGCGTCGATTGAACGCATACATCGAGAAATGGTCGCTTGCTGAAGCGCCCTGCTTCGCACTCGGCGAATGCCGTTTCCAGGTACTCGATCGAGGGGCCGATGTTTGTGAAGCCTTCGAACACCTCGGGCCGACCCTCCAGCCCCGGAAAGGCAGGTAGCGCCCGCAAAGCGAAATTGACTTTCGCTGCGGTGCCCTGAAATTTCAGGGACTCGATCGCCGTGGCGAGATCCAATGGCAACAGTGCCGGATCGACGAGCTGCGTGAACGTTCGTCGTGGGTCGAGAGCGCTCACGACGATCGCAGCGGTGACCTCTTCTCCCCCTACGAGACGCACGCCGACAGCCGTACCTTGCTCAACCATCACCTCATCGACTTCGGCTGCGGTCCTGATGTCCACTCCGAGGCTTGTCGCAGCTTTCGCGAGCACTGCACTGAACCCGCCATTGCCTCCCTTGTGAAACCCCCACTCGCCAAATACGCCGTCATATTCGCCGATGATGTGATAAAGCCATACGAGGGCTGACCCGGGCGAACGAGGGCCTACTTTGCTGCCGATGATCGAGCTCGAGGCAAGAAGAGATTTGAGCAATTCGTTTTCGAAATAGCGGTCGAGGATCTCACTGACGCTGCCCTTCCAGATGACGTCGATGAGCTCTTTGAGATCCTCGTCCAGGCCGGAGAGATACTCTTCCAAGCCCGCCATATCGGCCAGATCGTCCGGATGGCTGCTGACGCTGTTCGGCGGAATCATGTCCATCAGAGGTTTCATCGCATGACAGAGGCGCTCGGTCATGTGGTTGAAGTCCAGGTACGCCTCTGCATCTTCGATCGAATGCCGAGCGATCTCATGAAAGTTCTCGTACGTGTCAGAACCGAGCACGAGATACTCCCCGCCGTACCCGACCTGAAAGGTGTGCGGAAGCGGAAGGACCTTTAGTCCGTGATGTGCAAGATCGAGGTCCTGGACGATGTCGGGACGGATCAGACTCAGGGCATACGAGAATGTCGTGAACTTGAAGCCGGGTACGAGTTCTTCGGTGATGGCGGCTCCACCGAGCAGAGACCGCCTCTCGAGAACCAGCGTGCGCAACCCGGCCTTCGCCAGGTAGCACGCATTGACGAGACCGTTGTGTCCACCACCGACAACAATCACGTCGTACGGCCCGCTCACGTCAGCTCCCTCTGAGGCGCATCGGTTGCGGCCGTCTTGCGGTCGGGTGCGTAAAACGGTAGGTCGACAACCGTCGCCGGCACGGTCTCGGGCCGATGGATTGGCACCAATTCCAGCAGCACAGCCGATCCCGGCGCCGCAAGGTCGAGAGGGAGTTTGGCGATCGCAATGTGCCGTTTGAGGAGCGACGAATACACGAAGCTCGTGGCGTATCCGGCGTAGGTTCCGTCTGGCCGATACACCGTCATCGTCTCCTGGGCCAGGACACCCTCCTTGGGCGCAACCAAACCCAGGCCTCGATACAGCCGCTCGTATTCGTGCCAGTCGATCGTGAGCCCCACCGTCGACCAGCGGGTGGTTCCGGACGCGTATTCGGTGGCGATCGCCGAGCGTCCGATGAATTCCCGGTCGAGATCGACCATCCAACCCCATCCGAGCTCGGCCGGAGTTTCGCGCTGAGCATCAACCCAGGCGAATCGCGCCGATTGAAAATCAACGTCGATCAAGAGCAGCCCCGCCTCTATCCGGGCCATCGAGAGCGCTCGCTCTCCAACCGGTTTGATGTTGTAGCCGGCGCCTTCCGCGAAAAGGAGGTCGAAGAGGACCACCGCCGACTCTGCCTTCACCCATATTTCGTAGCCGAGGTCGCCCGTGAATCCGGTCCGTGAGATCGTGACGGGAATCTCCCGAACATGTGTGTTGACCACGCCGAAGTAGCCGAGTCCGTCTACATCGGGAGCCAGAGTGCGCAGAACGGTGTGAGCATGGGGTCCCTGGAGCGCCAGAATGCCGTACGTTTCGGAAACGTCTTCAATCTCAACCTCGTCCCCCGATGCCAGTCGTCGCAGATACCTCAGGTTGGGTTGCGCAGCGGCCAGAAGAAACTCTTCTTCGCCGACACGCAGGACCACGCCGTCCTCCATGACAAAACCCTGCGGATTACACCAGCAGGAGTAGCGCCCCTTGCCCACCGCAAGCTCGCTCATCGAACGAACCATTACGTGGTCGAGGAATTCGCCTGCACCCGATCCCGCGATCCGGTACTTGAACAGGGGGGAAGTATCGAACACCCCGACACCGTCCCTGATTGCGTAGTACTCGGTTATTGCCGAGTACTGGTA
>JBFGAX010000033.1:0-28416 GCA_041567895.1 Acidimicrobiia bacterium
CCACGATGGATCCCGTCGCAAGGAACACGAAGGGTTCCCACATTCGGATGAGTGCTTTCCCACGAGTTTGCGGAGCAAACTCGCAAGGAACCCGAAGGGGTTCCCGTTCCGCACGGTTGTCGGAAGCGTTTCCCACGAGTTTGCGGAGCAAACTCGCAAGGAACCCGTTTCTTCTGCGAGTGGATTCCCACGAGTTTCCGAAGGAAACTCGCAAGCAACGCGCCTCGTTCTTTTTCGAGGTCATTGCCACGAGTTTGCGGAGCAAACTCGCAAGGAACCCGAAGGGTTCCCGTGGCCAGGGGCAGAATCGAACTGCCGACCCCAGGTTTTTCAGACCTGTGCTCTGCCAACTGAGCTACCTGGCCAATCGATTCCGGGTCGGATGTCCGACTCCGGCTTCGATAAACGGCCAGACCCGGGACAGCTAGCGCTGGTCCCGGGTGCTGATCGTTCGGCGGGGACGACGGGATTTGAACCCGCGACCTCCGGCTTGACAGGCCGGCGTGAACTCCTGGCTTCACCACGCCCCCGAACGTGCCCCCAGGGGAATTCGAATCCCCGTTACCGCCTTGAAAGGGCAGCGTCCTGGGCCGCTAGACGATGGGGGCGCGCACGATTGAGCATCTTAGTTGTGGCCGGTCAGATTAGCGCCGGCGGAAGCACCGGCCTAGCGGATTCAGATTTTGGATTCATCACGCTTCAAGAAACGCCATAATGTTCCCGTCCGACGGTACACAAGGAGAAAACGTGCAAGAGTTCACTGGGCCCGGGGAACGTTCGATCGACCCCGATGACAATGCGATCGCCGCATTCTTTGCGATTGCGAAAGACCACCCGTCCCGAACCGCTCTTGCTTACCGCGAGGGGGATGCGTTTGTTGACATGCCGGTCGGCAAGCTCGCTGAGGAGGTGCGGGCGATCGCCAAGGGGTTCATCGGCCTCGGTATCGAGCCCGGGTCCCGGATCCTGATCCACTGTCGCACCCGAATCGAATTCACCTTCATTGATTTCGCGATCTGGGCAGCGGGCTGCGTCACGGTGCCCATATACGACACGTCTTCGACCGAGCAGATCGAGTGGATTGCAAGCAACTCCGCAGCCGTGATGATGATCTCGGAAACTCCCGACATGGCGGCTGCGTTCGAAGCCGGCCGCCACCTTGCCCCGACGGTGAAGCACGCGTACGTGATCGACGAGGGGGGCCTCGATGCGATCCGGGAAGCAGGTTCCGGCGTGGCGGACGAAGCCATTGAAGAGAGGGTTGCGGCCATTACCCATAGCGATCTGGCAACGCTGGTCTACACCTCGGGAACGACCGGTAACCCCAAGGGCTGCGAGCTGACCCACTACAACTTCATCTGGAGCGTCCGCCAGGCAACGGCTCATCTGCCCGAATTGTTCGTCGAGGGGGCCAGCACCATCATGTTCTTGCCGCTTGCCCACATTTTCGCACGGGTGGTACAGGTGGCATGTGTTGCCACGGGCGTTCGCCTTGGCTATTCGACCGGCATTCCGCAGCTGGTCGAAGAGCTCGGCATGTTCAAGCCGACGTGGCTGTTCTCGGTACCCCGGGTTTTCGAAAAGGTGTACAACGCTTCTGCTCAGCGCGCCCATGCCGACGGTAAGGGGAAAATCTTCGATCGGGCGGCGCAGGTTGCAATCAACTACTCAGAGGCAGAACAGCGTGGGAGTGCGGGCCTGGCGCTAAAGGTGCAACACAGGATCTTCGACGCGCTCGTCTATTCGAAGCTACGGGGTGCGCTCGGTGGCGAGGTCAAGCACGCCATCTCTGGGGCCGCTGCTCTGGGGGAGCGGCTCGGTCATTTCTACAACGGAATCGGTGTGATGGTGCTCGAGGGATATGGTCTCACCGAGACGACGGCGGGTGCAACGGTCAACACGGTTCCCCATCGCAAGATCGGTACCGTTGGACGGCCGATCGCCGGTTGCACCATCAAGATCGCCGATGACGGTGAGATCCTGATCAAGGGTGGCAACGTAATGCTCGGTTACTACGAGAACGAAGCGGCAACGAGCGAGGCCATCGATTCTGACGGTTTCTTTCACTCGGGTGATATCGGAGAATTGGATGACGATGGTTTCCTACGCATCACAGGGCGCAAGAAGGAGATCATTGTCACGGCTGCCGGCAAGAACGTTGCTCCCGCGGTGCTGGAAGATCGCATTCGAGCCCATGCGCTGGTCAGTCAATGCATGGTCGTCGGTGACGGGCAGAAGTTCATCTCGGCGCTGGTGACCATCGACGAAGACCATTTTCCCCATTGGGCAGAGGCAATGGAGAAGTCCGGGTCAGTCTCGGATCTCATCGATGATCATGATCTGCGGGCAGCGATCGGAGCGGCGATCGAAGACGCGAACGGTGCCGTATCGAGAGCGGAGTCGATTCGCGAATACCGAATCCTGCCATCCGATTTCAGCATCGAGAGTGGTGAGATGACGCCGAGCCTCAAAGTTCGGCGCATGGTGGTAGCTGAGAAATACAAGGACGTGATCTCTTCGATCTACGCCGAGTAATCGAAGTTGTTCTCACATTCGGCGAAGGCCGGAAGTAGCGCGTCCTTCTCTGAGACGATGATGTTCTCGGGTGGAATTCGCCAGTCGATCGCAAGATCGCTGTCGTTCCAACGGATGCCGCCTTCGGCTTCCTTGTTATAGAAGTTGTCGCACTTGTAGCTGAACAGGGCAGTTTCACTCAGCACAACGAACGCATGGGCGAAACCGCGCGGAATGTACATCTGCCGGCGGTTGTCTCCTGACAACACGACCGAAAACGTTTCTCCGAACGTGGGGGATCCTCGCCGGAGATCAACTGCAACATCGAGTACTTCGCCTAGGACCACGCGGACCAGCTTTGATTGTGCCCATGGTTCGAGTTGATAGTGCAGGCCCCTGAGTACGCCGCGGCGCGAATACGACTCGTTGTCTTGAACGAATGGCCTCGTGATGCCTATTTCCTTCCACGTCTGCTCATTGAAGCTCTCGAAGAAGTGCCCGCGGTCGTCTGTAAACACCCGCGGCCTGAAAAGCACGAGGTCGGGAATCGGCGTGGACTCGATCGGCATGCGGACGAGGCTACCGCGTAGGAGATGCAGGCCAGGCGCGTCGTGATGAATGGTGCTACCGTCGATTCCGTCGCATTCACCAAGGGAGCTTGTCATGGATTTTGCGGAAATGATTGAACGGGCAGCTGCCCATGCGGAGGACGTGGTCAAGGGTATTGGCCCGTCGCAACTGGATCTGCCGACCCCATGCAAAGACTGGAACGTACGCGCTCTCGGCAATCACCTCACAGGATTCCTGGCGTTCTCGGCGAACGCGGCACGGCGGGGCGAATCCGAAGGAGCCGGAGAATCTCCCGACTTCGCCGGCTCGGATAACTGGTCGGAGACGTTTTCCGAGATGGCATCTGACCTGGCTGCTGCTTGGAAGGAAGAAGGGGCTCTCGAGGGTCAAACTCGTTTCGGTGAGGACATGATGGACGCCACCGCGACTGCGTCCGTGACGATTGAAGAGCTGGTGATCCATGCCTGGGACCTCGCGTCGGCGACCGGTCAGCATTACCAGGCAGACGACGACCTCACGCACATCGCCCTCCAGGTCGTGACCGGAGGCCAGGCCAGCGAGAACGATTTTTACGGGCCACCTCAACACGTCGATGAAGACGCTCCCATCTTCCACAAAGCTCTGGCCATGAGCGGTCGCGCACCCGATTGGAAACACCTCGGTCCGCTTACCCAGGGACACGACTGACCTCCATGCCAAGGCTGGTTTGACCGGCACACCTCAGCGTGGGACGGCTGAACGGTCTCTCCGCGTTGATCCGTCTGAGGTCTCAGTGCCAGGCATCCTCGACCCGGCTGGTCATGCAAAGGTCCGCATTCGAGAACCGCACTCAGACCTCACCTTCCCGCGGCCGTACGCCGATCGGGAAAATCGTTGCTCGGTCGTCAGAGCGATGGCGCTTATCCTGCCGTCATGGCCACGTCCGTACCCAAACTCAGAAGAGCCATCAAGAACAAGGCTCCTGGCATCGGATTCGAGCAGGAGCTATGGGACTCCGGGTATGACGTAGTTGTTGGCATCGACGAAGTGGGGAGGGGGGCGTGGGCCGGTCCGATCTCAGTGGGTGCAGCCGTGGTCCCCAAGGAGCGCCGGGTCTACAAGATCCGCGATTCCAAAATGCTCACCGAGGATGAACGTGAGGCGCTGTTCGATCGGATCTCGGGCTGGGTTGAAACCTGGGCGGTGGGTCACGCCTCCCACACCGAATGTGACGAGCTGGGTATGTCCGAGGCTCAGATTCTGGCGACCAGCCGTGCCCTCGATGGTCTGCAGCGGGAACCCGGTTTTGCTCTGGTCGACGGTAAGTGGGACTTCGTGAAGGTCTTGAAAACCAGGCGAATAGTTCGGGGCGACGCCAAAAGCCTCTCAATCGCCGCCGCATCGATTCTGGCCAAGGTGTCGCGGGACCGGCTCATGCGAGAACACGCCGTCCAACACCCTGGCTACAACTTCGAAAACAACAAGGGCTATCCATGCCCGCTCCAGAAGGAGGCCCTCGCCGAACGTGGTCCAAGCAGCATCCATCGACGCAGCTGGGCTTTCATGGACAATCTCGTCGACGATCGTTTCGAACGATACGTACGACCCGATCCACAGATGAGCCTCTTCGACGCAGACGCGGGCTAGTCGACGTCCATCATCTTTTCGGGTGTCATGAGCTCGTAGAACTCGATCCAAGTTCGGGTGGTCAGTTCGGAAACCTTTTTGTACAACTCGCCTGCTCGTGATGGGCTCGGGACGACGTCGCTGCGGTACGGACTGGCGATGATGTCCTCGGTCCATTCCATATACACCCGATTCTTTTCGCCGGGCACCGTCCCACTGTTGAAATACACCCGTGAAGGCGATCGTTTGTCGACGGCCTCGTATTCCTCGCCCATGGCCTGCACCAGCGAGGCAACCTGGCGGGTTGCGCTACCTTCGACTTCCCATACACGCCTGATGACGTACATCTGACCTCCTCGATCTGAGGCGACGCTAGCCGCGCTCAGCGGGTGGGTCGACCCATCCGCGTAATTCGCGCTTGCCGGTGCGAAACGGCTGATCGATCTGAGACCCAGGGTGCAACCGGGGCCGAAGTTATCTCGGCGAGGGTCAGTAACACGGTGTCGTAGTTGACCCGCCATCCTGCAAAGTCCTTCCATGCCTGCTCCCGATCGGCCGTAATCGGACATCCGACCCCCTCGAGCTGGTCAACGACCTGATCAAATTCGGATTGCGTGATGGAAATCGGGTCGTCAGGCCGGGGGTCGGGGTCGTAATTGACGCCGAAGATATCTGCGATGTTGCGCAGAGCGAGGAATCCGGCGCGAAGACAAACGGCGGCTGCGCCCGTTGCCTGTTGCGGAAGAACGGCCATCGTGAGCGCAGCCGAATCCAGTACGGTGCCGGCGGCCGTTATCCACGACCGTCTCGGGTCAGGAGAACGAAAAAGGGACAACATGGGGAATGTGGTGTGCGATTCCTCGATGTCCGAGAACCAGCTTTCCCAGGTCAGCCAGTAGTCCTCGAGCTGATCAAGCCACCCGATTCGATAGTGCCGGAGGAGGAACTCGAGTGCCGACGGCGGGTCACCGGCCCTGACCTCGAGCTGCGTGACATGGGTCTCCCTTCGAGAGAATGCACCGTACAAGGAGGGAAGAAACGTGATCAGCAGAGCGATGATGATGAGCCCGATCGTTGCCTCGCTGAATGCGAGGATGCGGTGGGTCAGTGTGTCGGCCGGAGCAAATCCCAGCGTCGTTATCGAAGATCCGCTCAGGTGGAAGGCGTCAGCGAATCCACCTGCGCCGGTGGCCCAGTACAACAGCGTGAACCCGAGGGCCACCAGGAGGACCCACACCACCGGCAACACGAGAAGCCCGATCGGTGCAATGAGCGCCAGAATCCGGTCTTGGGTTCCATAGCTCTTGGCGATGTTGGCTATGCGACCGAGTAGACCAAATACGAACAAGAAGACCGAACGGGTGATGAAGCTCTGGCTGTTGCGGGGGAGCACCACGGTTTTGACAGCCGAGAGCAAGACGGCTCCGACCAGTGCGACACCGACCGTGAATGCGAGAACTTCCACGAACCGAGGTTACCGAGACGCCCTGACGACGACTTGGCATCGGCAAGGTCGAACCGCAAACGGGCTAGAGAATGGGCGGCCACTCGGCCGAAAGCGCTGGATTGTCGGGCAGGTAGACAATCCAGATGCGTTCGCCGAGTGCATACCGTTTGATCTCGCGATTGAACGATTTTCGAACCCCGGTGTGCATCACACCGTCCGCCGCGAACTCGTACTTCATCATGTACGGACTGCGGCCGTTGACTTTGTAAGAGGTGTCCCGTCCGATCCAGGTAACGGTCGCAGGTGCACCGACGCCTTCGCGCCACGCGAGAAGCCGTTTCTTGGCTACCTTCACGCCGCTGGAGCCGATGGTGAATCCGATGACAAGAAACGAAAGCGGCACGAGGACCCCTAACCCCTCGCCGCTCATGAGGAATGCAATCAGCATGATTCCCGAAATCGTGCTCCACAGAATCGCAAAGACGACGAGCGGGTTGCGAAAGCTGTAGGTAGCTCCTATATAGTCGACCGCTCTGGGGGGCGGCGAGGGTTCCCCACCGATCGGAATCTCGTCGTTCCGGAATCTCTGCGACGACTGTCTTGTCGATTCCTTCTCGTCCAACGTCATGTTTCGCCCGGTGGCGAATAGGTCGTCGGCATCCCATCCGTCTCGAGATCCAGCCCGTGGTGGGTTGGCTTGTCCGGGTCGCGGCCGGCCCTCCGCAGGCTCTCCGTCAGGCACCCGTTCGATGACGTCGGGGACCACCGTCAGAGGCATCAAACCTCTAGCTCGAATTTGTTCCTGGGCATCGTCCTGCGTCGGCGCCGTTATCTGACCCTCGATCAGGGTGCCTTCGATATCGGTGGCTTCATACGCAAACTGCATAGTTCCGTTATCGACGCTGTGTTGCCGTCGCTGGAGGTCGTATTCCTCGAAGATCGATGTTTCCGGTTTTGCCAAAATGCCCTAGGCCCGGGCCTTGCAACCAGCAATACTTGACTCATGAATGACATGAAGAAGTCCTGGGAGAAGGCCGGCTCCAAGCTTTCGGCTCTGGGACTCAAACTCAAGTATCACTTCGAGGAGGAGCGCTCCGGGGATTCCGACGAGGACGACGACGATGTCGTCCGAGGCGCGGTCGAAAAGCTCCGTGAGGCGTTCGACGATGCTTTCGATGCCATTGAGAATGCTGCGAAGGACCCTGCCGTCAAAGAAGACGTGAAGATGTCGGCACTGCTGCTGCGCGACGCTCTCGCAGAGACCTTCTCGGAAGCGGGTGACACATTGCGTAAGGCGTTCAGCAAACTCGAGCGGGATCATCCAGAAGAGCCGGCGGCGGGAGAGCTGCCCGGTCCAGAAGATTCCGATCAACCAGCTGAATAGGCGTTCACCCCAAACGTTCCCGTAGTCTCGACCCAGGAGGACCGTTTGGAAGCCACAGCAGACATCGGAGTGATCGGGCTGGCGGTGATGGGCCGCAATCTGATCATGAACATGAACGACCACGGATTCACCGTGGCCGCTCACAACCGCACAACGGAGCGAGTCGACGAATTTCTCGCGGGAGAGGCGGCGGGGTCGAACGTGGTGGGCGTACACAGCCTCGAGGAGCTGGTCGGTGTTTTGAAACCTCCGCGCCGGGTCATGCTCATGATCAAGGCCGGTGACCCGGTGGACAAGACGATTGACTCGCTCCTCCCGCTTCTGGAGCCGGGCGACATCATCATCGACGGCGGCAATTCGCTGTTCACAGACACCATGGAGCGCACGGCAAGAGTCGAGAAAGCAGGCATGCGGTATATAGGCACTGGCGTATCCGGCGGAGAGGAAGGCGCCAGGCACGGACCTTCCATCATGCCGGGTGGCACCGAATCCGCCTGGGAACACGTCCGCCCGATATTCCAGGGGATCTCGGCAAAGGTGGACGGCACACCATGCTGCGACTGGGTCGGCGACCACGGGGCCGGTCACTACGTAAAGATGGTTCACAACGGCATCGAATACGGCGACATGCAAATCATCGCAGAGGCCTATGACGTGATGCGGCGTGGACTCGGCATGTCTCATGATGAAATGCATGAGGTGTTCAGCGAATGGAATCGGGGCAGGCTGGACTCGTACCTGATCGAAATCACGGCCGACATCATGGCTACCAGGGATGAGTCGGGTGGCCCATTGTTGGACAAGATCCTCGACGCCGCCGGTCAGAAGGGAACAGGCAAGTGGACAGTCATTTCGTCGATGGAACTCGGACAGCCGGTGACATTGGTCGGCGAAGCCGTGTACGCGCGAATCGTGTCGGCCTTGAAAGACCAGCGCGTTACGGCTGCAGGAATCCTCAGCGGGCCGCCCACCGCTATCGATGGGAATCGCAAGGAGATCCTGGACGACCTCGGTGATGCTCTCTATGCCTCCAAAATCGTCAGTTACGCCCAGGGCTTCATGCTCATGGACGAAGCCGCCGATGAGCACGGTTGGGAACTCGATTTTGCTGGTATCGCCTCGATGTGGCGCGGTGGATGCATCATCCGGTCCAGGTTCTTGAGCGACATCATGGAGGCCTATCAGGCAAGTCCCGACCTTCGCCAGCTGCTGTTGAACGACTTCTTCTCGGCCGAGGTCCAGAAGGCACAGGCCGGATGGAGGCGCACCGTGGCGCGAGCCGTTGCGGCCGGTATTCCCACCCCCGCCTACAGCTCAGCCCTGGCGTTCTTCGATGGGTATCGAACGGAGCGGTTGCCGGCCAGCCTCATTCAGGCGCAGCGTGATTATTTCGGAGCTCACACGTATGAACGGGTCGACCGTGAGCGTGGAGAGTTCTTTCACACGAACTGGACGGGAACCGGCGGCGCCGTCTCCTCGACCAGCTACGAAGTCTGACGCTCGAGTGCCGGTCGAATTTGGTCGGACACCCGTTTCTGCCAGCATGCCTACGTGGTTGAACTCCTTCGGATCTTCGTCGATGTTCTGATACCGGTAGCGATGGTGGTTGCAGCCGGGTATCTGGCCGCCCGCCGTTGGAACCTGGATCACCGTGCTATGGGAACGCTGGCTTATTGGCTCCTCGCCCCGGCGTTCATCTTCCGACTCCTTGCCGATCCTGCGGCGTTCCGAGGTCCGGTACTCGGAATGCTCGGCGCATCGTTGCTGACAGTGATTGTGCTCTGGATCATGATGGCGCTGCTTCTCCGCGACGCCGAACCCGAACGGCGCGTCCTCGATTCCATGGCAGCCAGTTTCGGTAACGTCGGCAACCTTGGCTTCCCAATTGTTTTGTTTGCACTGGGGAGCGAAGCCTTGCAGGCGGCCGCTATCCATTTCCTGGCGATAACCATCGGAGTCTTTGTATTGGGGATTTCGGCCTCGGCCCGGTTGCGAAGTGGCTCGGCGATCAAGGCGTTGAGGCGAGTCGCAACGACACCTGCGATTGCTGTGACACCATTTGCATTTGCGTTCGCCGGATTCGATTGGCAACTGCCCAGGTTTGCTGGTCGTTCGGTAGATCTGCTGGCGGATGCGATGATTCCGGTGATGCTGCTGACCCTGGGTATGCAGCTGGCGTCGAGCCACCTCACTTCCGGCCCAGGGCGCCTCGGGCTAATAGCCGTGATGAAACTGGTTGCCGCTCCTCTTATCTATCTTCCGTTCGCAGCGCTCTTCAGCTTGACAGGCGAATTTCGTGACGCCGGTCTGTTGCTTGCTGCGATGCCGACCGCGGTGCTTGTCGGGCTCGTCTCGCTCGAGTTCGATCTCGAAACGGAAGTTGCGACCGCCGCAATACTCGGCACGTCGCTGATCTCCTTCGCAACCCTGGGTTTGATCATCCGGTTTCTTTGAGTTTGTCGTCGAAGAACGAGAGAACGAGCTCGAGGGCTTTCGTGGTCGGGTGATCGTCTTCTTCAACGAGATGTTCAGTCAGAACCGAATGAGCCATGCGGCTGATACCGTGCGGGTTGTCACGCGAGGAGTCGATCTCGACTCCGATGAAGTTCTCGCCGAGAAGATTGCGCAGAGTCTCGAACCGCGAGGCGCGCACCGATGGGTCAGATGTAAACCGGAGTCCAAGAACCTGGCATCCCTCGTCTGCCCGTCGGCTGACGGTTTCGAGGTCCTCTTGAGAAAGACCAAGTGATGCCTGCCGAGCCGACCCGATTGGCAAAGGAATTGCAGGCTGGCTCAACACGGGTGCTGCAACCGTGTCGTCGACCATCATCGCCAGAGCGAATCCTCCCGTGAGGCACATACCGACGACCCCCACACCGGGCCCACCGACTTCCTCATGCAAGCGGCGGGCGAGATGGCGCAACCAGACTGTGATGGGGCTTGCGCTGGCCGTCGCGAAGCAGTGGAACTCGCGCGAAACGCACGCTCTCGCGAGAGATGATGCCGCGTATTGCGGACTGTACGGCTTCATAGGGGTTCCGAACAGAGAAGGCATCATCACGGTGAATCCACGATCAACGACCCGGCGAGCGAACTCGATTACCGGAGGTGTGATACCGGGGACTTCGTGTATCACGATCACGCCCGGCCCGGTCCCCGCTCGATACACCGAATACGAACGGTTATCGAAGCCGATGACGTTTTGATCGAACCCTGGAATGTCAATCGTCATCGCGGGCGCTCCCCATGGCTGTGCTCGTACCCGTTCCGACGTCAGCTATCCGATGTGGCGGTCATGGCCCGCCCACGCTTTGTCGCGTAATACAAACTTCTGGATCTTGCCGGTCGATGTCTTCGGGAGATCTGTGAAAACCACTCGCTTTGGCGCCTTGTAACGGGCGATGGTTTCTTTGACATGGTTGATGATGTCCTCTTCGGTGGCTTCTGCTCCCGGTTTCGGTGTGACGTACGCGACAGGAACCTCTCCCCATTTCTCATCCGGTTCGCCGATGACGGCAACCTCGAGCACAGCAGGGTGGCGCGTGATCGCTTGCTCCACCTCGATCGAAGAGATGTTCTCGCCCCCCGAGATGATGATGTCTTTGCTGCGGTCCTTGAGTTCGATGTAGCCATCGGCGTGCATGACACCCACGTCACCGGTCCTGAACCACCCACCCGGCATGGCGTTTGCCGTTGCCTCCGGATCCTTGTAATACCCGCTCATCAGGTTGTTGCCGCGTGCCGCGACCTGTCCCATTGTTTGACCGTCTGCCGGAACGTCGTTGCCTGCGATGTCGAGAACCCGTATGTGATCTGAGGCCAGCATGCCGACTCCCTGTCGCGCTCTGATGCGGGCCTGTTCGTCAGGAGGAAGGTTGTCCCATTGGGGCTGCCACTGGCAGATGGTGAGCGGCCCGTATGTCTCGGTGAGGCCGTACAGGTGGGTCACGTTGATGTTGAGTTCGGCCATCTCGGCCAGGATCGTGGGCGAGGGAGGCGCTCCTCCGGTGGCGGCTTCGACTTTTTGTGGCGCCGGACCTTGCCTGGCGGCCTCGTCGTGCGCAATCATGGTGAGCACGGTGGGTGCTCCGTTGAAGTGGGTGACGCCCTCGTTGCGGATCGCGTCCCAGACGTTGGCAGCAGTCAGCTCTCGCATGCAGAGATGGGTAGCTCCGGCCGCCGTCGCTGCCCATGTGAATGTCCATCCATTGCAGTGGAACATCGGCAGTGTCCACAGGAACACGCTGCTCGTGTCGAGCCCGGCGTGGAAAGCGTTCGACAGAGCGTTCAGGTATGCGCCGCGATGCTGATACATGACTCCCTTTGGCTGCCCGGTCGTTCCAGAGGTGTAGTTGAGGCTGATGAGGTCGCGTTCGTCGGTCACCCGCACCTGCTTCGGATCAGCATCGGCGATCATCGGCTCATACTGATCATCCGGGCCGTCCGCTCTGATCAGCGTGATGTCGTGGGGAGCCTGTTCGGCAATTGTCGACGCCTGTTCCTCCCACGCGTGGTCGTAGATGAGGACCCGGGCTTCGGAATGGTTGACAATGTAGGACAGCTCGTTTGCGGAGAGACGCTGGTTGAGTGCAACCAGTACGGCGCCCGCCAATGGAACCCCGTTGTGAGGTTCGAGAAGGACCCGGGTGTTGGGAGCGAGGACGGCAACCCGATCTCCAGGTCGAACCCCATGAGCGATGAGCGCTCCGGCCAGCCGCTGGGCCCTATCCCACATTTCGGAGTACGTGAACCGGTAGTGACCATCGACAATTGCAGGCCGATCTGCAAATGCGATCGAAGATCGCTCGAGGAAGCTCACGGGCGACAGCGGCGTATCCCACGGTTCTGCCATCGTTGGTACTCCTCAGCGTTGCTAGGGAGGCACGCTAGCAACCGAAACATCACCCGTCGACGGACGGGTGACCTTGACGTTCGGACACTCTGAGCTTCCGGATAATGGCCGACGAACCGACTTGGATTCGCCGGAGGCCGTTTCAAGGCCAAACGTCAAGGTGATTGAGAGGCGTGTCGATCGGTATGAACGATGTGGCGTCGAGCTGGTGAAGGGTCCTAGTCAAAGTCCTCAGTCCAACCCGCTCCCTGCCCAGACGAACAGTGACCGATCGGCCGTTCCAACGATGAGTGTGGTCGATCCGTCCGTGTTCTCAACGGTTGCCAGATTGGTCGTCAGGCGATCCGGCAGATCTATGGAGAGGACACTCTCGGCTCCGTCCGCAGTCCTGGTGAGAGCTACCAGCCGATCCTGGTCTTGGTTTGGTACCAGGATCTCGGGGCGTTCGTCGCCCGTTACGTCGATCGCAATGCCTTGATCCACGTTGCGGCTTCGAATCCGATGCGTGCTGTAACCGGATGCGGACGCCTGCAGGTCGAATCGACCATTCGCCAGTTGATACCAGCGAACGATTCCGCCTATGTGGGGCGTGCGGACCTCGATGATCTCGGTTTCGCCGAGGGGCCCCGTGGGAGCAACTGCCAGCTGGTTGAGCCAACGGCTGCCCCGGCCGATCGGATCTGAGGTCGCCGCGATTTCGCCCGTGCTCTCGTAAGCGATCATACGGGCGCCCTCTGAACCGTTCGAGGCGGTCATGAGAAGTTCATATTCTCCGTCGCCGTCAATATCGGCCCACATCGGCTTGATTATTTCGAACACAGTGCCGTCTGGCGCGTCGATCGTGAGCTCTGAGCCGTTATCGATGACGGTCACCGTGGCGGCCTCTATGTCGTCTCCCAGGATGCCATGGGGGTACTCGTCGGTCGGGTCGCTCAACACGGCCAGCTGACCGGACGGGCTTGCAACGATATGTCCATCGATGAGAGCCTCTCGACCAAGTCGCATGTCAATGAGTTCACCATCAGAACCGACCCACACGGGCCCGCCATCAAGCACAACAGGGAGCGAAAACGGCGATGCACCGTCGGGAGATTTCAAGACGATCACCGAACCTTCGTCGACGAACATGACGGGCGACGTCCTACGGTCCCAGGGCTGGGTTGAGACCTCGACGACGGCTCCATCGGTTACGCGCATGGTGGTGAGAGCGTCGTCAATTGTCACAAGCGAGATGATGAGTCCGTTTTCGTCTTCGAGTGCCGCAATCCACAGAGGAACTTCGTCGAGTTCTACCCGTAGAGGTTCAGCAGAGAGATCGAGCGATCCTCTCACGAATCGATTCCCCGTCGGGGGGTCGGAGCCGATGTGTGCCGAAGGCGATCCCTCAAAGGTCGCACCGGTCGTGGCAGGTGCTCCGGCGCCGGTTGGTTCGCCCTGGTCGCCGACCGGCGCTTCCGACGACCCTGAACATCCCACCAGCGTCCATGTCGTGAGCAGGCAGGTGATCAGAAAGGAGCGCATGCGGCCATTCTGGTGCCCGGTATGATCCGGCGCCGCCGGTCAAGGAGGAATGGTGCCCGTAGAACTGTCGCCCGAGGTCAAAGAGATGATCGACGAGCCGAACATGGCGTCACTCGCCACGATCATGGCCGATGGGTCACCTCATGTATCGACCATGTGGGTCGGCCGACGGGACCACATGTTGATCATGAACACGGTCGAGGGGAGAGTCAAGACGGAGAACATGCTCCGGGATCCTCGGATCTCGGTGTCGATGTTTCGCAAAGACAGCCCTTATCAGAGCCTGCATATACGTGCGAGGGTGACAAACATCACAGCTGAAGGCGGCAAAGAAGGTATCGACGAGCTATCTCGCAAGTACCTCGGCAAGGACTATCCATGGCTCCAACCAGCCGACGTCCGCCTTGTCGTAGAAATCGAGCCCGAGTCGGTTGCGACGATGGGGCTCTGACCGCCTACGAACAATCCGACGTCACATCTGGTGTCAGAACTGAACCCCGACGGCCTCGCACAAGAATCTCATGAACGGTGTGGCCCGCTTGCAATCGTCGGTGAATGTCTGCATGAAATCGGCGGAGGTGATGTCACTCTGCTTGAGGCGCGCTGATGCCATGAACGACTTACGTTTGAGGTCATCGATCAAAGGATGGTCGGCGTCGTATCCCTTGGGTGGACGAATGAGCGAGTCGCCGCCGAGCGCATAGAGCTCTGTGAACTTCTTTGACCGTGTTGCCCGTTTCCAGGCGGCCTGATCGTCGTCGATCTTTTGGCGAATGGCGTATGCGATCTTCGTTTCTGGATTCCAAAGCCCAACGCCCATGAAACATTCGCCCGGTTGGATGTGGAGGTAGTAGCCAGGTGCGTGGGCGTCCTTGGCCATGACGTGACGGAAATGCAGGCCGGTGTTCGTCTTGTACGGAGTCTTGTCCTTCCCGAAACGCGTGTCGCGCTGGATCCGGAACAGGCTCCCGCCAACGGTGCGTGAGTCAGCCACGAAAAACTCGGAGATTCCTTTGAGGGGCTTTGCGAAATCATTGATGAAATCGAGCGCGGGCTCCCGGATGTACTGCTCATATTCGGATTGATGAGCCTTGAACCAATCCCGGTTGTTGTTCGCCTCGAGGTCCTTGAGAAACGAGAACAACTTTGGCGAGAAGTAGCGGTCACCCATGACAAAACCCTACTTTGCGCAGACCATCGACTGTTCCGACAGAGCGTTTTGCGTTTCCTGGACTGCCCACGGATTGCTAAGTTCGATCCGATGCGAACCCTGACACTCGATCAAGCACGTCGCATCGCGGTTGGAGCGCAGGGGCTGGACATTCCAAGGCCAGGCCGCGTCGATGTCCGCCACTTTCGCAAGATCATGAACCGGCTCAAAGTGGTGCAACTCGACTCCGTGAATGTCCTGGCCCGCGCTCACTACCTCCCCTTCTTTTCCCGGCTTGGCCCTTACGACCGGGACGCCCTCGATAGGTGGATCAATGGACCCGAGGTATTCGAATACTGGGCCCATGTCGCGTCCATCCTTCCGGCTGATGAACTGCCACTCATGCGATTCCGGATGGAACGTGAGTTTCGCTCTGAGCGAGTAGCAAAACTCCGACGTGAACATCCGGGATTCATCGACCAGGTTCTCGCCGAAGTCGCCGAACACGGACCCTTGACCGTGTCTGATCTGCAGGAACCAGGAGAGCGCACCGGCCCCTGGTGGGGACACGGTAAGGGCAAGATCGCCCTCGATCATCTCTATTCGACCGGAGCTCTCACGATCCGGGGTCGCACCCCCAACTTCGTCTCGATCTACGACATCCCGAAGCGCGTGTTTGATCGGGATTTGCTGAATCAGCACGTCCCGGAGGTCGAAGCACATCGTCAACTGCTGGTCAAGGCGGTCCAGGCACACGGGGTTGGGACCCTGTCAGATCTGGCCGACTACTTCCGCCTCTCGAATCCCGAAGCCCGTCCTCGCATCGCAGAACTCGTCGCCGAGGGCACGTTGGAAGAAGTGCGGGTGGAAGGCTGGAACCAGGTCGCTTACATCGATCCCGCCGCTCGATTGCCGAGGAAGATCACAGGCCGGGCGTTGCTCGCTCCATTCGATCCGCTGATCTGGCATCGAGAACGCACCGAGCGACTCTTCGGCTTCCGCTATCGAATCGAAATCTACGTTCCAGAACCACAACGCCAGTACGGCTACTACGTCTATCCGTTTCTGCTGAACGGCGAACTGGTCGCAAGGGTCGACCTCAAGGCTGATCGCAAGGCCGGAGTGCTGCGCGTCCTGGGATCGTTCGTCGAAGATGGCGTTGAGAATGGCGAGGTTGCCTCGCAGCTCTCCTTGGAACTTGAAACCATGGCACGGTGGCTTGGCCTCCCAGACATTGCCGTCTCTAAGAAGGGGAACCTGTCAACCTCTCTTCGTTCGGAGTTCTGAAGCGTCAGCTGTTTGTTTCGATGAAAGCCAGCGCGCGTGTCCAGGCATCTGCTGACTCGTCCGCGAATTCCTCCGCCTTACGATCGAAGAACGAGTGAGGGGCGCCCGGATACGTGTGGAGTTCGTGCTCGATCTCGGCGTCGGCTAGCGCTTTGTCGAAGGCCGCGATGTCCTCGGGTGGGATCGAGGCGTCGTCGCCTCCGAAAAGTCCCAATACCGGACATTCGAAATGCTCTGCGAGATCGGCAGGGGCCGGGATGTCACCCCGGGCGGTGGTGGGTCTTCCGTAGAAACCGATAACGCCGGACAAGCCGTGCCCGGCGGCTGCCTGCAGCCACGAGCTGGAGCCTCCGAAGCAGAAGCCGATCGTGAAGATCGGCCGGTCAGCGTTTCCTTCGCCCTCTCGAAGGAAGGCAACCGCCGCTGCCACATCTTGTTTTAGTCCCATATGGGTTGTGCGCTCCACGTGTGGCCAGAAATCGAATTCGCCGTCGCGTGGATCCGTGCCGGCGGTTCTGCCGAAATAGTCGATGGCCACGCTGTCATAGCCGACCTCGGCGAAACGATCGGCCAACTCCTCATAGAAGGGGTAGAGGCCCCGCACGTCCGGCATGACGACTACTCCGAGACTCCCCGGCACTCCGGCACGGGCGGCGTACGCCATGAAGTCGGTGCCGTCTTCGGCGGTGAGAATCAACGACTCGCTCGAGAACGACGCTCCGGTGATCGGGGTTATCGGCGGTCTGGCGTCGTGGTCAAAACACATGGGTTGATATTCCTCCGGGTTCATTCCACCACATCACAACCGATTTCGGGTCAAGCATCGATCCGGGGTCGCTCGTCTGCTTCGCTTGGCTGCGGGGCCAGGTGAGTCGGAAGCAGGTACGCAAGGCCAAGGAAGGCGAGGCCGATGCCGAAGAAGAGGGCGATCCTGATCAACGCTTCGGTGGATTCGAGGTCGTGGAGCATGAGCTTTGCGGCTGCAATGGCCAAGGTGGCCCAGCCGGCTTTCTGAACGATCGACTTCTCGAGCCGCACGCCCGCCGCCAGCGTCGCCAGCCCGATAGCGGTCCAGGCCGCCGTTATCGCCGCATCGTTCGCTCCCACCACGACCACGACCAGGGACATCAGGCCGACGTATGCCAGCCCTGCCTCTTGATCTGAGAACCGACCGGGCAGCAGACGAGCGAATGCTGCGAGTGAGACGACTGCCAAACCTACAACGGGTACCCATTCCAATGCGTACGTCGTTGCATACTGGGCTCCGGCCACTGATACCGTAGCCAGGACGATGACGACATGATTGACGAGCGTCGAGACGGAGAAGTTGCCAATGTCTGCGTGGGAGGCAAGACGTGTGACCCCCGCCAGGACGACCAGACCCAGCAACAAGGCCCACTCGTCGAGCGGTCCTACGAGATAAACCGCTGTCGTGAAATGGATGGCCGGAGCCAGCCAGGTTGCGGCCTGGTCTTTCAACGTCGATCGCCACACCAGCAGCATGAGCGCTGCCACGTCCGTGATGAGGCTCAATGTTTCGAACTCGCCCTCCCACGCCATGAGGCCGGCACGAACGATGAGCGCAAGCATCGTGATTATGTAGAGGATGTGACTCTGCCAAATCATCGGCCTGTGATCCAGCCGTCGTCCGATCAACCAGAGAGCCGTCGCTTGCAACGGCACCGAGATCATCAGAACATCGCCGTCGAGGGCCAAGGTCGTTGCGATCGGGCCGAGCAGTGCCGCCACGGTCAGATGAGTGAATGAGAATTGTCTGAATTCGAATCTGTGGAGGGCGATCGACGCGATCGCGAACGCGCCTGCGACGCCACCGATCACGGCAGACCACTGGTATCGAGATAGTTCGGCCGTTTGGGCGAGCAGAAGCGTGACGATCGGGGCAGCAAGTGCGAATCGATGGATGACGCCCTTGAGAAGCGGTTCCAGCCCGTCTTCGAGACGGTGCATGGGGGCCTTTACCAGCGTGCCCTTTTCTTCGAGGATTTCCCTGGCCAACGGCACGAGCCATAGGGCGATACCCACGATTGCGATGGAGATCACGACGGGAGCCGAATCAGATTCGTCGGCCGCCAGGGCCAGCATCCCCCATGTCACAGCGGCCGTGCTGACCAACAGGGTTCGCCAGCCTGTTGCGACGAACACGATCAGGGTGGAGATGGCGATCAGAGCTGCGAACGACGCCAGAAACTCGGGGTCTTCGGGGAATCGTTGGATGAGGAATGGTGTGCTGGCTCCTCCGAGCAGTCCAAGGACGGCGATCGGAGGGCTGTTGAGAAGGTACGAAGCCACGAGCGCTGCCAGGGCCACTGCCACCATTGCTGCGAACCCGACCTCGCCCGATGCCACACCCATGGGTATGGATCCGAAGGCCGTGAAGAAGCCGGCAACAAAGCTCGCACCCTGCAAGGTTTCGGCAAATACGGCCCGCGTGGAGCGGATACGCTGACCCCCGACGAACAATGCGACGGATACGGCACCGGCGGCGATGATGCGCATCGTCGGCGTGATCCATCCTCGCTCGATCGCGAGGCCTACCGCGAATGCGACCGCAAGCAAGACGAGGCCGATGCCGGCCCATTTGAGAATGGTTTCCGATGTCTGGACCGAAAGTGCCTTCTTGAACCTCTCAATCGCCTCCGGGGTTTGCTTCGGTGCAGAGGCAGCAGGTCGATGAACGGGTGAAGGTGCCGGCAATGGTGGTTGTGTTACAGAAGGGCGGCGAACCGGAGCTGCCGGTGATCCCTTGAGGCTCTGGACCTCGTCTTCGAGGACAGCGACCCGGACCCGGAGTTCCTTGAGTTCATGTTCGAGATCCATGGACTAAGTGTCGGCGCACGGACTGAATTTCGATATGAGGGTTTTCCCTGATAACTGGAGGAGCTCGGAATATCAGGCGATGGCGGCTTCTAGAGCTATTTCCACCATTTCGTTGAATGTGCGCTCTCGTTCCTCTGACGAGGTCGAAGCTCCGGTCACGATGTGATCAGAAACGGTGGCGATGGTGAGCCCTTTGGCTCCCAGTTCGGCGCACGCACCATAGAGGCCGGCTGCCTCCATTTCGACGGCGAGAATGTTCATTCTGGCCAGTATCTCAAACTGATCTGGTCGCGGGTGATAAAAGAGATCGGAGCTGAAGATGTTTCCGACGAAAACTTCGATGCCCATCGCCCTGGCAGCGTCGACAGCTGCGGTCGCTAGACCGAAATCCGCCGTGGCAGGAAAATCGTAACCGCCGAAGCGGTAGCGATTGACGTTGGAGTCCGTTCCTGCGCCGATCCCGATGATCACGTCCCGGATGTTGACGTCCTCCGAGATGCCTCCACAGCTTCCGACACGAATGAGGTTTTCTACCCCGAAGTCGGTTATCAATTCCTTGTAGTAAATCGTCGCCGACGGGATTCCCATACCGCTACCCATCGCCGACATCGGCTCGCCTTTGTACGTTCCTGTGAAGGCGAACATATTGCGAACGTCGTTGACCTGCCGCACATCCTCGAAGAACGTTTCAGCGATATGTGCCGCCCGCAGCGGGTCGCCTGGGAGAAGGACGGTTCTGGCGAAATCGCCTGGATCTGCGTTGATGTGTGGTGTTGCCATTAGCCAGATCCTAAACCAGAAGCTGGAAGCAAGCATGCGCCCATGAACGGGCGAGATACGGGATTTGCTACTTCTTCTTTTGCTTTTTGACCTTCGGTGGCATGGCTCCAACATGCGACAGGGCTCTCTCGATCCACGGCCGTGCTCGCTCGGGGTTGGCCCGCCACTCCCGGGGAATCGAGACATATTCCTTCATAGGCCGACCGTCGGGTCCGAAGTCTCCGGCACCGGGCTGGCTGTGCAAGAGGGCTCGGTCGCCCTCGGGCAGCCGAACGCCCACGTCGGCGCCGAAGAGGCCCATGAACATGTTGCCGTTGACGAAAGCCGCCAGATTTCCGAACATCGGCTTGATCTCTACGTCTGCGGGTACCAGGGATCGAAAAAACTCTTTGTCTTCTTCCGTTGGCTTATCGATCTTCATCGGTTCCCCCTTGCGGAGGTGCTACTTCGTCGGGCGAATCGGCCTGATCCCGGTCCGAAGTGATAACTCTCGGTTTGTCCCGGAATCCGGAACTCTTGTGAGACAGATCGCAGAAAGGTTGGTTCTGGCTACGTCCGCATCGACATAAGGTCGCTCTCACGGTTTCGGTGAACACCTCGCCACGGTAATCCTTGATGACCATTGATCCCCTTATGGAAAGGGGGCCGTTTGGCCGGGGCACGATCTCCACCGGATCGGCCGGTTGTTCCTGCGGGCCACCATCGAGTCGTTCGTAGGACAGTGCCCCACTCGGACATTGTTCGATGGTTCCGGCGATCTCATTTGCTTCTGCGCCCTCGACCGTGATCCACGGGCGTTGTGAAGTGTCGAAAACCCCGGGCAACGACCTCAGACAGATGCCGGTGTGGATGCATCGAGCGGAGTCCCAATGGACTCGAATCGCCGCGGTTTCGTACGAACGTTTGGTCATGGATCGATCGTAGCCGGGACTTTTAGCGGTCGGTACGGGTTGGCGGGCAAGATGCGAGGTGTTGCCGTACCGCCTGCAGGAGCAGCACCGAACGATCCTCGCCCATGTCGTCGACGATGGGAACCAGGTCCACCGGATCTCCAACAGCGAAGTCCGGACCGAATTGATCCGTCGTGAAGTCGACGATCTCGCCCGATGGCAGCTCTGTCCAGCAATGGAACTCGTCGAGTCCCCCACCGGCGATAACAGGGGCGATCATCACTTCACCACCGAAGTAGTGCTTCACAACCAGAGCGGAGACTGCGCATTGGCCGCGCGATGGATTGTCTGGTGTCCATTCGTGCGGATCGTCGGACGTTCTTGCACTCCAGCCCGCGCGCAAGGCAGCCTCGACTTCTTCGAGTGTCGGTGAGTTCATGGTGCTCGACGCGTCAGTCGCCCCCGGCCGCTTTCGAGATATCGACGAGGTCTTGCTCGATCGCCTTGCGGGTGGCGCCCTCGAAGAATCGGCCGATCGTCGCGGACATGATCTTGGCAACCATTCCTTCTGGCTCGGCGCCGAAAACGAACGTCAGCCTGCTTCCTCCGGAGTCAGATGGTTCGACCTTGAGGAGAGATCGATAGAACGCACCGTGCGAGCGGGCCTCCGTGACATAGGAACGACCGGGATCGACTTCTGTCACTTCCATCTCTTCGGTCGATGTCTTCCCAAACAGAGTGCGGGTTTCCCGCCACCTCGTACCGACTCCGAAGTTCGACCCTCCGTCGAGACGTTCGACTTTCTCAATACCCGAAATGGTGTCAGCCGCCCCCTCGATGTCGGTGATCACCTTCCAAACCTGGGCGGGCGTGGCCGACGTCTCTCTCGTAGCAGTGAGTTCTTTCATATCCCTCCAATCGACCCCAAGCGTACGCGACCGATCCCAGCATGGAGACGGTGGGCCCGGCAGTGCTCAGGTTCTTTGAGTTTTCGCTCCGCTCGAGTCTCAGAGGTGAATCGTGCTCGCTCGCTCAAAGAACCCTCGTCGAACCCGCCCGAGCGGAGGCGAGGGCAAAAAGGTATCAGTGGGTTGATTCCCATCGAAGTGGTGAATTGCTCGGTGTTAGGCGCGTGCGACTATCTCTGATGGAGTGGGCCCGGTGGGAATCGAACCCACGACCTTCGGATTAAAAGTCCGCTGCTCTGCCGATTGAGCTACAGGCCCGGCGAAACGATAGCGCCAGTGGGGCGATCGCCGGTGGGCGGCAACCCTGCGGGTTGCTTGCGAGTTTGCTGCGCAACCTCGTGGCAAGGGTCGGTAACCCTGCGGGTTGCTTGCGAGTTTGCTGCGCAACCTCGTGGCAAGGGTCGGTAACCCTGCGGGTTGCTTGCGAGTTTGCTGCGCAAACTTGGCAAGGGTCGGTTGTCGTGCTTGAGAACCTGGAGTTGTAAAGCAACTCCAGTCACTACGTCGCGGACAATCTGACCTGAAAACGAATACCCTGATGCGACCTTCGAAGAGGTAGTTGAGTCGGCCCCCGCAGGTAGGTATCGAAACGTTGTGTGCCGATTATCCGATGAGTCGGAGTTGTTCGGCAGCCGGTTTGGTTGGAGCAGCTTGCGTGGTCTGGGGTTGATGGCGCTTGTATTTGCGTAGGCCGCCGGCCTGTTCGGCGAATTGGTGCACCATTTGGCTGATGCGTTTTTGCATGCCATCGGGTACGAAGCTCTTCGATCCGTAGAGGCGTCGATAGCGGGGGAGCAGATCGGGCCGTTCTGTTTCGATCCACGACAGGAAGTGATCACGGAGGGCCGGTTTCACGTGAAGAAGCACGGTCCCCAGGGACACGGCGCCGGCATCGACTGCGGCCTTCGCGACCTCCTGTAGCTGGGCCGGATCATCTGACAGACCGGGAATTACCGGACCCATCAGAACACCGGACGGGACCCCGGCTTCGTTGAGCTTGGCGACCGCGTCCATGCGCTTGCGGGGATGCGGCGTGCCGGGCTCGGTGAGTCGCCACACATCCTCGTCGAAGGTTCCGATGGAGAAGTCGACGCGGATATCCATCTCTATGGCGGCTTCAGCGAACAGGTCGAGATCGCGGATAGCCAGTGAATTCTTGGTCAACACCGAGAAGCGGTTGCGATGTTCGGTGAGGGTTTCCACGATGCCTCTGGTCAGGCGATATTTGCCTTCGGCTCGCTGATACGGGTCGGTATTGGTTCCCAACGCGATGAGATCCCCGCTCCATTTGGAGGGTTGGAGCTCTGCCCGAAGTCGTTCGACGGCATTGATCTTGACGATGATCTTGCTGTCGAAGTCCTCAGCGGCGTTCAGTCCCAGATACTCGTGTGTGGGGCGTGCGAAGCAATAGGTGCAGGCGTGGCTGCAGCCCCGGTACGGGTTTACGGTGTACTGAAACCCGAACCGGGGCGGGCCGGGGACCTTGTTGATGATGGTCTTGGCCGTCACCTCGTAGAACTCGAGTCCCCGATATTCACCGATCCCGACTTCCCGGCGAGCATCGGGAAACATGCTCAACTGAGGGCTGTCGGCGTCTGCCAGATTCCATCGCAATGTGTCGTTCATCGGCGACAGGCTAATCGAACATATGTTCGATTAGCAAGTCACCCGATCTACTCCTCGATACGCAGCTTCCTGACCGTGGTCCCGACGATGACAAGACCGATGGCGATGAGGCCGATCCACGCAAAGGCCGCCCCGTCGAACCGATCCCAACGTATCCGGGTCGTGATGAATATCAGACCCATCAGCGTGAATAATGCTCCAAATCCGGCAGATATCCAGTCTGGCTCGTGTGCGTTCATTCGCCCTCCTCTGTGACGATCAAGATCGGTCCGATTGTTTCGATGTCAATGGATCCCATTCCTTCTCGCTCGTAAACCCAGGTCGCGCCGTCGGAAAACACGAGAGTGCTCTCAACGGGGCCTTCGATCGGTTGCGAGGTCGAGATGCTGAAACCGGCCCCGGGCGGGATGTTGATACGAGCGATGCCGTTTCCGGTGATCATTGTTGCGACTTGAATGTCGTCCATCGCAGCCAGGTTGAGGTCCAGCTCACCGTCGCTCAGGACGATCGAGCCTGGTATCTCGATGGGAGACAGGGGCTGCATGAATCTGCTTTCGCCGTCGATGATCAAGCGTTCGATGATCGGCATGGTGAATTCATCCATGTGAAAGTGTGAAACGTTGATGGAACCGAGTCGTCCTTTGGCATCAATGACGATCGTTCCCTTGTCGCCGGCGACCGCGTGGTTGATGGCGGCGCCCGGACCGGACGAGCCAATTCCATCGACGCGGACATCGCCGACGTCCATCCTTGCCATGGTCTCAACGTGAACGTTTGCCGGAACGTAGACGTCGAGATCACCGACTCCTATGTCGAGATCAAGGAAGACGGTTTCTCCGTTGAAGGGAACTCCAGTGAGGTCGACAAGAAGGCGACCGGCCGGGAGTGCGTATCGCTCTCGAATCTCGGAAACCGATGTCGGATGGAACGCGACATCTCGAACGTCGGTTCCGAGGTCGAAGTCGGCGACATGCATGAGGGTTGCCGGCGGAATGAGAAGCGCTCCGAGAACAATCAGGCTGCGAGCTCGGCCACGAAACGTTCCAATCAGCAGCCCGGCACCAATGACGAGAAGCATGGCCCCTCCGTAGTGGCGGGTGGTGGGGGTCGTGATGTTTGCGTAGTCGAGGGCACCCATCACCCCGAGAGTGAGCAGGAGGGACCCAATCGTCAGCCTTCCGAGGTACGAGCGAGGGCGCGGGGGTTTTGGGGGACCGGGGTCGCGGACCTGCCATACATAAGAAGTCGGGGGAGCGCCGGGGGGTGTTGTCGAACTCTGTGGCGTAGCACTCTGCGCGACGACGGATGTCTTGGCCCCATCGGACACGAAAACGTCGCCGCGATAGAGGGCGTAGCCTCCGATCAATAGGCCGACCGCAAGCACCAGCCCGGCATCTATGCCCACGATTCCGGCCAGAATCATGCCGCCACCGAGAAGAAGCAGAAAGCCAAGCCAGGTTGGCAACGACCCGGAATTGCGAATGAGGCGCATGCCCACTGCCTCGCTCTCTCCTTCGGCCGGCATGAGAAGCCACGCTGCTACATAAAGGACCACGCCGGCTCCTCCGAATATGGTTGCGATCGCGAAAGCGAGGCGAACCCATCGCACCTCGATGCCCGTGGCTGTTGCTAGCCCTCGGGCAACGCCGGCTATCCAGCGATCCTCCCTTGGTCTGACAATGCCGAATCTGACCCCGGCGCGTTCTTCGTCAGGCTCGTCATCGTCGAAGTAGTTCTCTCCATTTGGTGGCTCGTCGACGGGGGGCTCGCTGCCCGCCAGCGGCTCCGGAGGAATGCCGGCGGCTGCGTTGATTTCATCCTCCACCGAACCATCGTACGGTCGGTACAGGTCGTTCCCCGCATGGCGGGTTGGATCCGATTCTTTGGTGTCATTCATGGTGCAAGCATGCGCGCTTCGGAACGCTGGCACAATTGGGAATGTCCCTAAGGAATCCCTGAGAGGTAAGGGTTGCGTGCGGGTTTTCCCCGATTGCCATAAAGAGGTGGTTGCATACACACTATGGCTGTGCAAAGCACCGGAACCAGCGAAGCGAAAACCGAGACCCCAGCCAAGCCGAAACGCCTGAGCGCAGATTTCTCGCGCTCAACTACGGATCGCTGGCTGGCCGGCGTCTGTGGCGGCATCGCTCATCGGCTTGGTATCGAGTCGATGTACGTTCGGGTTGCCTTTCTCATCTTCACACTTGCCAGCGGCATCGGCTTCTTCGCATACGTGCTGGCGCTTGTATTGACGATCGATCAAACCGACGATCATGATCCGGCATCGTTTGAGCCGGCAACAACCCGTGAGAAGCTTGCGTTGCTACTCATGGGCGCCGGCGCGCTCGGGCTCAGTAACGAATTGGGGTTGGTGCCGGCTTTCATCTATCCCGTTGCCCTCGTTTTGCTGGGCGCTGCCGCCCTGTGGGATAGGAGCCAGTCGAGTGGAGACTCGCGGCTTGCGCGGCTCATAGCCCCCGGGGTTGGAGGAGCACCCACGCTGGGAAGGACCGTAGGCGGTTTGGTTCTGCTGATCGTCGGGTTGAGCATGTTCTTTTCCGAGGTTTCATTTCTGCGCCAGGCAAGCACTCTGGTCAACGGCGTCGTGATTACGGGTGTCGGGGCCGCCGTCGTGTTTGGACCCTGGCTCTATCGACTGGCGCGGGAGCTGTCTGCGGAACGTTCTGAGCGAATTCGTGCGGACGCCCAGGCGGAGTTCGCCGCGCACCTACACGATTCTGTGCTCCAAACATTGGCTTTGATCCAGCGCTCTCCCGATGACCCGCGCAAAATGGTGACTCTCGCCCGGAGTCAGGAACGGGAGCTGCGCAACTGGCTGTATCGCGCCGGCTATGACCACGAGGAGCTTGGCCCCGCGCTGGAAGAGGTGGCGGCGCTGGTCGAGCAGAACCACGATGTCCCCATTGAGGTGATCGTTGTCGGCAGTGCTCCGCTCGATGGACGCGTGGAAGCGTTGCTTGGCGCTGCGCGGGAGGCGATGACCAACGCTGCCAAACACTCCGGGGGTGACATGATCACTGTGTACGCCGAGGTCGAGCCGGAAGCGATAGAGGTGTGGGTAACGGATCAGGGGAGTGGGTTCGATGTCTCTTCTTCGGAATCGAATGGAGCAGGGATCTCCGGGTCGATAATCGGTCGCATGGAGCGTCACGGAGGCACCGCAGAGCTGGCCAGCAGTGACGAAGGTACCGAGGTGCACCTCAGATTGCCGCGATTGGATGACAAACGATGATCTCGGTGTTCCTCGTCGACGACCACGAGCTGTTCCTCTCCGGGGTTCGCACGGAACTGGATACCGAGTTCGAAATCGCAGGATGGTCGGCCGACGTCGACGATGCAATAGACAAAATCCGAGAATCCGCCCCCGATGTCGTTCTGGTGGACGTTCACATGAGAGGCGGTGGTGGACTCGCCGTCATTGCCAACGTCCTCGAAACCGACCCGGACACGCGGTTCCTCGCACTATCGGTCAGTGATGCGGCCGAAGACGTGATCGCCATGATCAGAGCCGGGGCTCGTGGATACGTGACGAAATCCATCCTGGCGGCCGATCTGGCCGACAGCATCCGCAGAGTGCACGATGGCGATGCTGTTTTCTCCCCCAGGCTTGCGGGCTTTGTGCTCGATGCCTTCTCTGATGTCCTACCGAGGAACCACGATCCGGAATTCGATCAGCTGACGAGTCGCGAAAAGGAGGTTCTCAGGCTGATCGCCCGTGGCAATGCCTACAAGCAGGTCGCCAGGAAACTCTCGATCTCGGTCAAAACGGTTGAGGCCCATGTTTCTGCTGTTCTCCGGAAATTGCAGTTGTCCAACCGATATGAGCTCGCACGCTGGGCCTCGGATCATCGGATTGTCTAGCTAGATTCGCATGACATCGAGAGAGGTTCTATGCATAGGGTGAAATCGCGGAAGGCCCCGTAGTCATGCAGTTTCGCCTTCTTGGCTTTGATATACGCCTCGACATCACGTTCCTGTTCATCGGAATTTTGTTCTATGGGTTGTTCACCACCTTGGGACTGGTCTTGTTTCTGGTGGTATCCGGGCTGACAGTTCTGATGCACGAACTGGGTCACGCCATCGTTGCGCGCAGGGTTGGCGGCGAGGTGCTTTCGGTGAATCTCCAGGGCTTTGGAGGGTTCACAGCCTGGCTCCCCAACGACGGTGTTTCCGTGATGCAGAGGTTCTGGGTGGCAGCGGCCGGTCCCTTGTATCAGCTCGCTCTCGGTGCCGCCCTCTATGCGGTGGTGCTGGCGGGGGTGCTTGGTGAGCCATGGACGGACTTGGTCGGGAACCCGCTCGATTGGAGAGCGCTTCAGCTAGCCGACTTGAACGGCAACTGGGGGATTTTCATCGTCCTGGCGCTGGCCATCCTGAGCGTCGTGTGGGCCATCTTCAACCTCATACCGATCTTCGGACTGGACGGCTACACCATGGTCCGACAGCTCGCTTTTCGGGCAACGCCCGAAAACGGCGACGCCATTGCCCGGGTGATTGGCCTGGTGGTTTCGGTAGGCCTCATCACGTTCTTTGTCATTCGCGGTGCGATCTTCGGAGCGTTGTGGGTTGGCTACATCGCGTTCTCGAATTATCCGTCGGCACGCAAACAAGCCGCTCGCGATGTTCTCGCGGGAGAGCTACAGGCTCCCGCTGCCGGGGAGCAGGCTTCGGCTCCTGATTACGACTCGGGGTTTGACCCGCCGTCGCTCTTTGAACCACCCGAGTCGTCGGACTGATCTTCGGCAGGCGAATCGGCGTCATCGACCGGTGACTCGTCATCGTCGTCCATCTTGAGGGCCTTCTTGAGTTCGGCGAACGTTGCGCTCAAGGCGTCACCCATGGCTGAAGCAGCATCTTTTGCCGCTTTCTTGGTGCTGTCCTCTTTGGCGACTTTTCCGACTGTTGACGCGGCCTGCTCGAGATAGTGGCGCGCCCGATCGAAGGCAGAGCTCACGTCTTCGTC
>JBFGAX010000034.1:0-27372 GCA_041567895.1 Acidimicrobiia bacterium
CTTTTTCTTGTGAATCTTTTCCCAAACTTCCCGTCGCCCTCGATCTTATCAAGCATTTCCGGCCGTCGTGGATCAATGCTCTGTATCGGCTTCCTCTCCATCCGCTCGCTATCACCCGCACCCGGGGCTTTACACCTCCAACGTGAGCCTCCGTGTGAGCCTCCGTGTGAGCCTCCGGCATGGCCCTCCCGGATCCGATTTCAGGAGTCAGACCGGCCGCAGAATTCTCAGGGACAGGATTGTGGCACAAGCTCCGGGGAAATCGTGACATTTCGAACGTTTTTTTCTCACCGTAGCAAAGTCACCGCAATTCCGGCGATCAGCGAGAATCGTCAAGGTCCGCCTGGAGTTGTCGGAATGACGGTTCCCGAGAAGCGGCTGAACCACTGGCCTGCGAGCGTGACATCGACTTCGGGACGCCGGAAACGAGCCTCCGGACCGGAATCCGCCACTTGCTCGGAAACCAGCTGCTGCAGCTCGATCGGCGTCACCTCGAGCAATCGCAGCAGCTTCTTTGCCGAAGTTGATTTATTGCAGACAAGTGCCAGCAGGAGATGTTCTGACCCGACGTGTCGATGTTCCAGTTTCTGAGCCCAGAAGTCTGCTTTTCTGATGATCTCTATGAGGTGGCGGGCATCAGGCACCGGACCGCGAACTCCCGACACAATCGTCATGGGTCGTACGCTGCTGCGCTGGTGACACGCATTGAGAACGGCGGCCGCATTACTCGCATGAATTTGGCCGAGGGCCCATAAGAGGTGTTCATCCTCGAGCGCGTCGGCTCGCATCAAGACGGAACGTTCGACGGCACGACGAACAGCTTCGACTGCCGGAGCAGTAGTCAACTCTTGCTGAGCAACGACGAGCGGATCGCCTGCGAGAGCTCGCACGTACTCCTCGGCCTGAGCCAGATCCAACCCATTGCGGCTGAGTGCTGATGCGCTCCGATCATCTTTTACGCTCAGAATGCCGAGCAGCAGATGCTCGGTCCCGATGAGACGTTTGTCCATTGAGAACGCTTCGAAGAAGGCCCGCCGCATGATTTTTCGAGTAGTACGGCTCCACAACGGACCTGCGGGATCGGAGTCGATCCGAACGGGCGTATTCCCGAAGATTCCGTACCCGAGCTCGGCTGCGTCGACGCCTGCCAGGTCAAGCACCCGCCGCGCAGTGCTCGCCGGCTCCAGGAGAATCCCGATCAGCAAGTGATCTGCTTCGATGACGGAATGATCGCTGATCCTCGCAGCTGTCTCGGCCCGTTGAATGACGGACGTCGCCTGCTCATTGAATCGATATTCCATCTTCCTCCTCAGCGTGCCCCCCGCTATCAATGTATTGAGTTCTGGCGAAACCGCACGCCCTAGGATCGAACTTATGGATGAACCGATTTCCCTGTCGTCCTCCGGCCTTCCGGAGAGCATCATCCCGCCGATGCCAGACGAGGCACGAGAAGCTCTCGAGGACGCACTGAACCATGCCGAGCCGTCGGATCGAAAGAGGGCTGTGAGCCTTGTCATTCGGCGATGGCCGACCTATTCGGAGGCGTGGGCAGAACTGGGTGCGCTCACCGACGAGCCGATCGAGGCTTACGCCTACTTCCGAGTCGGCTACCACCGCGGACTCGACCAATTGCGTCAGTCGGGCTGGAGGGGCTCAGGATTCGTGCGCTCCTCCCAACCTGGGAATCGAGGGTTTCTCAAGGCCCTCAGAGGACTGGGCGAAGCTGCCGGACGCATCGGCGAAACCGACGAGGAACATCGCTGCCAGGAGTTTGCTGACCAGCTCGACCCGTGATCGTCTTTGGATTCCTTGCCCTCATGCTGGCGAGCCTCGGTGCAGTTCTCTATGGCGAAGCGACCGGTCGATCATGGAAGCTCGTTCCGAAGATCGTGCTTTCGTCTGGTTTCGTGCTGGTCGCTCTCGATCAGGGCGCCCTGGAATCCACCTACGGTCGTTGGATTCTGGCAGCATTGATCCTCTCCTGGTTCGGCGACCTCTTCCTCGGTTTCGACAAAGCGTTCCTCGCGGGACTCGCTTCATTCGCCGTCGCCCACCTGGCATACGTCGCGGCTTTCGCGACGTTCGGCATCAACCAAACCGCTGTTCTCATTTCCGGAACGGTGATGTTCGCAGTGGGATTCGTCACCCTCGGGTGGCTACGTCCTCACCTTCCGATGACCATGGGCCTACCCGTCACCCTCTACGTTGTGATCATCGGATCAATGATTTCGTCAGCAGTCGGTTCGGAGCAGCCGGGCCTATGGGTGCCTGCCGCGGTCTTCGCCTTTTCGGACCTCGCAGTCGCTCGACATCGGTTTGTCGATCCCGGCTTCGTCAACAAGTTGTGGGGACTCCCGCTGTACTTCGCGGCGCAGTTTGCTCTGGCGACGACTGTGGCCGGTCAGCCGACGTTGTGGATGCGGTAGCCCGATGCTTCGAAGATAGACCGCACCTTTCAGCTCAGGGGAACACTGCAATGCGTGGCTACAACAGGGTTTCCGCCTCGTTCAGGTCAGCGGCCGTCTTCACCGTGAAGAACGACGATCCGTCTTCGCCCCACTGGCGCCACTCGGTCTCCTCCACCCGACGAACCGGAACCTTTGCGAGGAAATCTGCCACCGATCCGCCCCGTTTGCATACGAACAACGCGTCCCTGAGCAAGGTAGCCGGATAGACACCACACATCGCAAATAGGTCGCCGTCGACCACGGGGACGATCGCACGACGTTCATCAGCCAGAGCCGTCATGAATCGCAGCGTCGCCGGTTTCACAAGAGGTAGATCGACGCCGACGACAAGCGCCATCGCCGGACCATCTCCCACTCTGGCAGCGTTCTCTGCGGCGTCCATGGCGGTTATCAATCCGACGAGCGGGCCCGAGCAAGCGGGGGTGAGATCGGGGATTGCCGCAATGCCTGAGATGGAGCTGCTTCGTCCAACGATCAGGGGATCACCCCCCGCAATCCGCATCGCCCCGGCGACCCACTCAACGAGCGGGACGCCCGCGAGTCGCTTCAACGCCTTGTCTCCCCCGATGCGAACCCCGGAGCCTCCCGCCAGGATCGCCCAGAGAAATTGGTAGGGAGAACTCACGTGAGTTTCATCGGGTTGAGGAGACGTACGGCGCCGCCGGAATCGCTCGAGCATTGCCCAACAATACGACACACCCAAAACAACCACCCCGGGTCCCTGGAGGTCCGGCAGAACACGTTCGCAGCGGCTAGCGTCGAAGCTGAGGAGAAAACAACCGAGGGAGGACCAATGCAGGTTTCCTTGACCGTCAACGGCACCACGCAGGCTTCGGATATCGAGAGCAGAACTCTGCTGGTCCACTATCTTCGAGATCACCTCAACCTGACGGGTACTCACGTCGGTTGCGAAACGTCCTACTGCGGTGCCTGTACCGTGCTCGTCGATGGCAAAGCAACCAAATCCTGCACCATGCTTGCCGTTCAGGCGGAAGGAGCAGCGATCACAACGATCGAAGGGCTCGCCAACGGCGAACTCCATCCGGTTCAGAAAGGATTCGTTGAACGTCATGGCCTTCAATGTGGTTTCTGTACCCCCGGCATGATCATGTCGGCCGTTGCCCTCCTCGACGAAAACGAAAGCCCGTCCGAAGATGAAATCCGCCACGGCATCGAAGGCAACCTCTGCCGGTGCACGGGCTATCACAACATCGTCAAATCGATCGAGTATGCGGCTGCGACACTGCGAGGCGACGACCCGCCTGCCTCTGACTGGGAGGATGAATCATGACGGCAAACGTGATTGGCAAGGCCATCAGGCGGAAAGAAGATCCTGCCCTCATTCAGGGCAAGGGGCTCTACACCGACGACATGAAAATGGCAGGAATGCTCCACGCAGCATTCGTTCGGAGCCCGTTCGGCAAGGCTCGCATCCTCGGTATCGACGCCTCCCGTGCGACTGAAATCGCAGGTGTCCACGCCGTGTATACGGCCGAAGACGTGCGCCAGCTCGGTCCTCTGCTTGCCCAGGTTGCCATTGGCGCGCTTCGCCCGCTCCTGGCAGATGGAATTGTCAATCACGTCGGCGAAGCGGTGGCGATGGTGGTAGCAACCGACCGCTATATCGCGCAAGACGCCGTTGACGCCGTCGACGTCGATTACGAACCTCTTGAAGCCGTGGTGGATCTCGAAGACGCCGCCTCCGATCGAGCGATCGCAAACGACACCAACGAATCAAACGTCATTCATGTATGGGAGGTCGGCGACGCCGATGCCGTTGCCGCCGCACGCGGTACAGACGGTGCTGTTGAGGTGAGCGTGAAAATGACCAATCAGCGACTCATCCCAACGGCGATCGAGCCTCGTTCGGCATTGGCCGATTACAACAGCGGCTACGGGAATATGACGCTGTACTCGTCGTCACAGATCCCTCACGCGGTAGCCGGAGCATTAGGCAAGACATTCGGACTCTCGTCGAACAACGTGAGGGTCATCGCTCCAGAGGTCGGTGGCGGTTTCGGTGCGAAGCTGAACTACTACAGCGAAGAGGCACTCGTCACGTTTGCATCGCGCGAACTCGGAAGTCCGGTGAAGTGGACTGAGACTCGCCGGGAAGCGTCGGTCGCGACGATCCACGGGCGTGGCTGGGTTGGAACGGCCACAATCATCGGCACAGGCGACGGCAAAATCCTGGCGTACGAGCTCGACGCAATCTCAGATATGGGCGCCTACACCCAGAACTTCACCGTGGCGATTCCTCTCCTCGGCCAATATGTGGCACCTGGCCAATACGACATCCCGATTCACTGGAAGGTCCGGTGCGTCGCCACCAATGCTCCAACGACCGACGCGTACCGGGGAGCGGGTAGACCGGAGGCAATCTTCTATCTGGAGCGAGTGATCGACGCTTTCGCACGCCAGATCGGCATGGATCCCGCCGACGTACGCAAACGGAACTTCTTCGAAGAGTTCCCCGCCTCCACTGCTGCCGGCATGTTGATGGACTCTGGTGACTACGGCGCCAATCTCGACAGACTGCTGGAGCTTGCCGACTACCAGGGCCTTCGTCAGAAGCAAGAGGAGGCACGCACACAGGGACGCACTATCGGTATCGGCCTCTCGACGTATGTCGAAGTCTGCGGTTTTGGACCTTCGGCCCTGGCGGAAGGTGGATTCTCCTGGGCTTCGTATGGCCTCCCGGCCGCCTTCAACGGCTCCGGGCTGGTTCGGGTCAACCCGGACGGAACTGCAACCGTGATGATCGGCACCGGGCCTTCAGGGCAAGGGCACGAGACCACGTGGGCACAGATTGTCAGCGATGCGCTTGGCATCGCAGTCGAAGACATTCAGGTTCGTCATGGGGATACGCGCGACTCACCTATGGGGATCGGGACCTTCGGATCTCGATCGCTCGCAGTCGATGGATCCGCCACTTCGCAGGCCGCGGCCAAGGTCCGAGAGAAGGCGGCCAGGGTCGCTGCCCACATGATGGAAGCCTCACCCGACGACATCGAGTTCGCAGATGGCGGAGCTCACGTGGCCGGCTCTCCGGACAAAACCGTCACCTGGGCCGAGATCGCTGAGGTTTCCTATCAACCCCACAGACTTCCAGACGGGATGGAAGGGGGCATGGAAGCGAATGCCGTGTTCTCACCCGCCAACGCCACGTGGCCCTTCGGTTCCCATCTCGCCGTTGTAGAGGTCGACACGACGACCGGAGACGTCACGTTGCTCGAGTACTTCGCCATGGACGATTGCGGCAACGTCATCAATCCCATGATTGTCGATGGGCAGGTTCATGGAGGCCTGGCACAGGGTATAAGCCAGGCCCTGTTTGAACATGCGATCTTCGATGAAGACGGAAATCTGCTCACCGGCTCCTTACTGGACTACCCGATACCGACCGCGAGCGATCTTCCATCCTTCAAACTAGGGAGAACTACAACCCCGACAGACGTCAATCCCATGGGCGTAAAAGGCATCGGCGAAGCCGGCACCATCGGATCGGCCCAGACCGTGGTCAATGCGGTGATCGACGCGGTTGCCCACCTGGGAGTGAGCCATATCGACATGCCGCTGCGCCCGAAACGGGTCTGGCAGGCCATACACGGGAATGGAGCGTAGAGATGTTTTCAAGGCAGTTCGAATACGTTGCACCAACCTCGCTCGATGATGCCCTGACCGCACTGGCCTCGAATCCCGGAGCGAAGATCATGAGCGGTGGTCAGAGCTTGATCCCCTTGATGAAACTACGACTGTTCAGTCCCGGCACCGTCGTCGACATCGGTCGCATCGACGGACTCGGAGATATCGTCGAACACGAGGATCACATATCCATTGGCGCACTCGTGACGCACAACCAGACGGCAGCAAACCCGCTTGTTGCTCAGCATGCCACAGCCCTCGGTCAGGCTGCAGCATGGACCGGCGACCACCAGGTCCGGAATCGTGGAACGACGTGCGGTGCCATGGCACATGCGGACATAGCTGCCGACCAGCCGGCGGCGGCGATCGCACTCGGCGCAACGATGGTGGCTCGCTCATCCACCGGCGAACGCGAGATCCCTGCAAACGAGTTCTTCGTCGACGCGCTGACCTCAGCCCTCTCCGAAGACGAAATTCTCGTCGAGCTCCGGGTTCCGAAATCGGCAAACGGGTCCACCTCCGCCTATGACAAACTCGGGCGACGGGGAGGCCACACCGATTACGCCGTGGCAGGTGTCGCTGTATGGGTTCAGGTGAGCGACGGAACCGTGTCGGACGCCCGAATCGGGGTGACCGGAGTGGGCACCCGCCCCAGCCTCGCGGCAGCCGCCGCCTCTGCACTCATCGGAACCGACGGTAACGATGAAGCCATATCCGGTGCTGCGGGGCTCGTGACCGACGGCATCACCGTGATCGAAGATCTCTACGGATCCGTTGCATACAAGACGCACCTGGCGACAGTCTTCGCAGAACGTGCGCTCCGCCAAGCCCTGGCCGGCTAGAAGCAACAATCTGGAGATCGCGGCGAGCCGGAGACAGAGCGAAGCTATCCCGTCATGGGTCGCGGCCGCCCGTCCCCTTCGGCTTCGAGAACGGCGGACACCCGCTCGAGAATGCCCTCGGCATGGGCCGGGACATTGATGATCTCCACGTCAATGCCTGCCTGCTCCGCGTCCCAGATGAAGGTTTTGAGCTCCATCGCACCCGGTAGATCGATCCTGCCGAGTCCCTCGAGATCCAGCACGAGCGAACGCACTGATGGATGTTCGGCGACGGCCTCGTTGAAGACGTCGGAGAAGGCGTCAGCCGACGCATAGAACAGCACGCCCTCTGGAGCCATTGTCATCGTGTCGTCGTCCATTCGGGTTTCAACACTCAGCCGAGAAGCCTCGCGGTACACATGGACCGTCGCCGCGAGGCCCATGCCAAGGAGGACTGCCAGGTCAATTCGCGGGGAAAGCAGCAACGTGGCCAGGAAGGTTGCCCACGCAATCAGAGCCTGGCCCCACGAAACGTGAACCAGCCTCCATAGTGCTCGCAGACGCACGAGCTTTACGACGGCTCCAATGACGATTGCGCCGAGCACAGCTCGCGGAAGTCCGGCAACCACTCCGGCGAACGGGGTGAACGCCAGGACCGCGATGCCGGTGATAGCACCACTCCAACGGCTGGTCGCCCCGGCCAGCTTGTTGATAGAGCTGCGGGAAAACGAGCCACCAACCGGAAAACCGCCTGTCAAACCCGAGGCCAGATTGGCGACCCCTTGACTGACAAGCTCCCGATTGGCATCCCATCGCACACGGTCTTGAGCGGCGAACGTCCGTGCAATCGCGGTTGGTTCGGCAAAACCGACGGCGGCGATGATCGCACCGGAAACGAGCAAGCCAGGCACCCGTCCCCACGGCAGGTCGAGCGAAAAGGGAGGAAATCCAGAAGGGATGTCGCCGACGAGAACGAACGCGTCATCGACGGTACCCGCTGCCATTCCGATCAGAACTGCGACGAGAACCCCGGGAAAGAGTGGGTGTACCCGGGGGGCGGTACGCACGAGAACGATCGTCACAGCCGAGAGACTGATGGCAGCCCAACTCCATTCGGATGGATTCGTGACCACGTGCCACAACCTCTCGATCAGTCCGTCCGGAGCAGTTTCTACGCCAAAGGCAACCGCGCTTTGGGATGCGATGATCAAGAGTGTTGCGCCCGTAGTGAAGCCGAGTACTACCGGATTGGACATGAAATGAGTTATTCCGCCACCCCCGATGAGGCCAAGGACCAGACGCACGATTCCAACGAGAAGCGCGAGCACGAGCGCCAGACCGACGTACTCGGCACTGAAAGGGGTCGCTATGGTCGAGAGCGCCCCGAACGTCAACAGCGACGTCATCGCCACAGGCCCGGTTTGCAGATACCGCGAGGAGGCGAAGAAAGCTGCGGCGAGCGGGGGCAGCGCTGCTGCATATAAACCCGTATAGACGGGCATGCCTGCAAGCTCTGCATATGCCAGGGCTTGGGGAATCACGACAACTGCGACCGAGATCCCTGCAATGATGTCACCAGGCGAGAATCGATCGGGCCGCGCTGCATCGAGGGTCTGCACATATCGAGTCTATGGCGAGGGTGCCGGGGCTAACGCTTTATGGCGAACGCTTGGGAAAATGCAACAGGACCTGTCGATAGCAGTCGATACACGCGCATATGAACACCTTCCAGATTCGCGCCCGCTTCAACCAGAACCGCCTCACGGTGTATCAGGGACACGGCCAATCAGTCGCAGATGCCTCTCTGGCCTCCGGAAGGCTCGTATTGGCGCCAAAGGCAGCGGAAAGCCTCTGGATCACGACGTCGTTTCTCGATGCGATGCGCGACTCCGACTGGGGCATGCGTGAGGGCCAGCACAGGATGCTCTCCTTACACATGACCCGCCAGGGCTTTGAATGGGCTCTCGACCACGCGGTATCTGCCGTGTTCGACCCTGGACGGTTCGACACCGAGACGCAATGGCAAAGGGCGCTTGCTCACAGCCCGGTCCGTGTTCAATGGGATCAGGCTCTCAACTTGAACGGCACACCCGCCGGCTACATGACTCCCAGATTGGGGTTGGCCCTGGAAGCTCGCGAACGGTTCCTCTCCGAATGGATATCGGACATTGCCGATCTCACGCAGCACGTACACAAGATCCACCAACTCGTTCTGGACGAGGACTGGGAAGGTGCCGAATCGCGACTCCCCGGTGAGCAAACCTATCCGCTGCGCCACAGCCTCCGGTTGCGGCTCGGAATCGCGGCCTGATAGCCGCTAACCCGGACCCTCCTCTCGAATCTTTTCGACATCAGCCATGGCGCTACGAAGACGATCGATCCACTCACTCTGGTGCTTACCGACTTGATCGACGCACCAGGCGAGTGCCTCTGCCCGCGAACGCGCAACCCCTGACTCTATGAGCGTGTCCAATATTTGACGCTGGCTCATTCTCAATCTGGTCATTGCGGGAACAGCTGCAGTCGTGAAATGAGCATCGAGATCACCGCACGAGGCGCCCCATGACACGATCCTGCGCCACTTGTATTGGGCGTCTTCGGCAATTGCCATACGTGCGGTCCTGGTGTCTTCGCGGAACGCCTCGATCCGGGCGCGAGCCGCCACAGACGCCGCCTGTTCTCCTTCAGGGACATTGGCCGGCATCGGTAGCGGACCTGAGATCAGAATCTCGTCCTGATCATGGGTTATCGTCACAGGCGCCTCGAACCAGTCATCGGGGATTCGCCCGGCAAACCAGGCAGCGGCCTCGGCCTCATCAAACGGAGGAATTCTTCGGCGCTTCATTGCGCATCCTTTCAGTCACATCCAGGGGATGGTCGCCCGGCCGTTCAGCAAACGGCGAGGCACTGCGGTGGACCTTTGGATGATACCATGAAATACGAAAATCTGAATTACATGTAATTTTGTAATGGATAATGGGATTGAGCGGCTATTCTGCTGACCGGGCAGAAAAACGGTGGTCTGCCCGCAGGTTGATGGCCCGTCGCAAGCGGGCCATCAGCGCGTAACGGGCTGCCCCGAAGACGGATTCTCAGGGAACGCTCGATCACAGCTTTTCGCTTCAGATCGCCGACATCGGGTCGTGACCCAGTAGGGACGCAAGGAGCTTTCTGTCCTCGGAAAAGCGCTCGTGAAGTTCTGCCAGGACGTCGCCTGATAGCTCAACATCCGAACGGCGTGGCGGCCGGGTGAAGCAAGCCTGATGAAGCCGCGACCATCGCGCATCGGCATCAATCACCGAGCGGTAGCGATCGCTCTTCTGGAGCCGGCGCCCCAGCCGACGCGACACGCGCTTTTCCGTTCGGGTGTTGACGTCCTGATCTATGCCCGCTGGCAGATAGTCGTTGTCGATTTCGAGAAAGCGGTATATCTCTCGCAAGGTGTCGATGCGATCGTCTCGTAACCTCGCCGCGCTGGCGACCAGCAGATTTTCCGTACCGCTGAGCGCGACAAAGGGTTCCAGCTGATATCCGTAGCAGGACGTGAGCACATAGTCAGAGTCGGCCCGGACCGCCTCGTCGATCGGCCGCGTTTCCCCCCCATACGCGAGCATGTCCACATACATGGATTGCAACCGTTCAATCGGGTCACGGACGAGATAGATCAATCGGACTCCTGGCAGAGTTGCCATGATCCGATCCGCCGTTTCCGGAAACAGGTGCCGCTTTGTGTAGTTTGGCGAAGCCTCACCGACCGCAACGGCCTCATCTGGAAACTGAGCTTCGTACCACGCCGTACCGAGCCTCCAGCGATCTTCGTTTGAGAAAAAGTCGAGCTCTTTCGACCACGGCATCGAGACATCGGGGTGCCCGGCGAGGTACGAAAAGAGAGACGTGGTACCCGCCTTCATGGCTCCGATGACAAGAAAGTTGGGCAGCATCGCCATGCCAGATTACGAGATGAGCGAGCTGCCGGATTGCATTGGCACGGCTCGATAGGCCATCGACCGGCACATCAATCGCTTCCCGACAGACTGTCATCCACGTCGGTGCGCTTACAATCGACGGGATGGCAAGCCCCACCTCCGTCGACGAGGTACTCACAGCACTCGAATCACAGGGATACGTGAGCGATCGATCCCTGGCGGTAGCAGTGCACCTGGCGCTCGAGATGGGCCGACCCTTGTTCCTGGAGGGTGAGGCCGGCGTAGGAAAGACCGAAGTAGCAAAGGTTCTGGCCTCTGTTCTGGAAACCCCGTTGATTCGGCTCCAGTGTTACGAAGGCCTCGATGTGGCCCAGGCGCTCTACGAGTGGGACTATGCCCGCCAAATGCTCGAAATCCGGTTGTTGGAAGTGAGGGAAGGCAACGTCTCCGCCCGTGACATCATGACCCGCGATTTCCTCCTGGCCCGTCCCCTCCTACAGGCAGTCGAAGCGTCTACGAACGGCCATCGGCCGGTGCTGTTGATAGATGAACTCGATCGTGCCGATGAAGAATTCGAGGCGTTCTTGCTGGAGCTCCTCTCGGATTTCCAGGTGACCATTCCCGAAATCGGCACCATTCGAGCCGAAGAGCCGCCTGTGGTCGTTATCACCTCCAACCGCACTCGTGAGATCCATGACGCTCTCAAACGGCGCTGCATCTACCACTGGATCGACTACCCGGACTTCGAGCGAGAAGTTGCGATTCTCGCCACCAAGGCACCGGAGGTGAGTTCCGACCTCGCCCATGAACTGGCACGTGCAATGGAGCGGTTGCGCGGCATGGGTTTGTTCAAACCGCCCGGAGTGGCCGAAACCCTCGATTGGGCTGCGGCGCTCGGCGTGTTGCGCCGCGAACATCTCGACAGTGATGCGATCGACGAGACGCTCGGCGTCGTTCTGAAATATCAGGAGGACATCGCCAAAGTGGCGGAGGCCGGAGCCGAACAGCTGATTTCATGACGGCGCTGGCTTCGCCCGCCCGGGTTTTCGTTGAATTCACGAGAAGGCTGCGAGAGGAAGGCCTGCGCTCGGTACCGGAAACATCTGCGGATTTGCTTGCCGCGGTGCAAGCTCAGGGACTGGCAGGTGGCATCGACAACTATTACGCCATGCGGGCTGTTGCAGTTCGCCGCCCCGAAGACATGGACACCTTCAACACAGTATTCATGGAGTTCTTCGGTGGTGGGAGGGTTCCAGAAATCATCACGGAGGAACAGCTCGTCGAACTGCAACCTGCAATGCGCGCTGCCGCCGGGGACGGAGCCGATGACGATGATGAGGCGGAGGCCGAAGCCGGAGCTTCGTATGCCGAACGTCTTGCTCATAGAGACTTCCTCGAGATGAACGAGGCCGAATGGGCAGAAGCACAGCGGTTGATTCAACAGATGCGTTTCCAGTCAACCGAGGCCCTCAGCCATCGCTGGAGACCGGATCGCAGGGGTAAACGCCCCGACCTGCGACGGGTGCTCAGAAACATGACCAGGCCGGATGGTGAGCTCCTGCGACTCGAGCTGCAATCGAGAAAACATCGCCGCCGACCACTTTTGATCCTGGCCGATGTCAGCGGATCGATGGAGCGTTATACGGAGGCCTTCTTGTATTTCACCCACGCGATTCGGCGCAGGCTCGGTCGAGTCGAAGTATTCGTGTTCTCGACGAGGCTCACCCGCATCACCCGGGAGCTGACTCATCAGGACCCCCACCAGGCCTTGACGCTCGTCTCCGACAACGTGGAGGACTGGTCAGGCGGTACTCGAATTGGAGAGACGTTCGAAACGTTCAATCGGGTTTGGAGCCGACGCGTGACTCGCGGTGGCCCCATTTGTCTGGTCCTCTCCGATGGATGGGATTGCGGTGAGCCAGAAACACTGGCTGCTGCGACGTCGCAACTCAGCCGATCTGTCCACTCCCTCCTCTGGCTGAATCCCCTATCTGGCCGCGAGGGATATCAGCCGAGCACACGCGGCATGCGGGCGGCGCTGCCGTTCATCGATCAGCTCGTTCCCGCTGCCTCGATCCATGATTTATCTTCGATCATTCACTTGATAGAGTCCATACCCGCCCACGCAGTCGCAAGATCGGTGAGATCAGCATGAAAGAAACCCTGGAGACCCTCAACAGGTGGTCACAAGAAGGCAAGCAATCGGCCATAGCCACCGTCGTACGCGTCAAAGGCTCCGCTCCCCGGCCGGAGGGTGCCAAATTCCTCGTTTCGTCTGATGGCGACATGGATGGTTCGGTATCCGGAGGGTGCGTCGAGAATGATGTCTTTCTCCACGCACAGGAGGTCATAGCCAGCGGCGAGCCCCGGCTCGTTACATACGGCATTGCCGACGAGGAAGCCTTTGAAGTGGGGTTGGCCTGTGGAGGGACAATCCAGGTGTTCATCGAGAAATGGACGTGAGCGGCCATGCGATATCCGATCTCATTTCCAGAGAACGTCTGGGATCGATCGCCACCGTCGTCACCGGACCATCTATCGGCGCCAAAGCCCTCATTGAGGCCGGAAAAGGCATAATCTCCGGCTCCCTGCCAGATCATTTGGCGGACAGCGTCGTAGCCGATGCCCATCAGCTCATGGAAATCGAGCAGAACCGAACGCTCGACTATGGCGAAGATTCCGTCTATATCGAAACGGTCGCGCCGCAACCCAGGCTCGTGATCATCGGCGCAGTGCACATCGGTCAAGAGCTCACAACGATCGCCGCCCACCTCGGCTTCCGGGTGATCGTGACCGACAGCCGCCCGGCGTTCACCACGCGCGAGCGCTTTCCGGAGGCCTTCGAGATCCATGTCGGCTGGCCAGATGTCGTCATGCCGCTCATCGATCTGGACCGCCGAACGTATGTCGTCATCCTCAGCCACGATGCCCGATTCGAAGACCCTGTACTCCCATGGCTTCTCGGTAGTGACGTGCGCTATATCGGAGCGATGGGAAGCAGACGCACAGCGGTCAAGCGAGCCGAACGGCTCGAGGCAGCCGGCTATGACGCCGACACGATTCGTCGAATTCATGGCCCGGTTGGTCTCGACATCGGTGCCGAGACTCCTGGCGAGGTGGCCGTCTCGATTCTGGCGGAAATGATTCAGGTGCGATACGGGCACGGATCCGGGCTGTCCCTGGCCGGCACCGAAGGCCGCATCCATTCGCAGAGGACGGACGAACCTGCCGACATTTGACGGCAGTCACCAACCCCCGGACGAGCGTGCGACCGGCGGGCAGCCCGTGAGATCGGGTGAGACCGGTTGAGATCAGGACCGACCCGGTTGCATCCCGATCGGGTGGGCGCTGACGGGCTCGAACCGCCGACCTCCTGCTTGTAAGGCAGGCGCTCTCCCAACTGAGCTAAGCGCCCGGGCGCCGCTGCGCACGGACCGCAAGGTTAGCGAATCTAGGTCGTCCGGCCACTCAAGAACTGTCGCGGGGATGTCGATGTATTGATACTCGCTACCGGTCAGGACGACATGGCACGCCGCCCCAACGACGGATGGGACCCCACCGTCAAGCAATACCTAGACGGAATCGGCCGATACCCACTGCTCGAAGCTCACGAAGAGACGGAGCTGGCCAAGCTGATCCAGGAGGGCGAGGCAGCCAGAGAACAGGTCGCAGTTCTCGGAGCGACCGCCATTGATCCCGAACTCGACCGCATCATGGTGTTGGGTGAAGATGCAAAAGCTCGATTCGTGCAGGCAAATCTGCGTCTGGTCGTATCTATTGCGAAGCGATATACAGCCTCAGGCCTACCGTTCCTCGATCTCATTCAAGAGGGAAACCTGGGTTTGATACGTGCAGTTGAAAAGTTCGACTGGACCAAGGGGTTCAAGTTCTCGACTTATGCGACGTGGTGGATCAGACAAGCCATCAACCGTGCCATAGCGGACAAGTCACGTACGATTCGCGCCCCGGTCCAGATCATCGACACCATCGCCCGGGTTCAACAGGCAGAAACGGCATTGTTCGCCAGGTCCGGTCTCAAACCGACGATCGACGAGATCTCTGCTGAAACAGGGATTGAAGCGCAGAAGGTTCTGATCGCTATGCGCCTCGCACCGGATCCGATCTCAATCCATGCCGAGGTTGGCGAAGATGGGGCAACCGTTGCTGATTTCATTGAGGATCACGAAGCGATCAGCCCGTTTGAGTTTGCCGCCGAGAATCATCGGAGAGATGCCATTCGGGCGCTGCTGGTCCGCCTCAATGATCGGGAGCAACGGGTACTGACCCTCCGCTACGGATTGGATGACGGCGTCCCGCGTACGCTCGATCAGGTCGGCCAGGCTTTTGATCTGACCAGGGAACGCATTCGCCAGATCGAAGCGAAGGCGATGGCAAAGCTACGTCATCCGTCCAACCCGGGCGGGCTTCAAACCATGTTGACGGTCACCGACTGACCCGGCTCAAGAATGAGGGCGGTGGATGCGGCTGTCCGGCATGAACCACGACTGGGCGTGTGCCAGCAGATCGTCTCCTTCGTCCGGGCCCCACTCACCTGCGGCATAGGGCAGCGACCGGGGTGGGTCGTCGAGAATCGGCTGATAGAGACTCCAGGCTGCTTCCACTTCGTCGGCCCGAACAAACAGGGTCTGATCACCCTCGACGATATCGGCCAACAGCGTTTCGTAGGCCTCCGGTATGCGGCCGAACGCCTCGTCATAACTGAAGTGGAACGGAATCGACACGATCTCGAGATCGCTGCCGGGGACCTTCACGTCGAAATAGAGCTCAAATCCTTCGTTTGGCTGCAGTTCCAGTCGCAACACATCCGGTTTCAGCAGATTGCGGTTTTTGATCCCGAAAAGCGCAACCGGCGGCTCCCGGTAGGTAACGGCGATTTGAGTTAGACGTTCGGGAAAACGCTTTCCGGTTCTGAGATAGAACGGAACACCTTGCCATCGCCACGAATTCAACCTGAGCCGCATGATGACGGCGGTCGGCGTGTTCGAATCGGCCGAAACATCAGGATCTTCCAGATAACCCGGCACCGACTCGCCCTCGACGGCACCCGGACCGTACTGTCCGAACACCACGTCGTCTCGATGGATGGGCTCGATCGATCGGAGCACCTTGACCTTTTCGTCCCGAATGGCATCCGCCGAAAAATCGACCGGGGGCTCCATCGCAACAAGGGTCATCAGCTGGGTGAGATGGTTTTGAATCATGTCACGAAGGGCGCCCGTCTGGTCGTAATAGCCGGCTCGGCCTTCGACGCCCAGTTCTTCTGCCACGGTTATCTCTACGAGGGCGATACGGTCGCGATTCCAGGTTGATTCGAAGAGATGATTGGCGAATCGAAACACCAGCAAGTTCTGTACGGTCTCCTTGCCGAGGTAATGATCAATCCTATAAATCTGGCTCTCGTCGAATACACGGTGGATGCTGTTGTTGAGCGCTTCGGCCGAAGCCAAATCATGACCTACGGGCTTTTCGACCACGAGTCTGGTCCAGCCCGGACCATGGTTGAGCCCGACCGACCCCAAGCCATCGACGACCCTCGAAAAGGCCGCGGGTGGGATGGCGAGATAGAACACACGATTGCCCGGCAGGCCGTTCGCCTGTTCGAGGGTGACGATCCTCTCGGCGAGACCCTCGAACCCGCCATCGGCCTCGTCAGTTGACGCATAGTGAACGTTGGTCTTCGCCCAGGCGACGCCGTCGCTTTCTCCCATGACTTCAGCAACCGACCGTGCCGCAAGCTTCTGGTACTCGGTTTCATCCATAGGCGTACGTCCGACGCCGAGCACATGACATGGCGGCTCGCCGGCGTGGCGCACCATTGCAGCTATGGCAGGCAATAGCTTTCGCTTCGCGAGATCTCCGCTGCCTCCGAAGATGACAAAAAGGTGGGCATCCACGGTTCAGGAGTCCTTTTTGACCGAATGACCGCCAAACTTGTTGCGCATGGCTGATGCCAGCCGGTACCCGTAAGAGTATTCGTTCCGTGATTCGATGCGGGCGATCAACGAATGCGTGATCACCGGTGCCGGAACGTTCAGCTTGATGGCCTCCAGGACGGTCCACCTCCCCTCGCCGGAGTCCGGAACGAAGGGAGCGATACCGTCCATGGCCGGATTCTCTTCGAGAGCTTCAGACGTGAGATCGAGCAACCAGCTTCGAATCACGCTACCAAACCTCCAGACCTCAGCAATCTGATGGAGATCCAGACCAAACTCCTCCTTGGCGCGAAGAATGTCGAAGCCTTCGGCATAGGCCTGCATCATTCCGTACTCGATGCCGTTGTGCACCATTTTGACGAAGTGACCGGAACCAACCGGGCCAACGTGGCCCCATCCCTCATCGGGCGCAGGTGCAAGCGTTTCAAACAGCGGGGTGAGCTTTGCGACAGCTTCTGATGCCCCTCCGACCATCATCGAATACCCTTCATGCAGCCCCCACACTCCGCCGCTGGTGCCCACGTCAACATAGGAGATGCCGTGTTCGCCAAGTGCCGCCCCGCGAGCGAGGGTGTCGTTGAAGTTCGAGTTGCCGCCGTCTATGACAACGTCTCCCGGATCAAGCAGCGGTACGAGGCCCTCGAGAACGTCACCAACCACGTGATCCGGGACCATGATCCAGATCGATCGTGGAGCATTGACCGCGGCGACCAGGTCGCTCACCGATGCAGCGGTTCCGGCGCCAACCCGGCGAACTCGCTCCATGGCTCCTTCATCCCGATCGTACCCGATCACGTTGTGTCCGCCCCTGACGAGACGCTCCGTCATGAAAGAACCCATCTTCCCGAGACCGATCATTCCGAGTTGCACGTTTGCTCTCCTTGTAGGTTCTAGAAATCAACACCGGCTTCGACCAGCCGCGTTCGAAGCTGTGCGGCGTCTCGATAGTGGATCGTCCGCATGCCGTGCCGAAGGGCGGCTTTGATGTTGAGTTCTCGATCGTCGATGAAGACGCACTCCTCCGGCTCTCTGGCCGTTATATGCAGCGCCAGTTCGAAAATGGCGTCGTCAGGCTTCTTCACCCCGAGATAGGACGAGGTCAGAAAAATATCGAAACGTTCGCGCAGTCCGAAGCGATCGATGCGAAAGTCGTTCAACTCGTGGGACTCGTTATTGAGTGTTGCCATGAAGTACCGCCCGGTTTCCTTGAGCTGAGCGGCGATCTGAAGCGTATCTTCCCGGGGTTGAGATCGCTCCTTCATGGCTTCCCAAAAACTCTCACGGCTGAACGGCCGCTCGGCGTGAAAGATCACAGCATCGAGGTAACCGTCCACATCGAGATGACCGGTCTCAAACGCTGCGCTCACGAGGTCGTGGCGTTCTTCCATTTCGTCGTAGTCGAGTTCGAACGCTGTCGCGACACCAAGCCGATCGTGCCGGTCCCACCCGTTTGTTCCGAGAACTCCCCCGACATCAAAGAAGATCGCCGAAATCGTCACAGACCCTCAAACGTCTGCACGAGCGTCTCTAAACCGGACGTCGCCTGGCTGCCGAGGTTGACGCGCAGCACGCGGCGTCCCTCGGCGACGAGAGCTTGAAAGTCGCCATCGGCCTGGGCACGGATCAATTGATTGAAGGTGTAGTCCGTTTCCGGGACCGGCACTTCGGCTTGCGGCTCATCAACGATCTGAAGGAACAAGCCGTTGTTGGCTCCGCCCTTGTGCAGCTGACCGGTTGAGTGCAGGAACCTGGGTCCATAGCCTGATGTCGTCGAGCTGTTGGTCACAGACCGGATCGCAGCCCGGATGGCTTCCAGTTGGTCATCCACACCATAGGGAAGGTACGCCTGCAGCCCAACGTAATCGCCGGTGGCGACACCTGACAACCACTCATCGATGGCGGCTTCGTCCTCCGGGCCGACTGCGTGAATCTCTTCCGCCGCCAGCTCCCCGTCCATGGCTCGTTTAGCGAGTTCTTTGGCCTGTTGCACATTCGGCTGATCGAAAGGGTTGATGGCAAGGACAGCGCCAGCCATAGCCGTTGCAAACTCAGCCCGGTACATTTCCTGACCGAGGTCGTACGGACCGTCGACTGTGATCTTGACGATCGGAACGCCGTCTTCTTCTAATTGCCCGACGAGGCTCTCGAACGGATCAGGGTCCGCTTTCACCGCGATGTGGATGATCAACCTGTCCCCCGCGTATTCCGACGGATCTCCGATCGGCTCATTGGCTACCGGAACAATGCCTACACCATCTTTGCCCGTCGATTCGGCAATCAACTGCTCAACCCAAACCGGGAATGCCGCGAGGGGTGGAGCAACCAGGAAGGTTGCTTTGTCATGTCCATGTTTGGCGGCCTGACCCATGACTGCGCCAAGCACCGCTCCCGGATTGGCCTCGGCCGGGGTTTCGGGACTGCAGGCGTTGGCCATGATGTCTGCTCGATCGAGGAGCCGTCCTATGTTGACGCCGATCAATGCGGCGGGCACCAACCCGAAAAACGTAAAAGCCGAATAGCGGCCGCCGACGTCGGCCGGAGTAGTGAAGATATCGCGGAAATGCCGATCGGTTGCAAGTTCCTCCAGGGACGATCCGGCATCGGTGATGGCGATGAAGTGATCACCGGGCGTATCGGTGTGAGCAGCGACCTGACTCCAGAACGTCCGGAAGAGCGAAAGCGTTTCGAGCGTCCCACCCGATTTTGACGAAATGATGAAGATGGTGGCCAGCGGATCGAGGTTCTCGATGACCCGGGCAACCTCATCGGGATGCGTCGAATCGACAACGGTCAGGTCAGGATGATCGGGAGCCGCGCCGAAGGTGCGGTAGAAGACTTCGGGGGCAAGACTGGATCCTCCCATCCCGCACAGCACAACGCGACTGAAACCGGCTTCGCGGACCGATTCGGCGAGAACCGCAAGCCGGCTGAGTGCGGGGCGCATCGTTGCTGAAAGTCCAAGCCAACCCAGGCGGTCCGCGAGCTCTGGCACGGGATCCTGCGACCAGACCGTGTGATCCAACCCCCACACCCGGCTCACGACGTCGGATGCCGACCATTCGCTGAGCTGCGTGTCGACCGCCGCGGACAACTCACCGAGATGTAAGCGCTGTGGATCAAGCAACGGACGCTCGTTTGGACTCGATCGCCTGGAGGAGCTGCTCGAATGCGTCTGCGAATTTCTCAACGCCCTCTGCAATCAAGACGTCTGTCACATCATCGATGTCAATTCCGAGTGTGGCGAGGAGAGCCATATCTGCGACGGCCTGGTCGACTTCGGAGGCGATAGCGGATCCGCTGACTTTGCCGTGGTCCTTGAATGCTTCGAGCGTGTTCGGAGGCACCGTGTTCACGGTATTGTCACCAATCAACTCTTCCACATACATCACGTCGTTGTAATCCGGGTTTTTGGTCGACGTTGACGCCCACAACAGTCGTTGCGGTTTCGCACCGAGGTTCGCAAGCGGCTCCCATCGGGCGGACGAGAACTTTTCCTCATAGATTTGGTACGCCAATCGCGAATTGGCGATCGCGATACGTCCACGCAATCCGAGGGCTTCGTCTGTCCCGATCGCCTCGAGTCGCTTGTCAACCTCGCTGTCAACCCTGCTGACGAAAAAAGATGCCACCGAGGCGACCTGAGCGGGCCGTTGGCAACGCTCGAGGCCTGAGATATATGCATCAACGACCTGTCTGTAGGTATCGAGGGAGAAGATCAACGTGACGTTCACGTTGATCCCGTCGGCGATGAGTTCTTCGATTGCAGGGATTCCCTCTGGTGTCGCGGGAACCTTGATCATGAGATTCGGACGATCGACTGCCGCCCAGAGTCTTCTGGCCTCGTCGATGGTTGCGACGGTGTCATGGGCAAGCAACGGCGAAACCTCGAAGCTGACGAAACCATCCGCCCCATCTGACGCCTCGTATACAGGACGGAGCACGTCGCAGGCCTGAGTGATGTCTGCGATCGCGAGCGCTTCATAGATCGAACTGGCATCGTCGGCTTCTTCTCCGGCAACCATGCGCCGGATCTCGTCGTCATACAGTTCGGTATCGGCGATCGCCGCCTCGAAGATCGACGGATTCGACGTGACACCGCGCACGCCCCCGGCAACGAGCGCTGACAATTCGCCGTTCTCCAGCATGTCGCGACGGATGTAGTCGAGCCAGATCGACTGGCCCTCTTCGAGTAGCTCGCCAACTACATCGTCGTTCGGCTTCTCAGACACATTCCACCTCGTTCTTCGATCCTCGGTACCACTGCGTACCATTTCGTACCAACCCGACTTTCACGCTGACAGCGTTGAACGTCCAAATGGTCCCGGCGAAACCACCTCAACCGCACGAGAGATCGGATTGTTCTCTGCGACGATAGCCAACGGAACGGAATTCGGCTTCTCCGACCCGGATCTGGACGCCGGCAACTTCTGGTGCAGAATCACGATGGCAAGCCCGGAACCTGGGCTGTAGCGTGGCTGGAGGAGGTTGTCTGATGTCTTTATCTGTGAGCACCACCGAACTCACTCCCCTCATGTTTCTCGAGCGATCTGCCAGCGTGTACCCCGGGCGTCCCGCAATCGTCTACAACGGAGTCGTCACCACCTATGCGGACATGGCAGCAGCTGCAACCCGCTTGGCAAATGCCCTGTCGACCTCGGGGGTTCGGCCCGGAGACCGGGTCGCATATCTGTGTCCGAACATTCCCGAAATGCTCATCGCCCACTTCGGGGTGCCGCTGGCGCAGGCAGTTCTGGTCGCAATCAACACGAGATTGGCACCCGATGAGATTGCCTACATTCTCAATCACAGTGGCGCAACCCGGTTGGTGGGAGACACCGCATTGCTTGCCAAGCTCGAACCCGTTCTCGACCAGCTGACGACACTGTCTGAAATCGTGTCCATCGACGACGGTGCCGGAAGAGTCGGATTCGAGACCACTCCGTATCCGGACTTTCTCGAGCGCGGAAGCGCCGAGCCGCTTCCCTGGCGGGTGGACTCCGAATTCCAACCGATATCGATCAACTACACCTCCGGGACCACCGGCCGACCTAAAGGCGTCCTATACAGTCACCGTGGTGCCTACCTCAACGCGCTCGGTGAAATCATCCACTCGCAGCACTCTCCTGACTCGGTCTACCTCTGGACGCTGCCCATGTTCCACTGCAACGGCTGGTGTACGACGTGGGCGCTCCCGGCAATCGGCGGAACCAGCGTGTGTCTTCGAGCGGTCGATTCCGGTGAGATCTGGAGACTGATTCGCGAACACGGCGTGACCCATTTGAACGCCGCACCAACCGTTCTCATTGGAATGGCCAACCATGCTGACGCCGCCCCCCTTGACGGACCCCTCGTCATCACCACCGCAGGTGCTCCCCCGAGCCCGACGTTGATCGCGCAATTGGAGGATCTCGGGGCACGGATCGTTCACATGTACGGCCTCACCGAGACCTACGGACCGCACACGGTGTGCGAATGGCAGCCGGAGTGGGGCGAGATGGCGCCCGCAGAACGCAGCCGCATGATGTCACGGCAGGGAGTGCCGTTCATCGGCGTCGACCCGATCCGGGTGGTCGATGATTCGATGCGAGACGTTGCCAGGAACGGAGAACACCTGGGCGAAGTGGTCATGCGCGGCAACAACGTGATGCTTGGCTACTACGACGACCCCGAAGCAACCGAACGAGCGTTTGCGGGTGGATACTTTCATTCCGGCGATGTTGGGGTTTGGCATGAAGACGGCTACATCGAGCTGCGCGATCGTTCGAAGGACATCATCATCTCAGGTGGTGAGAACATCTCGACGATCGAAGTGGAACAAACGCTCGCCTCTCATGACTCGGTTCTGGAGGCGGCAATCGTGGCGGTGCCGCACGAGAAGTGGGGAGAGCGGCCGAAGGCATTCGTGGTTCTCAAAGACGGAAGGGAGGCCAGCGAAAGTGAGCTCATCGACCATGTGAGATCCCGGCTGGCCCACTACAAGGCACCGGACTCCGTCGAAATCCTCGACCAGCTGCCAAAGACCTCGACCGGCAAGATCCAGAAGTACCTTTTGCGCGAGAAGGAGTGGTCCGGGTACGAATCCCGCATCAACTAGCAGAATTCGATCCCAGCGCATCTTCGAGTGCGACGATGAAGCTCTCATTCTCAGCCGAGGATCCGATCGTGACTCGAATCCACGATCCGATTCCATAGTTCCTGACGACGACGCCGCGACGTGCCAGTCGTCGATACATCTCTTGACCCTCGATACCCGAGTCGAACCAGACGAAATTCGTCTGGGAGGGAGCGTACGGCACGCCCAGGCGACTGAGAGAACGCTCGATCAGGTCCACCCCGGTCCGATTGGTCTCCCGCCTGCCTGCCAGATCATGGGGAAGAGAAGCCAGCGCGCCGGCCTGGGCCGCGGTCGTGACAGTGAAGGGCGTCTGGGCTCTGCTGATGTCAGCCAGGGTTTCTGGATGGCCGACGGCATAGCCGATACGAAGAGCGGCGAGGCCATATATCTTGGAGAATGTTCGAAGCACCACCACGTTCGGGCGGTGGACGGCGAGGTCCGCCAACGAACCGTAATCGGAAGCGGTGGCGTACTCGGCGTACGCCTCATCAACAACAACCAGAACGGACGGCGCAACCACATCGACGAATGCCGTCAGATCACGCCACGATCGATAGGTGCCGGTCGGATTATTGGGATTGCAGACATAGACGAGATTCGTGTCTTCGCTCATGGCGTCGACCATCGCATCGAGGTCGACCCGGTGGTGATCGTCGAGCCTCACCCGCACGCCATCGGTCCCGGCGATCTTGGAAAGAATCTCATACAGGACAAACGAGGGCCACGGATACAGCGCCGAGGTGCCGACACCTCCCATCGCCAGGGCTATACATTGCAGAACAGCTGAACTGCCTGCTCCAGGAAAGATGTTTTCCGCAAGAACGCCGTGCCGCTTCGCCAGCTCCTCTTTGAGAGGAGCTGCGCTGTTGTCGGGATAGCGGTTAGAACGCTCTACTGCGCGGGCGACCGCCTCGACAACGCCCGGGAAGGGACCATCCGGGTTTTCATTTGACGCCAGCTTGATGACCTCATCCAACCCGTACTGAGCAGCTATCACCTCAGCGGGCGTCCCCGGACGATACCGATCGATTTCGAGCAGTTGACGTCGAATCTGTGGCCGCTCATCTGTCATCCCGCGAGACTACCGACGCACCACGTAGCGGTTTCCAACCGTGACGTGTGCGCCTGCTTCGGCACCGAGCCCCACAAAGGCCCATCCTCGAATCAGAAACGTGGTTCGCCCCGGCCGTTATCGGGCTGGTAGAGGCCGGAGCACCGCCTCACATTGCAGGTGGTCGGCCTCAGTCGGGGTGGCCACAACCGCCTCGAGGCGGATCGATGCTTCGACGCCTCGTTACAGGCCGCAACGTCTCAGCGCTGCTCTTCAGCTCAACTGATCTGGCCGCGAGCTTCGCCGGGCGGGTTCGCCGGCGTGTGCACGTTGACGTAGAGCAGCCCGGCGTTCGCATCTGCGATGAACGCCGGATAGGCCGCCATCGAAAAGGTTCCCGAAAACACTGTTGTGTTGTTGGTCACCTTGACGCTTGGTGCCGGGAACAGCGGTACGACGACCGGTCCTGCGGCCCCTACCGGAGCCTTGTGGATGTGGGCTGCGACTACCGGTGCCACGTGCTGGTTGACGACGACTTTGTACGAAACGGTCGAGCCGTCTTTCGAGACGCTGAAATGGGCGGTTCCGTGCGCCGTCGTCGGCGTGGCTGGTGCCGGCACCTCGGCGGCGCTGGTGAGTTGCGCCGTGAAATGGTTGTTCGCCTCGCCCTTTGACAATGCAGCGGGTGCCAGCGCCAGCATCGTCACCGCCACGCTCACTACGACAATCGTGAGTCGCTTCATGATTCCTCCTTTTGATCGGTATCTACATGCACTACGGACGGTGGCCACGTTCGGTTCGCACGCTCAGAAGTTTTTCTCGTTCGCGCCTGTCGAGCCAGGCTTCGCGGACGACAGATACAACGTCGGACCGCCCGGGCCCAGCTGGTGTAAAACCCGGTCGAATCCGGAGGAGAAAGCTGATGGTCGCCCCATCAAAACGAAGAAGATCTCGCATCATCTACCGACGCTCCACGTATCCGTTTTCGACCGTGATATGACCGCTTGCTTCGGCGTGAGAGACGAGAACCAGTACTTCTGAAGGTGGCAGCGCCAGCAGGGCGGGAAGCTCGTCCATATGACGGCCGGTGGCACCAACGGCCTCATACACCACGTGGGTGCTCATCGAAGCTTGTTCAGCCCGTGGCGGCGGACCGAGACAAAACGAGAGTCCGGTCATCAAATCGTCGATGTCGAGGACCGGAAACGCCCCATCCCGGATCAGCAGGTTGCACCCTCGCGACGTTTCCCGATCGATATCGCCCGGAACCGCAAACAACGGCCGACCATGTTCCAGAGCATGGGTTGCTGTGATCAGCGATCCCCCCTTGATCGGCGCCTCGATCACCACCACCGCCCCGGACAATCCGCTGATGATCCGATTGCGAGGAGGAAACCGCCACGCATCGGGTCTGGACCCGGGGGGATACTCGGACACCACAGCTCCTCCACATTCGATGATGTCGTCAGCCAGCCGATCGTGTTCAGCCGGATAGATGCGGTCGATCCCACCACCGAGTACCGCAACGCTCTGCCCAGCAGCGACGGTTGCACGCTGGGCGGCGCCGTCGATACCCCTGGCCAGGCCAGAGACCACCGGCCATCCGGCAGCTGCGATGGCTCGACCGGCCGCGGTGGCCACCCTGGTCCCGTAGGTCGTACACCGACGGGTACCGACCACCGCCACCATCGGCGCAGTAGGAATCGTGCCGCGCACAAACAACACATCAGGAGCGTCCGGCAACTCGGCCAGCGACTGCGGATACTTTTCGTCGCCGGCCATCACCACATCCATTCCCGACACAGACTCCATCAGCTGCTCATCCGACCATGCCAACACCGAACGCGCCCGTTCGGTCAGCTTCAGCCTTCCGCGACGTGCGTCGTCGACAACGGTGCCCGAATCATGAGCTGCGAGAAGGGTGCGGACCCGATCCGGATGCAACGCCAGGCAAGCTATCCGGAGTCGAGCCAGGCGAGCCGGGTCCATCAGGCGCGTCTGAACGCAAGCGCCTCGGCAACATCTGCCTCGCCCACCTCATCATGACCGTGAAGATCGGCAACGGTGCGAGCCACCCTTCGAACCCGATCCCACCCGCGGGCTGTCAACCGATTGCTGTCCACACTCGCCTGCAGGATCCGATTCGCTTCCGCACTCCACGCCAGATCATCGAGGCGGGCGCGGCCAAGACCGCGGTTGAGCATGCCCCGATCGGTCTGCAACCCCCTGGCAGCCTCGACCCGTTCAGCGACCAGTTTCGACTCCTCGCCAGGCGGACCGTCAATCTCACCTGGATCCAACCGCCTCACGAACACCCGCATGTCAAACCGATCAAGCATGGGACCCGAAATCCGATCCACATAACTCTGGCGAGCCCTGGGAGAACACACACACGCCGTCAACCGATCACCGAAATACCCACACGGGCACGGATTGGTTGCAGCAACCAGCTGCACATCCGCCGGAAACGTCACCGAGACTCCGCGACGAGCGATCGTCACGACACCATCCTCGATCGGCTGCCGCATCGCATTCAACAAACGAGCCGGAAACTCACCGAGCTCATCGAGAAACAGGACACCGCGGTGGGCGAGGCTGACCTCGCCGGGAGTGGGTATACCTGATCCGCCACCAACGAGAGCTGCCACGGTCGCCGTGTGATGGGGGCTGCGGAACGGCACCTCATGGAGATCGTGACGCTGGAGAGCTGCCGCGGCGTGAACCAGCGATACGTCGAGACCCTCGTCAACAGACAGTGGCGGAAGCAGCGACGGGAGTGCCTTGGCCAGCAGCGACTTTCCTGCGCCGGGCGGGCCTGACATGAGCAGGTGATGCCCGCCTGCGGCGGCGATCTCGAGGGCGCGACGTGCTGCGCTCTGACCTCTCACCTCCGAGAGATCCACACAAGATGACGGGCGCCACGATTCCCGCTGCGGCCTCACGATTGGCACCGTCGACAACGCCGACCCGATGGCCTGACCGAGACTCGTCACGACTCTGATATCGACACCTTCCACCAGCGACCCTTCGGCGGCGGCGTCATGCGGCAACAAACACGGCAAGCCGAGATCGCGCGCCACGAGCGAAGCGGCCAACCCCCCTCGGGACGATTTCACCTCGCCGTCGAGACCCAGTTCACCAAGCGCGACGACCCGTTCGACTGCCCGGTCTATCAGACCAGCGGCTCCCAGGAGCCCGAGCGCCATGGGCAGGTCGTAGGCCGAGCCGGCCTTCGGAATATCGGCAGGTGAGAGGTTGACAACGAATCGCCTGCTCGGCAGAAAAAATCCTGTATTGGCGATCGCCGACTGCACCCGCTCCCGCGCTTCCCGAACTGCGGTGTCAGGCAGCCCGACCGGGATGATCATCCGCCTCTCGCCACCGCCGTCATC
>JBFGAX010000035.1:0-26591 GCA_041567895.1 Acidimicrobiia bacterium
ATGGGCGCCTGGGCCGCGGTTGGAGATACACGCAAAGTCCTGGCGGTGTGCGGTGACGGTGGTTTTGCGCAATACGCCATGGAGCTCACCACGTTGGTTCAATATGGAATGGACGTGACCGTCGTCCTCCTCAGCAATGCCGAACTGGGCAAGATCTCCAAGGAGCAGCGCGCCGCCCAGCATGCGGTCTGGCAAACCAGACTGGTGAATCCGGATTTTGCCGACGTGGCTCGCTTGTGCGGAGCAATGGGAATCCGGGTGATTCATAGGGCTGATCTTGCCCAGGTATTGCAATCTGCCATTGCCCATCCCGGGCCGGCGCTGGTGGACGTCGATGCAGATGTGCTCTTGATCTAGAAGCTGCGTATCAACTGCGGACGGCCTCGGAGTCCCGTCCGCGCCTCCGTCAACTTGCTCGTCGAAGTGGCACGACGTCCGACGCCCCACGTGATGAGCCTTCGAGCTGTTCAACGCGCCGCGTGGCGTCGTGTAGTTGCACGAACAACTCGAACACGAAGGCGTCTACCTGCGCTTTGTCGTAGCCGTTACTCGTAATGCGAAATCCGTCGACTCGTTCACTCTCAGTGTTCATATCGACTACTTCGACATCCCGCAGAATTTCTGAACCCCGGCTTGCTGCGGAGGCACGATTCCCCATCGCCCGGTTCACTCGAGACCTCTAGATGCACAGACCTTCGGCCGTCACACCCCGCCCGCAAAGAATCTGAGACTCCACAGACATGAGAGAAAAGCGGCTTCCACCATCGACGGGCTGTCCGAAGATGTGAAGCCTCTCGCCAAGAACAGAATCGTCACCGATGCCAACTACGTCGTAGGTCACTTCACCCAGATCGCCAACTGTCGGCGCAACCGTGATCGTGATACGCGAGGGTGGTTCAATGCTCGCCCGCGCCTGGGCTGCAATGCTTCCGAGTTCGAGCATTGTTTCCGCCGATGGCGTCTCGCCAAGTGCTGCAACGATCTCTGACGTCACATCATCGACCTCGCCCAGCATTCCGGTGAAAGAGCTGTTCACCCATCCCGTGGTGTTTCCGGTGCTGATCTCGTACCAGATGGATCCGGGCAGGAGTCGAGCTTCACCGGTAGACAGCATCGTCGCTGTCGGCGCCAGACTGGCTACCACTGCAAAATTCGTTCCCGGGCCACTGCGGACGTTGAGTACGTCATCGAATACGACGCCAATGACCGCTATCGATGTCCCATTTGGCGGCACGATGTCGAACGGCTCGCCAGGCAATGTGGTCGAGGTGGATGCCTCGCTCGTCGACGTCACCGTCGGTTCTGTCGTGCTTGTGGAACCATCATCGGCATCGGGTGCAGAACTGGTAGTTGACTCATCAACGACGGTGGACGTGGTCTGTTCGTCGACAGCGACCGACGTAGACGTGCTGGTCGTCCTGGCTGGTTCGCCCGGGTCCGTTACGGTCGACGACTCGCCACAACCCGACAGAAGCACGACAAACGTCAGAACACCGACGATACGAAATGCCGGGCCGGCTTGCATCCGCGTGAACCTCCTTACAACCCCATTCTTGCGAGCATTTTCGCCAGACGGGTAGATGACTTCGTCCTTTGTTCAGGGCACCGAACACGGATTTCGTCGCACCCGATCCCGGTTTTACGCACGGGGCTTTTGTCGTTAGCGTGCGATGGATCGAGGAGCCCAGGTTGAAGGCACGAGTTGTAATCATCGGTGGAGGCATTGTCGGCTCGGCACTGGCGTATCACCTGACGGTTGTTCACGGTTGGGACAACATCGTGCTCATCGACCAGGGCAGCCTGCCTGAGAATCCCGGTTCGACATCACACGCACCTGGCGGAGTCGTCGCAAACTCCCACAACAAGACGCTGACGGACATGGCCCAGTACTCGGCCAACCTCTATGCAACGCTGCCAGACCCGGGCGGACCTCACCACACATTTCGTCGATACGGCGGTCTCGAGCTCGCCCGCACCCGGGAACGTTACGAGGACATGGTGCGCCTCGATGGAGAGATGGCAGGGTGGGGTTACGAGAGCCGGCTATTGACCCCGGGAGAAACCCTCGATTATCTCCCGTTCATCGACCCCGATGTCATCACCGGCTCTTTGTTCTCCCCGGCCAGCGGTCTCGTCAGAGGGGTTCAGATTGTTGACGGATTTCTCAACCTGGCCGGAGCCACGGGAGGCCTGGATGTGCGTCCCCATACCCCCTTCCACGACGTTGAGGTGGTGAACGGTCGTATTACGGGCGTAGAGACAGCTGCAGGACTCATTGAGACCGACACGGCGGTTCTGGCAGCCAACATCTGGTCGCCGGCTCTCGCCCACAAACTCGGCGCCATCCCGCTCATGGCGTTTCAGCATCACTACGCGATCACGTATCCCCTGGACGAATGGGCACAGACCGACCATGCAGATCCCGATCTCGAGGCCGTGTATCCGCTGATTCGCGATCTCGACGCCGCTCTGTATTACAGGAGACACTGGGACGCGCTCGGCATCGGTAGCTATCACCATGTTCCACAGATGGTGGACCCGCGGGATGTCGGTCCGGATGCGATGCGACCGTTCACACCCGAGCACTTCGGCGATGCCTGGCGTCTCGCTCAGGAGATGATCCCGATGCTCCGGGACTCGGCCCCTGAGTTCCAGAAGGCTTACAACGGGATGTTCGCCTTTTCCGCAGATGGCATGCCGATCCTGGGGGAGTCGCTCCAAGCACGTGGTTTCTGGTCGGCGAACGCATCCTGGATCACCCACGCAGGAGGTGTTGCCAAATCGGTGGCCGAGTGGATGGTCGAAGGCGAAACCGAGTGGGATATGCGTCAGTGCCATCTCCATCGCTTCCAGGACCACGTCACAACCCGTCAATACATCGACGTCGCAACGCAGAAAAACTATCGCGAGGTGTACGACATCATCCATCCCAAGCAACCCATCACCGAGCCGCGCAACGTGCGGCTATCCCCCTATCACGCACAACACGTCGCGGCCGAGGCCCGATTCACCGCCTTCGCCGGTTTTGAGTTGCCGAACTGGTACGAATCGAACTCCGGATTGGCCGATGAACTCAGCGAGCGAATCCCCTCCCGGACCGGCTTCGGAAGCCAATGGTGGTCTCCGATCATGGGAGCTGAACATCTGGCGATTCGGGAGAACGCCGGTTTGATGGATTTGACCGGACTTTCCATCATCGAGATCAGCGGAGTCGGAGCAACTGAAATCGTCGGATTCCTGTGTTCAAACGACACCGATGTCGAGGTAAACAAGGTCGTCTACACCTGCTGGCTGACACCCGGAGGTGGCATAAAGCGAGACCTGACCGTGACCCGGCTTGACACCGATCGTTACTGGATGTTCGTCGGCGAAGGGACCCTGCCCCAGGACCTCGAATGGGCGCGGCGACACGCCCCTTCGAGCGTGAAGATCAGCGATGTCTCGTCCGCTTACACGGCGGTTGGCATCTGGGGACCGCATGCCCACACGGTCGTAGAGCGAGTCATGAGCAAAGAAGACCTGGAGGGCTTCGATTTCTACACCGCTCGCTGGATCGAGATCGCCATGACGAGCGTGTTCGCAATGCGGATCTCGTATGTAGGCGAATACGGCTTCGAACTCCACGTCCCCATCGACAGCGCTCATGCCGTTTGGGACGCGCTTCGTAATGCGGGCGAGGACATCGGGTTGACGCTGTGCGGTCTTGGCGCCATGGATTCGCTTCGGCTCGAGAAGGGCTACCGGCTCTGGGGCGCCGACATCCACGCCGAATACAACGTATACGAGGCCGGGCTTGGCTGGACTGCCAAGCTCAGCAAACCCGACTTCATCGGCAAAAAAGCAACGGCGGCCGCCAACGCCCAACCGCTCACAAAGAAACTCACCCCACTGGCGATTGACGATCCGGCCGCCACGCTGCTCAACTATGAGTCGGTTTGGAATGGCGACGAACCCGTGTCCTATGTCACGTCGGCCAACTACGGCTATTCCATCGGCCGCTACATCGCGTACGCCTACCTCCCGATCGAGCTGAGCGAGGCGGGCACCCGGTTATCGGTCGAGTACATCGGTGAGCGATATCCGGCCGAGGTCGTGACAGAACCCCTCTGGGACCCGAAGATGGAACGGATGCGGCGGTGACGGGACGGCGTCGCGGAAGGGCAGCCAAGCTCGCAGCCGACAAGATCGTCGCTTCCCGATCTCAGCCCAGGATGCGGGTCCCGACATACGAAGTCGCCTCGCCCGATCAACTCGACGAGATCCATGACATGTCGATGCGAATCCTCGAGGAAGCCGGAATCGCGTTCTACGACGAAGAATCCCTCTCCATTCTGCGGGAACACGGCGCGACTGTCGATGCCGACAGCATCGTGCGATTCGACCGGAACCTGATCGAGTCGTACATTGCCAGGACCCCGACCCAATGGGAGCACACGGCTCGCAACCCCGACAAGAGCGTCATCATCGGAGGCGACCACGTGGTGTTCGCCCCGGTCGTCGGGCCGCCCTTTGTCCACGACATCGAGCGTGGGCGGCGCGAGTCGACCTACGAGGATCTCATCAACTTCATCAAGCTGACGAATTCGACTCCCTACCTTCACAGCCAGGGTTCTGAGATCGTTGTGCCCGGCGACATCCCGTTCCATGAGCGGGCGCTCGACATCACGTACGCCCACATCAAATACGGCGACATGCCCATCATGGGTCACTATCAGCTCGGTATCACCGCTGAAGACTCTTTGGCGCTGGCCACCGTGGCGTTCGGCCAGTCGACGATGGACAACAACCACATGTTGCTGGCGGTGATCAACGTCTCGAGCCCTCGTCGCCTCGATGATCGGATGCTCGGCACACTGAAATCGTACGCCAGGGCGCATCAAGCTCTCGTCATCACCCCGTTCATCCTGGCAGGGGCCATGGGGCCTGCAGCAGTTCTGGGAACGGTCGCGCAGGCCAACGCCGAAGCGCTCGCGACCATCGCTTTTGCACAAATGGTGCGGGAAGGCACCCCCTGTATCTACGGGCCGTTTCTGGCGGTGGTCGATCTGCAGTCAGGTTCGCCCGTGTTCGGAGCGTCCGAGAGCACCATGGCTCAATTCCTCGTGGCACAGATGGCCCGCCGCTACCGCCTTCCCTTCAGGGCGGCCGGAACCTACGCCAGTTCGAAGGTACCGGACATGCAAGCCGGTTTCGAATCGGTGCTGTCCATGCTGCCCTCGTTGATGGTGCGGCCCAATTACGTGCTGCATGCAGCGGGCTGGCTCGAGAACGGACTCACCACGAGCTACGAGAAGTTCGTGCTCGACTGCGAGCTGCTCGGAATCTTTATCCAGTTTCTCGACGGTGTTACCTGGTCCGAGGACGAATGGGCAATGGATGCGATACTCACCGAGGTTCCGCCTGGCGGGCACCACCTCGGTACGGCCCACACGTTGGGAAGATTCCGTGATGCGTTCCACCGGACGCCGCTCTTCGACACCGACTCCTACGAGACCTGGATGGCGGCAGGCGGCGAAGACAGCGCGCGCCGCGCTCAGAGAGCTTGGAAGTCGGCCGTCCACGATTACGAGGTACCACCGCTGCCCGCAGGAACCGAGGAGGCAATGCTCGACTGGATGGCGCAGCGCAGACCTGCGATCGATCCGGCCGATTTTCAGTGACCCGGCCGGCTGATCAGAAATAGGATCGGTTCATGACCGAGGTGCGACCCGCCACGACTGCCGATCTTGCGGCTATCACAGCGATCTACAACCACTGGATCACCGAAACCCATGTCTCGTTCGACGCAGAACCGCAGACGATCGACGACCGCACCCAATGGTTCCGACATTACGCCGAAACCGGCCGCTATCGGGTACTGGTGGCGGAGCGCAACGGAGAGGTTGAGGGAGTCACCTACAGCAGCCGGTTCCGTCCCAAAGCAAGCTATGACACGACCGTTGAAACCACGGTCGTCGTCCATCCGGCAGCACTCGGATTTGGTACTGGCAAGCTCCTGCTGAGCGAGCTGATCAAAACTCTCGAAACCGAAGACGTTCACAGGGCCGTCGCTCTGATTGCTTTGCCGAACCAACCATCAATCGATCTGCATGAGCAGCTCGATTATCGAACGGTCGGAATCCATGATGAGGTGGGTCGAAAATTTGGACGCTTCTGGTCCGTCCAGATCATGGAGCGGGCATTCTCATAGCATCAGGCGGCTCTAGCGATGAGAAGTGCCGATTTCCACCAGTCTCAGCTTTCGCGTCTTACGCTCGCTGAACACGATCGCGGCGACGATGGCTGTGATGATGAAGCCGAGGGCGATGTAGGTATCGAGGTGGTACCACGGCGCGATGGTCATTTTGAACCCGACGAAAATCAGTATGCCACCGAGAGCATGGGACAGGTAGTGGAACCGTTGGCGTGCGTTGGCCAGCAGAAAATACATCGCGCGTAAACCGAGAATGGCAAACGCATTCGAAGCGAACACGAGATAGGGCTCGTGGGACACGGCCAGAATTGCCGGCACAGAGTCGACGGCGAAGATGACATCAGTGATTTCAATGGCCACGAGCGCAGCGAACAACGGGGTTGCAGCCCTCACACCGTTCACCTTTGTGAAAAAGGAATGGTCTTCGATCGTATTGGTCACGGGCATGATTCGTTTGATGATGCCGAGCCCGCGGCGGGATTCACCCTCTCCTTCGTCATCGCGGTGACGAATGACTTTGAAGCCGGTGAAAATGAGAAACACGCCAAAGACCACCAGCACCCAGATGAAGCGCGATATCAGCGCGGTTCCGACGAATATGAACGCCGCTCGCAGCACGAGTGCGCCAAAGATTCCCCAGAACAAAACCCGATGCTGATACTTGAGCGGTATCGACATCGAAGAAAACAAGATCGCCCACACGAACACGTTGTCAATGCTCAACGATTTCTCGATCAGATAACCGCTGATGTATTCGCCGAACGCCTCCGCCCCCCATACGTAGGCGACAACGCCACCGAAGAGCAGGCCACAGGCCACCCAGACAGCCGACTCTTTCAGCGCCTCCGAGAATCGAGGTTCGTGGTCGTCGCGATGTCGGTAGAGATCGATCGCGAGCATGATGCCGATGGTCACCACGAGCGCTACCCACGCTATGGGATCGATATCGAGATCGACAAAGTTGGAGCGAATCTCGGTAGCTGCGATCAACATGGCGTCATGCTATTGGGCGCTCGGACTCTTGAATGTCAGAGGGAAACGCCCCCGTAGGAGACGCCTGCCAGGTGGGCCATATCGCGATCGAAGGTCGTCAGATCATCGAGCGTAAAGTCGGCCAACCGGCGATGCCCACACGCTCTGGCGAGCACCCGCATGAGATCGACGGTGCCCTCGAAGAACCTCGCGAGCCTCTCGGCCGCCTCATCGACGGGCAGTCGTTCCCGTAGATGCTCTTGCTGCGTAGCTATACCGACCGGGCAGTTGTCGGTCGCACAAGCTCGCATACCGATGCACCCGATCGCTTGCATAGCGGCATTGGACACGGCGATCGCATCGGCTCCCAACGCCAATGCTTTGACGAAGTCGGTGTGGATTCGCAACCCCCCTGTGATCACGAGGCTGACGTGGTTGGCTTTGCGCACATCGAGGTGACGGCGGGCACGGGCCAGCGCCGGAATGGTGGGCACACCGATGTGGTCACGAAACATCAGCGGGGCAGCACCGGTTCCCCCACCCCGGCCATCGAGAATGATGTAATCGACCCCGATCTGGAGAACTGCATCGATGTCGTCCTCGATATGTTGAGCAGACAGCTTCGCACCTATTGGGATCCCGCCGCTCACCTCCCGAACCTCGTCCGCGAGTGCTCGAAAGTCGTCGAGTGTCGTGAGGTCTACGAAGGTCGCGGGCGAAATGGCGGGCTGGCCGCTCGGGAGGTCACGCACCTCGGCGATGCGTTCCGTTACCTTGTGGGCGGGTAAATGGCCGCCCGTGCCGGTCTTGGCGCCTTGACCGAACTTGAAGTGAAAACCGGCGACCTTTTCCACTTTCTCGATCGACCAGCCGAACTTTCCAGACGCCAGTTCGTAGAGATAACGAGGGTTTTCCGCTCGCTCCTCTGGCAACATGCCACCTTCGCCAGAACAGATGGCGGTACCCGCTGTATTCGAACCGCGGGCGAGAGCTACCTTGGCCTCGGCTGAAAGCGATCCGAAGCTCATGTCACTCACGAAGATCGGCATGTCGAGCTGCAGTGGCTTTGCGGCAGAAGGCCCGATGATCGTGGTTGCTACCACCGGTTCGTCGTCGAGCACCGGCCTCTCCGAAAGCTGGGCGGTCACGAGCTGAATCGAATCCCACGATGGAAGTTTGTGGCTCGGTACGCCCATCGACCCGATCGGACCGTGATGGCCAACGCCCTCGATGCCTTCGGCAGCGAGACGCCTTATGAACTTGACATGTGGTTCGTCCTTGCGGTCCGAATGGTGACTGTGATCCTGAAAAAGACCCTGGTAGGCGTCTTCGACCCACGGCTGCGGATTGAGTTGGGCCCAGACAGCAATCTCGTCGGCGTCCACAAAAAGGTCGTCATTCTCGACCCAGGAGCTGAACTTGTGCAGCTTCTCAGAGGGGTTGTAGGAGCTGATGCCCGTCTCGTAGCGATAGTCCCAATGATGGACGCCGCACACGAGATCGTCACCTCTTATGAAACCGTCCGACAAATGCGCCCCTCGATGGACGCACCGTCCGTAGAGAACCGAAATACTGTCGTCGTATCGGACAATGACGAGGTCGATGCCAGCCACCCTGGCTCCCGCCGGCGTTCTGTCTTCGATGGTAGATAAGCCAGCGATTCTCGTCTTGTTCATACTCGAAGCGAGACTAGGCATCCAGAGCTGGCAAGGTCGGGGGCGTCGCGCTTGACTGTGGTGGGAGGCATCGTGCCATATATTGAAGAAACTCACCCTGACGAAGCGTCTGGCGTGACCAGGAAAGAATATGAGAAGGCGATGCGTCGGGCAGGTCGCATCTGGAACATCGTCTCGATCATGAGCCCTCATGGTGAGGCGATGCGCGACTCGATGCGTTTGTACGGCACGCTGATGTTCGGCGACTCGCCACTGTCACGCTCGCAGCGTGAAATGATCGCCGTGGTCACATCACAGATCAACGAGTGCGACTACTGAATACGAGCACACCTTCACGACCTCCGGTCGGAGGTCGCAGCCGATTTCTCGATCTCCGACTCCGGCGCGGACGAACTCGTCGACAACTTTGCAGCCGATTGGCGTACGGCAGGTTTGGACCCGGCCACCGAGGCTCTCCTTGTATACGCGGAGAAAACAACCCGATCTCCCGCCGACTGTTCGAGAGCGGACATCGATGACCTCCGCTCGGTCGGCTGGGATGACCGGGCGATCCACGACGCAGTCCAGGTCTGCTCGTATTTCAACTACATCAACCGCATCGCCGACGCACTGGGGGTAGAGCCAGAGCAGTTCCTCGACGAAGGGGGCTACATGATCGAACCGACCGGCCGTGACCCCGAGGTCCCGCCATCCCATGGCTAAATAGCTTCAGATATTTCCCCTGCCGCCGTTACCGCTATTAGTGACTGGCATGAACGCGTTCAGTAATGTGTTCTTGAGGAGGAAGTCGTGAAGAAGAGAATGACCTGGCTCATCATGAGCGGCCTGGTGGCAGGCTTGCTGGCCCTCCCCGTCATCGCAACGGCCGACACGACAAACGCCATCGCCGAGACAGGTGGTTTCTCGTTGAGCTTGTTAGGCACCGGACTCAACGTCGACATAGAGCTCGACGGAGCAGGAAACCTCGAGGCGGTCAACGTGGCGACCCCCGGCCTGGAATTCGATCCTGTCGGAGACCAAGCAACTGACGAAGTCGACGGTCCGCACCGGTTCCGCTTCGATCATGAGGAAGACGGAACCCGCGTCGACGTGAAATCCAAGAATCACAAATTGACCAGCAAGGTCAAGGTCGCGGACCTGGCCGAACTCGTCGGGACCCACGAGTGGATCGGTGTCCTCTTCCCTGAGGCGATTGGTGGCGACGTTCCAACCACAGTCACGTTCGTGGTGGCCGATGGTGGCGGTGGACCACTCATCACCGAGGTCATAGTCACCAGCGGAATCGATTCCGTGATCGAATACGCCGACGATGCCTCAAAAGCGGTCGTTGTTTTCACGTGGGAGGGATATACCAAGGAGCTCAAAATCCAGGTCGACATCGATGACGACGACGATCCGTCAGCGATGCTCAAGGTCGAGTTGCGGGGCAAGGATCGCCAGCGCCTCCGCCAAGATTTGGCCTCGTTCGTGGGCGACCACTTCTGGAACGGACGCCTCTGCGATGGCACACCGCTGGCCATTTCCTACACGATCGATGGATTCGGGGAGATCGGTCCTCCGATCGTGAACGTCGGAGAAGGGGGAGAAAACGCCACGGTGGCCGATCACCGTTTCACGGTCAAGGACAAGGAACACGGCTTCGACGTTCGCTTCACCGATTCCAAAGTCAGAGTCAAGGTCAAATTCTCGGAGAAAGATGACGGCCAGTGGGAGCTCAAGGTCGACTCAAAGACGGACAAATGCAAGCACGACAAACACGGCAGCCCGAAAGACAAGAACAAGGAAGAGAAGAACAAGGACAAAGCGAAGGAGGATCCCGCCGGCGCAGGCGACGGAGCAACCGACGCTGATGACTGATCTGTCCGCTCGTTCTTTGCGTCATTACTCGACGATCCTGCTCATCGTTGCTTGCAGCACCGCCTCCTGCGGTGCCGCAGCCGAGCAATCGACCGCCCGGCCTACGTCAACCGTTGCAACTGAATCGCAGGAATGGTCTGAGACCGGGAGTTCCATCCTCGAGGCTGCTCTGCAGCGCTATGAATCAGGCTACGAGTTCACCTCGGAAGTGATGATCGAAGACGACATAGCGGTTTCTGTCGAGGGTAAACAGGTCGGCGCCGCCTCCCACATGAGCATTCAATCGGGGGATGGGATCATCGAATACTTGATCGCCAATCAGGCGCAATGGTTCAGAACCGATAGCGGTACATGGGATGTTGTTGCCGAACACGAGGAGATCAGTTCGCCGCTGGAGCCCTTCTCGGCCCCAACTTCGGTGTCCGTTGCCGACGAGCATGACACAACCTTCGAGCTGCATGCGATATACCCGGCATCGGCTTTCAACGTGGGGTCCGACCTCGCCGTGACGCTCGTCATCATCGCAGGCCAATTGATCTCGGCGACGTACGTGACGACGGTCGACGGTGCGGAGGCGACCGTCTTGACTACGTTCCGAGAACTAACCGACAGAACACCTATCACCATTCCTTGAAAGCGAAGAAGCGATTAGGCGAGTTGATCAATCAGCCGCACAACGAGAGAATCCGCTCGTGGGCCACTTGCATCCGGATCCAGAAACGATAAAGCAGCAACTCGATTGAGCCCGCGTCACCCCTTGGCTACTTGTTTGACCGGGTGGCCGATCAGGTTGTCGAGATTCGGTGAATCACCCTTCGAAGAAACTCGGTGATGACAGCCAACGCGATGAGGAGATACATGACTCTCGGCCAACTCTGGCTTTGGATGACCGCCAGACCAGTGAGCGCGGCGGCGACCATCAACATTGCGGTGAGGTGGCGCCGGAATCGCCCGCCGGTAACCACGCTTGATTGGCCGGGGCCGTTACCCCTCGTCCCGCCAGCCGGTTCCATTGCCGACCCCCTGGCATGGACTAGTCGAGCTGCGGTCGATTTGGGCAGTCCCACCCACGCCAGTAGCTGCTCGAGCTCAGAGAATGTGACGCCATCCTGCAGCTTGCGCACCAACGACTCGTTGAAACGGTCCGGGCGAGTAGCGAACGACAGCATCAGCCCGACTTCCTCTGGAGAGATACTGAACCGCTCTTGTGACATAGGGCGACGACAGTAGTCGGACTCGGAATCTGTGCGCACCCCAATCTGCCGCCACCGAATCTTGGGATCCGGATCAGCGCGTTCCCAATCTGCGACCACTGTTTGCGCCACAACAGCTGATAGCTATCTTGATCACTCTGGAGGATCCATGACGGAACAATCGGCGCCGACGACCTTCGGTATCGGCATAGGTGAGCTCTTCAGCACGGGAGTACGAGGTGCCGCCTTCAACTGGAAGGCCCTTTCCATCGCAGCGACAGCCACATTTGTCACATACGGTGGATTCCGGTATATGGCGTCACAGGCAACCACGGAACGAGGTCAACTCGGCCTGGATCTACTCGGACTGGTCATTGCGAGTGTCATCGCTCTACCGTGGTACCGGGCCGCACTTGATGCAGCCGACGAGAAGAAGACCGAACTCAATTCTCTGCTGACATCGCTCCAACCCTTCAAGGATCAGCTCATCGCGTCCATCTTCTTCTATGCAGCCGTTCTTTTCGGAAGGCAATACCTCTACGGCCTCCCAGCTCTTCTCGTGGTCCTCCTCTATGCGTTCTATGGATTCGTCGTGGTGGAGCGCACCCGCCCGGGGGGCCTTCGTGCGCTTGGCTTCAGCGTGGTGCTCGGTCAGGGACGAAGAGTGGGCATCGGCGCGATTGGCGCCCTCCTCCTGATCCTCAATCTGTTCGGGGCCATCGCCATTGGATTTCGAGACCAGGGTCTTGCTGAGGGACTGGCCTGGGTTTTGACCGTCGCCGGGCTGCTTCTCACAACAAATATTTCTATGGTGGTCGGTGCAGTCCTTTACCGACACCTGACGGAGAACACATGAACATCAAAGGCGCAGGGGCGTCACCCGGAGTCGCGATCGGTCCGGCCTTCGTTATCTATGAAACCGAAGTCGAAGTCCCCATCTTCGACGACCCTGGCCAGGCGTTCTCGGAAGCGGCAGCCGCCGTGGCCGAGAGCCTCAGGGCATCATCAAAGATTGCAGGCGAAGCCGGCAGAAAAGAGGCTGAGAACATCCTCAATGCCCAGGCGATGATGGCCGAGGATGCCATGCTGTCCGAAGCGGTCACAGCGCATCTCGAATCCGGCTCGAGGCTTGGCGAGGCGGTCAACAAGGCAGGTAAAGAAGTTGCCGACATGCTCGCCAGCCTCGATGATCCCTACCTGGCAGCACGATCGGCCGATGTCGGTGAGATTGCGGAGCGGATTCGACGTCAACTGGCGGGAGCTTCCCAGGTCCGAATAGCCAACACTGTGCCATCAATCATCGTGGCGAACATGATCACCGCTGCTGACACGGCCGTCATGAATCCGGATTCAATCCTTGGTCTGCTCACCGAGACCGGCGGTCCCACGGGACACGTCGCAGTCATTGCCCGGTCGCTCGGAATTCCTGCGGTGGTCGGCGCCGTCGAAGCTACATCGGCGGCCCGCCTCGCCAAGACTGTTGCCCTGGACGGCACCACCGGCGAGGTCGCCTTTGACCCGGGCGAGGACGAACACGACGCCTTCGTCTTGCGCCGGGTTGCCTACCGCGAGATGATGAAAGCTGCGTCCGCGTTCCGGGGCAAGCACGTCGAGGTCAACGGACAACGAATCCGGGTAGCAGCCAACGTAGGAACGCCGGACGACCTCACAGCGGCGATGGAAGCACGGTCGGACGGTATCGGTTTGTTTCGAACCGAGTTCCTGTATCTCGGAAGGTCAAAACCCCCTAGCCAGGAAGAGCAATACGAGCTGTATCTGAAGGCTGCCAAAGCGTTCGATGACCCCGTGGTGATCCGAACGTTCGACATCGGTGGCGACAAACCTGCGACGTACATTGGGGTACCCGACGAAGAGAACCCGTTCCTGGGCACACGAGGCGTGCGGCTGTACGAACAGGAGCGGGACATATTCAAGGATCAGGTCAAGGCGATAGCTCGAGCGTCGACCGCCGGCGATATCTGGATGATGATCCCGATGATTGCGACGGTTGACGATTTCACAGCAGCCCGCCGGCTGGTAGACGAGGCCACAGCAGAACTCGACCAGGAAGACACCGATTGGTCACCTTTCAAGGTCGGCGTCATGATCGAAGTTCCATCGGCTGCACTGGTCGCCCGGCGCATGGCTGAACATGTTGACTTCTTCAGCATCGGGACCAACGACCTCACGCAGTACACGATGGCTGCAGATCGCACCTCGGGGACCCTCGCCGAATATGCCGACCCGCTCCATCCGGCCGTTCTTCAACTCTGCAACCTGACGGCAGAAGCTGCCCGAGCCGCAGGAATATCGGTCGCAGTCTGCGGCGAAGCGGCGTCTGATCTGGCAGCGGCGACATTGTTCATGGACATGGGCATTGACAAGTTGTCTGTCTCGGCACCGCGGGTCGACGTAGTCAAGGCCCATATTTCGGAGTTGGTGGTTGACGATGAGAGGCTTTCCGGTGCCCTCAGTTCCGCATCACCCACGGATTCCAGGGAGATTGCGCTGCGGCGATGACCGCTTCGCTCGACAGCCGCCAGATTCGAATGATGCGCTGGCTGCTCAGTCAGGATCAACCGATGAGCACCTCGGTGATGGCGACCGACCTTGGATTGAGCCAGAGAGTGGTTCGCTACCGGCTCGGCGGCATCGAGCGATTCCTGGCGCGAAGGGCAATGTCTCTCGAGAAGAAACGGGGCGTTGGGATCTGGATCGAGGGTGATCCGGTCGATCTGCTGGCGCTCCGAGATGAAATCGCAGAGACGTCCCAATCGGCTCCGAGGGTGTTTGCCAGAGACGAACGGTTCGATCTCTTTCGAGCCAAGCTACTCACAGCTTCCCCTGCCGCGATCACACTCGAACAGCTCCACGACGATCTCAAGGTCTCCAAGACATCGGCTCGGCGCGATGCCAGCCGGGCCGAGCCGTGGCTCGAGCATCAAGGACTCGTGCTCTCCCGCAAACAGGGCGTTGGACTCCACATCGTCGGACCGGAGCTCTCCGTGCGCAGGGCTATCGTCAAACTCATACTCGAGGTCGTTCCAGCCGAGGTGCTACGAGGGTTTATGGCATTCCCCGGTCGCGATGTGAGGACGGTGCGATTGTCGGCAGGCATGGCCGAGTTCCTCAATGATTTCCCGCTCCATGAGTGCTGGAAACTCGCCGGGATCCATCAAGCTCTCACCGCCAATGAGGGCGAGGTCATGTTGCCGGTCTTCCTCGCGACGACTGCCGCCCGTATGAAGCGCGGGCATTCGGTCACGATGGAAGCCGGGCAGCTTCGATCGTTATTGGATCACCCGGTGGCCGCGACTGCCCGTCTCATGGCCGACGACGTCGCCGACCTGATCGGCGCCCCCGTCACCGAAGAAGACGTGGCCGCCATCGCAGAGCTCCTCCTCGGCCTCATCTCTCTAGAAGGGACCCTCGAAATACCCGGGCCACCCTCCGACCTCGTGACGGAGATGCTGCAGATTGCAGCCGATCGTTTGCATCCAGTCCTCGAGGCTGACGCCGAACTACGGCGCGGTCTCAGCCAGCACCTGGAGCGTCTGGTGGTGCGCCTGCGATATAGCTTGCCCGTCCACAACCCTCTACTCGAGGAGGTATCGAGCCGCTACCCGGCCGTCCACGAAGTTGCGGGTGATATCGCCGAACTCGTCGGAACTCGAATTGGCGCCAATTTGCCCAAAGACGAAGTCGGCTTCATCACCATGTATCTCTCGGGGGCGATGGAGCGGACCCACCTGTGGCCGAGTACCCGTGCCGTTGTTGTGTGTCCAAGCGGAGTTGCGACGGCCTGGATCCTCGTATCACGAATCCAGGCCGAATTTCCGCAACTCGAGCTCGTTGATGTCGTTTCGGCCCGCGATATCGAGCATGAAACGCTGGAGACCGATGTGGTCATCTCGACGGTACCTCTCCAAGGACGGGATCAGAGTTCACGACCGCCGACGATCGTGGTCAACCCTCTCCTTCTCTCCGATGACGTTCGCAACATCGCCAACGTCATCGGAAGAACGTAGCCAAAATGGCCCCATCCCCCACTTGGTCTTCAACTTGTGACAGTTGCACGGCACTGCATCCAGTTTTGTCACAACTTGCATGTTCCGATTTGCGACTTGCCGATCGACTCAAGAGGCGCGAAGCTGTTCTTACCCGTGGGAGAAGTTTGTCTTCGCCCAGGGATCGGCAGATCGGCATTGGCGGCATCTCGGCCAGCCCACAGCTCAGAGAACTGTTACAGGATCGCGATGAGCAACGAGCTGAGAAATAAGCACAAGGTCGGCCTCTGAGTAGCACAAGGCGCTCAAACTGAGGAGGAGCAGCGCACATGAAAGAAGCAATACAGCGGGTAGGTGGTTGGCTCGCAGGCATGGTGATCCCCAATATCGGGGCGTTCATCGCCTGGGGTTTGATCACCGCCCTCGTAATACCAACAGGTTGGCTCGCCAAGACGGCGCTTGATTGGGACTGGGATCTCATCACCGGGAACTTGGTCGGCCCCATGATCGTCTATCTGCTTCCGCTGCTTATTGCGTACACCGGCGGCAAGATGGTCCACGGCCACCGCGGTGGCGTGGTAGGAGCGATCGCGGTTATGGGTGTAATCGGTGGCGACGCCATCGACTTCACGTCCGGCACCCTGGCCGGTGCCAGCGCCGACCCGCCCCAGTTCCTGGGTGCCATGCTGATCGGTCCTTTAGGCGGTTGGCTCATGAGCAAAGTTGACCATTGGTTGGAAGACCGGACTCCAGCTGGTTTCGAGATGTTGTATAACAACTTTTCGCAAGGCATTTTGGGACTCGGGTTGGTTGCCGTTGGCTACTTGGTAGTCGGCCCGGTTGTCGGCGGAGTCACAAATGCACTCGGCTCGATGATCAAAGGCATCACCGATGCCGGCCTGCTTCCGCTGGCCGACATCCCGATCGAGGTTGCGAAGGTGCTGTTCCTCAACAATGCCATCAACCACGGTGTGTTTGGTCCCCTGGGAGTAGCCGATGCAGCCGAAACCGGCAAGTCGATCTACTTCCTGCTCGAGACAAATCCGGGACCTGGCCTTGGACTTCTGGGCGCCTACTGGTTCGCCGGTAAGGGGCTCGCCAAGCTGTCCGCTCCTGGAGCAATCATCATCCACTTCTTCGGAGGCATCCACGAGGTGTACTTCCCGTACGTGCTGATGAATCCTGTGATGATTGGCGCAATGTGGGCCGGCGGCATCTCCGCCGACCTTGTCTTCGTCGCTACCGACGCCGGGTTGGTCTCAACGCCATCTCCGGGATCTATCTTCGCCTACCTGGCGCTCCTTCCGCCTTCAGGTGGCGCATTTGGTGTGCTCCTGGGTGTCGCTGTCGGAGCTATAGCGGCGTTCGTCGCCGGTGTGGTCTTACTCAGGCTCTTCCCCGTGAAGGACATGAAGGACACTGACACCGACATGGAGTTCGGCGACGCCATGCCGAGCATTCCTGGCATGCCAGGACAGGCGTAAGAGATTGCGACGAGGGAGAGGAGAGATCGTCTCATCTCTCCTCTCCCTTCGCGCGTTTCTGTCCCCTAACAAACGAGAGGGAGTCGTCTCATGACAGACAAAGTCGTAAAGAACCCTGATGACGTTCATCTGATCGTATTCGCGTGCGAAGCAGGCATGGGATCGAGCCTGATGGGCGCCAATCAGTTGAAGAAACTTATCAAGAAAGCCAAACTCGACATAAAGGTGATCCATTCGCCGGTACAGCAGATCCCCGACAACGCCGACATCGTGCTGGTCCACAAGGGCATGGCGCAGCAGGCCAAGGCGAAAATCGAAACGGCCGCAATCGTGCCTTTCATGATGTTCTTCAACGATCCAGTCGTGAAGGAACTCGTCAAGAAGCTCGAGGCGGGCGAAGCCATTGAATCTGCGGTCTAGTCATGAACAGTGACATCCTGTCCCTGGAAGATGTCAAAATCGGCCAGACAGCCGCCTCCCAACACGAGGCAATCGAGGCCGCAGGCGCGATGCTGGTCGCCCGGGATCTGGTAGGACCAGAGTATGTCGCCGCCATGCACAAGAGAGAGGAGTCGTTCTCGACTTTTCTTGGAAACGGCGTCGCCCTGCCCCATGGCACGTTCGAGGTCAAAGAGAGCGTCAAGGGCACGGGCATCGTTGTTCTCCAGTACCCCGACGGGGTTACGTGGGGATCAGACAACGAGGCTCATCTCGTCATCGGTCTCGCCGCCGTGGGCGAGGACCATATCGACATTCTTGCGGCGCTAGCAGACGTCCTTCAGGACGAAGACATTTGTAAGGAGCTTTGGACAACCACCGATCCCAAGGTGATCCTCGACGCATTGCAGCCGGCGTGAATGCCGTCGTCTTCGGGGGAGGCAACATCGGGCGGGGACTCGTTGCGCCTGTACTCGTCGGTGGCGGGTACGCGATCACCATCGTCGATGCCAACCAGGACCTGATTCGTGATTTGACCGAGCAGGCAGCATTCGACGTGATTCACACCGATGGGCATGTGGAACACGTATCGATCGCCCGAGCCATTGCCGCCCAGGACGAGGAGGCCGTGATCGCTGCGGTGGCCGAAGCTGATCTCATTGCCACTGCGGTCGGAGGAGCAATTCTCCCCATCGTGGCGTCCCCGATTCGTGATGGGCTCAATCGCAACGATCGCCCCTCGGTGAACGTGATTGCGTGCGAAAACACCCATCCCAATTCGAAACTCCTGAAAGATGCCATCGCCCCGGACCTCGATCGGGATTCCGTGGGTTTCCCTGAGGTGGTTGTCGACCGCATCGTTATCCCTGCCGATGGGCTGGACGTTTCGGTCGAGGCGATGTTCGAGTTCTTCGTTGACGGAAACGAATGGGTAGGCGACCCGCCGCCAGAAGGAATCCAGCTGGTCGACGACGTCGATGCATACCTGACTCGAAAACTGTGGCTTGTCAACGGCCTTCATGCTGCCATTGCGTTCCAGGGAATACAACGCGGGTACGAGTTCATTCACGAGGCGATCGCTGATCCGGCGATCGCAAACGACGTCGGTGTGATGGCGACCAACATGGTTGACGTTCTCAGCAGTCGATACCCGGACATGACCGCATCTCACCTCGAGGCGACAGCGGCCGCCTCGTTGCATCGCTTCGCCGACACGTCGATTGCCGACAACGTGAGCCGCGTGGCGCGCAACCCGCTGCAAAAACTTTCGAAACACGAGAGGATGCTGGGACCGGCGGTGGCAGCAATGGAAGCCGGCCTTCCCATTGAAGCTCATGCCAGGTCGATCGCTGCAGCACTCAGCCTTCCGCCACACGCCGACGTTCCGGGCCAGGAGGATCTCCACGAAGCGCTAGCTTCGAACGGCTGGCAAGAACTCTTGACGAGTGCGGGCATCAAACCGGATAATCCGCTGTCGGCGGCCATCGCAGAAGTACTTGCCGAGCAAGGAGGAACATTGGAAACAACCGTTGAGTCGATAACCATTCTGAATCCGTCGGGTTTGCACGCCCGACCAGCGTCGATCATCGTCGAACACATGAAGTCAACCAAAGCTTCGGTAACCATCCAAAAAGGTGAGAAGGTTGCTAACGCCTCCAGCATTCTCAGCGTGTTAACTCTCGGCGCTTCGACGGGTGACGAGGTGACGGTCACCGGCGAAGGCGAGGGCGCGCCGGAAGCGGTAGCGTTCATCAAGGATGTATTGATATCTGAGGAGGGTGAATGAGCCGACTTGACAAGAATGGCTTGCTGGAAGTTGCCACACGCATGTTTGAAGCGCAGCCGGACCCGAGCGGGGCAGCGGACTTGATATCACAAAGTGGTTCCGTGGTCGTCGAGGACGACCCGAAACAACTCAAGGCTGCGTTCAAGCGACTCAAGAAGGTCGAAGGTTACCGATGGATCGTGATCAATCGCGAAGACCTGTTCCTGGCCAACTCGTTGTCGATAGGCACGAAGGCCGGCATCATGGACGCCGAGGGCAAAGTGTTGAAAGCCGCCGACAAACCTCGTAAGTAGGTTGTTGCGTCCGCAGGACTGTCACTCCCGTCAAGCAGCCCAAAGCCTCATTGACAGTCGCGTGATTCGAAAGCGGACGTGTTCGTCACCGGCCAAAACGCACTACCGGGCCGGCGACGTTTGTGACATGTAGACGCTTCGCATCAGATCGATGTCTTCCGTCGTGACCTGGTCGCCTAGCCCTCCACCACAGAGTGTTTGCCAGCATGTATGAAGACCGACTGGAGCCAGCTGAATAGGCTCCCACCATGACAATCGCTATCAAGAGAGTGTGGGATCCTCGGGAAAGCACGGACGGTTCCCGATGGTTGGTCAGTCGGCGCTGGCCGCCCGGCGTGGCATCGGACAGCCTCGCCATGATTGGCTGGATTCGTGAACTGGCACCGGATCGCAAACTGGAAAAACTCATGCAGCGTTCCTGGACCGATTTCGAAGAGGCGTTCATTGATACGCTGCCGTCGCTCGAGCGGTACTGGGAACCGATCGTCCGCCAGGCCAGACTTGGGAGCGTGACATTGCTTTATACGACGAAAGATCGCGAGCACAACCACGCCAGAATCCTGGCGAGATTCCTCAACGATCAATTGTGACGACGCCAACGAAAGGATCTCTTTGAATCTCGCAGACAGCTCAGCGATCGTGACCGGGGGCGCCTCCGGTCTTGGCGAGGCGACGGCTCGCCTGTTGGCCTCGAAGGGGGCGGCCGTGGTCATTGTGGACCGTTCCGCCGATAAGGCCGATGAGGTCGCATCTGACATCGGGGGCAGGGCGGTGCCTGCAGATGTCACAAGCGAGGAGGAGGTCAGCCAGGCGGTGGAAACCGCTACCGACATGGGGCCTCTACGGTCCCTGGTCAACTGCGCCGGCATCGGTTGGGCGCAACGTACGGTTGGCCGTGACGGAAGCCCTCATGCTCTTGATACCTTCCAAAAGGTGATCTCGGTGAACCTGGTCGGAACGTTCAACTGCATCCGGCTGGCAGCAGCCTCCATGGCCCAAAACGACCCGGATGAACAGGGAGAACGGGGCGCGATCGTCAACACGGCATCTGTCGCCGCCATCGACGGTCAGATCGGCCAGGCGGCCTATTCGGCTTCCAAGGGCGGCGTGGTAGGCATGACCCTGCCGATCGCCCGCGACCTTGCCGCAGTCGGTATTCGGGTGTCGACGATCGCTCCCGGATTGATCGACACGCCTCTCTTCGACTCTCTGCCGGAAGAAGCAAGAGCTGCGCTTGGGAAATCTGTCCTCTTTCCGCCTCGTCTCGGGCGTCCGGATGAATACGCCGAGCTTGCTCTGTTCCTCCTCACCCATCCCTACATGAACGCCGAAACAGTCAGAATGGACGGTGGCATCCGAATGCCTCCCAAATAACGATGAGCGCCGACCAGGAAGATGTCGACGCTCTCGTCGCCAGCCTCGACCTCGAAGAAATCGATCTCAACCTCTATCGGGGGCATCCGACCTATTGGGAGAGGAAGAGATTGTTTGGAGGCATCGTGGCAGCCCAGGCCCTCTCGGCTGCCTACCGGACGGTCGAGGACATTCAGGTTCACTCGCTGCATTCGTATTTTTTGCGGCCAGGCGATCCGGCGATTCCTGTGATTCTCGACGTAGACCGGATTCGCGACGGCCGTTCGTTTGCCACTCGACGGGTCGTGGCACGACAGCGAGGCGAGGCCATCTTCAATCTGGCGGCGTCGTTCCACATAGTCGAGGAGGGCTTCGATCATCAGCAGGTCCAGCCCATCACCCGAGGACCATACGATTTCTCCGGTCCCGAGGACTTCGGCATGTCACCGCGCGACTTCTTCCCTCACAACTGGCAAACCCGGGGCATTCCCATCGAGATCCGTTACGACCGTTCCCCGGCCGAATGGAAACCGGGGGCGCTGGAGCGACAAATGTGGTTTCGCATCAATGGCGAACTCCCCGACGACCCCGGCGTACACAACATCATGCTCACGTACCTCAGCGACCTTGCCCTGATGGGGACGGCCGTGAGCGCACATGCGCCGAGTTTTGACAACCTCATGGGTGCGAGTCTCGACCATGCCATGTGGTTCCACCGCCCGGTCAAGGCCAACGATTGGCTGCTCTATGACATGAAAGCGCCCTCGGCTTCGGGGGCCAGGGGGTTCAATATCGGTCATATCTATACGGAAGATGGAAGCCTCGTGGCGTCCGCCGCTCAGGAAGGTTTGATGCGTCCGCTCAAGAGGACCGACAGCCCTTCGGCTGCTTCCTGATTGTGCGGCAGAGCCGGCTGCCGGCTTGGTAGGGTGGAAGGACAATTGAATAGAGCTGGTCGAGTCGGTACGAGAGAGATCAATTCCGTTTGGTTTCAAAACTCAAGAACGGATTGGACGCCGAAGGTGCAAGGACTGTCGCCCCCATCCGGTGACAGCCCGAAACTCTCAGGCCCAAGGATCGCACCGACAACAGCAACTCTGGAGAGCGGAAACACCCGCACCGAAGGGGCAATCTCTCAGGTGATCGCAGCCCAGGGCCAGTTTGGCCAAGGACAGATCGAGGACAGAGTCAACGGATAGGACGTTGCCGCCTATCCGTTTTTTTGGATGAAACATGGGAAGTCATGTCTGACGAATTGAAACGAACCGCTCTCCACGATCGGCACGTAGAACTGGGTGCTCGTATGGTGGAGTTTGCCGGCCACTCGATGCCCGTGCTCTATGAGACCGGTCCGATTGAAGAGCATCACATCACCAGGAGGAGCGTCGGCATCTTCGATATCGACCACATGGGACAGGTGGCCGTTTCGGGACCTGATGCTGTCGCATTTCTCGATCATGTGGTAACGAGTGACATTGCAGACCTGGAGCCCGGTCAATCACGCTACGGGCTTCTCCTGCACGAGCACGGTGGCGTTGTTGATGACGTCTTCGTATACAGACTCGACGATCACTACATGGTTGTGATCAACGCTGACAATCGACAAAAGGACCTCGATCATCTGAAGGCGTATGCCGAGCCGTTCGACGTGAAGCTCGATGACCGTTCAGATGAGCTCTATATGTTGGCGGTCCAGGGCCCGCGGGCGCTGGAGCTTCTCGACAAGCTCACCGATCACGACGTTTACGACATCGAGCGGTTCGCAGCCGCCCATGTGCGCCTGGTCGATGTGCCGGTTGTGATTGGCCGAACGGGATACACGGGCGAAGACGGTGTGGAGCTCTACTTCGGAGACGAACACGCCAGACGCGTTTGGAATGCACTCCTCGATGCCGGACTCGAGCACGATATCGAGACCGCGCCGATCGGTTTGGCGGCGCGCGACAGTCTGCGATTTGAACCCGGCTTCGCCCTGTACGGCCATGAGATCTCAGACGACATCAATCCGCTCGAAGCACGGTTGGCCTGGGCGATCAACTTCGACAAGGATTTCGTCGGCAAGGAGGCGCTCGAGAGGATCAAATCCGAAGGCGTTGAACGCAAGCTGGTCACATTTGTGCTCCTTGACAAGGGGGTGCCTCGACAGGGATACCCCGTGCTCAATGCCGAAGGCGAGACGATCGGTGAGGTCGTCACGGGGATGTACGCCCCCACCGCAGACGCCTATGCCGGAAATGCTCTGGTTGACGCCAGGTATGCCACCACCGACACTCCGATACAGATCGAGATCAGAAACAAGCCCAAAGCGGCCCGCGTGGTACAGCGGCCGCTCTACCGTCCCGCATATCGCTAGCCAGGAGGAGGAGCATTGGAACTAGATCAGAACGCGAGATACGCAACAACTCACGAATGGGCGCGCCAGGAAGACGACCTCATTGTCGTGGGGATCAGCGATCACGCTCAGGACAGTATGAGCGACATCGTCTATGTGGAGTTACCAGACGTCGGTGACAGCATGGAACAGGGTGACGAGTTCGGCGTCGTCGAATCCGCCAAGGCCGTTAGCGATGTCTACATGCCGGTCAGTGGAGAAATCGTCGAGGTGAACACGCAGCTCGAAGCACATCCCGAGAAGGTGAACATTTCGCCGTACCAGGACGGCTGGATGATCAAGATCCGTCCTACGGATCCGGACCAGCTGGATGCCCTCATGGCACCGGACGCCTACCAATCTCATGCAGAGAACGCTTGAAAGGCACCGATAGATGAGCGTATTTGCCGACAGGCACATCGGACCGCGTCCCGCCGACATCGAACACATGCTTGCGATGGTTGGCGTGTCGACCATCGACGAGCTCATCGACCAGACCATTCCGGCGGATATTCGACTGAGAGGCGAACTCGATTTACCGAGCGCCATGAGCGAATCCGACACGCTTGATCACCTGTCTGACCTTGCAGGGCTAAACGAAGTGCTGCGGTCGTTCATCGGGATGGGCTATTACGACACGGTCACTCCGACAGTGATCCTTCGCAACATCCTCGAAGACCCCGGCTGGTACACCGCCTACACGCCGTATCAGGCAGAGATCGCCCAGGGACGCCTGGAAGCGTTGCTGAATTTTCAGACAATGGTTTCAGATCTCACCGGCCTTGACATCGCCAACGCCTCCCTGCTCGATGAGGCCACCGCCGCCGCCGAGGCGATGACGCTCGCTCGCAGGGTTCAGCCGCGCAAATCGACGGCACATCGGTTTTTCGTATCGGAACTGTGCCACCCCCAAACCATCGAGGTGGTCAAGACCAGAGCAACGCCATTGGGATATGACGTCGTGGTCGGCGACCACGACGACTTCACATTCACCGAAGACGTGTTCGGCGGATTGGTCCAGTACCCGGCCACAGATGGCTCGATTCACGACTACGAGACGTTTACTGCCTCAGCCCACGATGTCGGGGCAATTGTGATTGCCGCGACCGATCTCCTTGCGCTGACCCTGCTCACTCCTCCGGGCGAATGGGGTGCCGATGTTGCGGTGGGTAACAGCCAGCGATTTGGCGTGCCGATGGGATTCGGCGGTCCTCACGCAGCCTTCATGGCCATCCACGAGAACCACGTCAGATCGCTACCGGGCCGGTTGATCAGCGTCTCGAAGGACACCGAAGACCAGCCTGCCCTTCGGATGGCCCTCCAAACCCGGGAGCAGCACATCCGTCGCGACGCAGCGACATCGAACATCTGCACCGCACAGGTCTTGCTGGCTGTCGTCGCTTCGATGTACGCCGTGTACCACGGACCGGAAGGCCTGCGAGAGATCGCCGAAACCATTCACCAACGCACATCGAGATTGGCTGCCGGTCTGACAAACGCCGGCTATGCGCTCGGTTCCGAGCACTTCTTCGACACCATCACCGTCACAACCGACCAGGCAAGAGACGGAGTCGTATCGGCGGCCGATCAGGGCATGAACCTGCGCTTCATCGACGATCGCCACGTCGGAATCTCGCTCGACGAAGCAACGACCGAAGACGACGTCGACGAGATCCTCGCCCTATTCGGGGCTGAGGATCCAGGAGATGTCGGGTCTCGCCTCCCGCCGGCGCTCGAGAGAACGACAGAGTTTTTGACTCATCCGGTCTTCAACTCCTATCACTCAGAGACCGAGTTGCTGCGCTACATCAACAGACTCAGAGCCAAAGACCTGTCTCTCGTGCATTCGATGATCCCGCTCGGATCGTGCACGATGAAGCTGAACGCGACGTCCGAGATGATTCCTGTCACCTGGTCCGGGTTCGGACGCATGCATCCGTTTGCTCCCATCGATCAAAGTGAGGGTTACGCGACGCTGTTCACCGATCTCGAGGAGTGGCTCGCCGACATCACCGGCTTTGCAGGTGTTTCGCTCCAACCAAATGCCGGATCCCAGGGTGAGTACTCCGGCCTGCTGGCGATTCGCCGTTATCACGAGTCCAATGGCGATGGAGAACGAGACGTCTGCCTGATCCCGGCGTCGGCCCATGGCACGAATCCGGCAAGCGCGGTGATGGCCGGTATGGAAGTTGTTGTCGTGAAGACCGACGACGACGGAAACGTGGATATTGGCGATCTCACAAGCAAGGCCGTCGAACATGCCGACCGGCTCGGGGCACTGATGATCACCTATCCGAGCACGCACGGCGTGTTTGAAACCACCATCTCACAGATCTGCAACGTCATCCACGAACACGGCGGACAGGTATACCTGGACGGAGCCAACATGAACGCACAGGTGGGTCTCAGCCGACCAGGTGACTTCGGCGCCGATGTTTGCCATCTGAATCTGCACAAGACGTTTTGCATCCCCCATGGCGGCGGCGGACCGGGTGTGGGACCGATCGGCGTCGCGAAGCATCTCGTGCCTTTTCTGCCGGGCGACCCGCTCCAACCCGGCTCCGGGGCCGTGTCGGCGGCCCGATGGGGCAGCGCCAGCATCCTTCCGATTTCCTATGCATACATTGCGATGATGGGGGGCGACGGTCTCAGACGAGCAAGCGAGATCGCGATCCTCAACGCGAATTACATCGCAGCCCGTCTCGAAGAACATTTCCCCGTGCTGTACCGAGGTGCGGAAGGAAGAGTCGCACATGAGTGCATCATCGACGTTCGGCCACTCAAGCAGTTCGCGTCCGCAGAGGACATCGCCAAACGCCTGATGGACTATGGCTTCCACGCACCGACGATGTCCTGGCCGGTGGCCGGTACGCTCATGATCGAGCCGACCGAGTCTGAGTCACTCGCCGAAATCGATCGTTTCTGTGACGCCATGATCTCGATCCGCGAAGAAATCCGCGAGATCGAG
>JBFGAX010000036.1:0-26209 GCA_041567895.1 Acidimicrobiia bacterium
AGCGGTTGCGACATCGACCTCGCCGAATTCGCCAGATCCGTAATATTCGGACCCGTCGTTCGCTTCAAAGAGGTTGAACTCGATGTCCCGCAAGTTGGTCTTGTAGTGCGTCATGTGTCACCTTCGTTGGCTTCCGGATCCTCCGGGATCTCATTGGTACGGTATGTGGGTCTTGTTGAATCTGCTAGAGGCGATCGATGGTTCCTCGAAGACCTTCCCGGGACACTCCTTACGAGAACCCTCTTCGAATATCGGCCGTCCTCACCAAATTCTCCAGTTCAAATTTGAGCATACACTCTATTTTGAATTACAACTCAAAATAGATCACCGATATTCCCCATCGGGACCGTATCCGAAACGCGTCGGATCCGCACGCTGGCTGGCTGTCGACTAAGTTGCTCAGCCCACTCACTTGGACATGTGGCATGGCCAGATACAAGGTAGGACTCGAGACCAGGGAGCGGATCCTGGACGCGACCAGGGCCCTCCTGGCAGACGTTGGCGTTGAGGGCATAACGCTGAAGGCCATAACCGACCGGGCCGGCGTTCGTGCCGGTTCCTTCTACAATCTTTTCGAAACCAAGGAAGCTGCCGTTCTGACCGTGGTTCGCGAGGCAATCGCAGCGATGGATCCTGGGGACGAAGGTAACGACAGCCTCGAAGACCTCGTAAACGCTTACGTCTTATTCATGACAGAGCAGTCTTCCATGGCTCAGGTCTATCTACAGATCGCGGTTTCAGCGACGCACACGAACGAACCGATCAGGCAGCGATTCGCCAAAGGACACCGATACAGGATCGAACGTTTCACAACCGCACTGCTACGAGATATGCCAGACATCGGAACCATCGAAGCGACAATCCGTATTGAAGCTCTCATCGCCGCTCTCAACGGTTTCGGAATCGCCCGCCATATCGATCCTTCGTTCGACCTCAACGGACATGCCGCAAGGATGCTCGACCTGACGAGAACTCCATGAATCCAATCGTCGAAACCAACGATCTCACCAAGTTTTATGGACAGACAAGGGGGGTCGAGAATCTCAATCTCGCGATCGAGCCAGGGCAAGTGTTCGGCTTCCTCGGACCAAACGGTGCAGGAAAGAGCACCACGTTCCGGCTATTGATGGATTTCATCCGGCCCACGAGTGGTAGTGCCCGGGTTTTCGGCTTGGATGTGCAGGAAAGCTCGAAAGAAATACGGAGTCGAACCGGGTTCTTGCCGGGCGATCTGGCGCTGTATTCACGCATGACGGGACATCAAATCGTCGAATTCTTCTCGTCGATGCGGAAGGTCGACGTGCGAGCGGAGGCAACGCGTCTTGCCGAGCGACTCGATCTCGATCTGAACGTCACGGTTCGCAACTATTCAACTGGCAATCGACAGAAGCTGGGGCTGGTTCAGGCCTTCATGCACAGACCGGAGCTTTTGATGCTGGACGAGCCTACGAGTGGCCTCGACCCCATCATTCAACAGGAGTTTTACGCGATGGTTGCCGACGCCGTCTCAAACGGGACGACGGTCTTTCTCTCATCTCACGTTCTTCCTGAAGTCGAACGGATCGCAGATCAAGTGGCCATCATCCGCGATGGAGGGCTCGTGAGAGTCGATGAAGTCGGGGCCTTCAGAAGAGAAGCAACCAGAGTGCTCGCCTTCACCTTTTCCGTGCCCGTCGCTGAGACGGAGTTCAGCACGCTAGAGGGCGTCTCGGCGGTCACGGCCCACGGTACGAAGCTCATCATCACGAGCACGGGCCCGATCGATGCCATCGTAAAAACAGCCGCCCGCCACGAGGTCGTCGAACTCGAAGCGCACGAGGGCGAGCTCGAAGATGTGTTCCTGGCGTTCTATGAGGATGGGCCATGATCCGCACGCTCACAGGCAAGGGCATCTGGGATAGGCGCAAGACACTGATGTGGTGGGGCATCGGCATGGCACTGTATGTGATTCTTAACGTTGCATTCTTTCCATCACTGAAAGAAGAATCCTTCTCGGAGCTCTTCGAATCCGTACCCGAGGCAATGCTCGCAGCCTTCGGAATCCAGGACATAGCTGCTCTCAGCACCGGTGTTGGCTACGTCAACAGTCAGCTCTACGACGGATTCGGCACCATCCTGGTCGCAGCCTGGGCCATCGCCATAGGCGCGACGACGCTGTCATCGGAAGAAGACTCGAAAACCATGGACATGCTGCTGGCATTGCCGTTGAGCCGAACCCGTGTCGTTCTCGAGAAGTGGCTTGCGATGGTGGCACTCATGGCAGCCATATCGGCTGTGATCTTTCTCGTCCTGGTGGCCTCCAATCCCATTTGGGACCTGAATCTGACAATGGCAGGAATGGTCTGGGTCAACGTCGGCTTGGCACTGCTCTCGGTATTGTTCGGAACGGTAGCCATGGCAGTGTCGGCAGTCAGTGGCCGTAGAGGGTTGGCCATAGGCGTCAGCGGAGGCCTGATGGCTCTCTTTTTTCTCCTGTATGGCCTCGGCTCGGTGGTCGAGTCTCTGCGGTCGATACGAGGCGCTTCGCCCTTCTACTGGTATCTGGACAGCGTGCCTCTCGCGGGGGCCGCGTCGATCTCGGGTTTCCTGGGTATGGCCTCTGTGACGCTTCTGCTTCTGGCAGTCGCAATCAGGGGTTTCAACCGTCGAGACGTCGGCATCTAGCCGCCTCACGCAGCGGTTTCGTCCGGGATGGAGACGTGGGGAAGCCGCAATGAAAACACGGTTTCCTCACGGTCGCGGTAGTAGGAGATCTCACCACCGATCGCCATCGCCAGCTTTTGCGCAACAGCAGTTCCGAGCCCGACCGATCCCTCTAAGAGCGGCTGATCGGCTTCATGGACATAGCGCCGAAAGAGAGTCTCGAGACGTTGCTCGGCGACGCCTCCCCCATTGTCTCGAACCTCCACGAAATACAGATCACCGGAAAGCTTGCCGACGATTCGTACCGGAGGTGATCCGTGGGCAATGGCGTTCGCAATGAGGTTCCGAAGTATGTGTTTGACCGCTTCCGGGTCAACGGTCACGGGTTCCATCTCTCCTTCGACCACAACATCAAATCCGGTGCGGCGAAAGGTATCGAGGCTTTCGTCGATCAACCAGGAGATCGGAGCCGTCTCGGGCACGAGGCCCAGTTGGTCGTCCGCTTTGTCGATCACGAGAAGATCTTCGATCATCCGGGTGAGTTTCGCGGCATCGGCCAGAACGAGATCGTTCACCTCGCTGAGCACGGAAACGTCAACCGTGTTGGGATCTTCGAAAGAATCATCTACGGCGAGCGTGAAACCGAGGATGCTTGTCAACGGCGTTTTCAGCTCGTGCGACAGGTTCGAGAGGAACTGATCCTTGGTAGCGACGATTTCCTGTTCCTTCGCCAGCCGTTCTTCGAGGCGCGCAGCCTGCAAATCTCGTCGCGCGACAAGGCGGTACACGAGCAGGGCTGCCATCGGAATGAGGAGTGCCACCGCCCAGCTCGTCAATTGTGTCAGGGTTCCTGCCCACGATCGTTCGGCGGCGATTCGGGATGCGGCTCCGTCACGAATGCCGGTGCCGAGGTCGATGATCTCGCTTAACACCGGTCGCACCTCGGTCCGGGCAATGCCACTGGCCACCTCCGAGTTGTCTTCGGCTTCTATCGTCGCGATCGAGCGCTTGATGCCCGTCGCGTCGAGCATCGATGCGCCGCGAGGTGATAGCTCTCGCAGGTCGTCGATCCGATCCTCGAGGGCCATGACTGTCGAATTGAGATCAGCGGACGCCACCTGGAGGGCAGCGCCAGCGCCCAGCCCTTCCTCATCGGCTTGTCGCAGCACGAGATACAGGCCGAGATTTGCCTGCAGCACCGAAGCTGCAGTGTTGACCTGTTGCGAGGCTACGAGGACGTCCGCATCAGCGCCGACACGCTCTATCTGGACACTCCTGGCGAACAACATGGACGCCATGACGAGAACGCCTATAACACCGATGACCGTGGCGATCATGCCTCCGGGTGTCAGCAAACGCGCAGGAGCTTTGTCGGGAAACATACAATCTTGATTCGGCTCTCAAAGCGCTGAGCTGAAGGTATAGGAATCTGGCGTTCTGCCGATGTTTCCGCATGAGTTCGCGAGCTTCGACCGGCATAATCGCCGTGCTTGTCCTGATCGTTCTTGGTGTACCCACCAGTTCCTACGCGGCTGATTGCGCGAAGGCCATCGAGAACATAGACAATGAACGTCACGACGCCATTCACGACATGGAAAAGGAGGTGTCCAAACTTGCGGACAAGCTCGACGCCGCAACCCATGCGAACGAGGCAAACCAGGAGCATCGAAAAAGCGTGCGTGAGATTCGAGACACAGCTTCCCGAGCAATTGAAGAGTCATCAGAGTACGCGTCAGAGTGTCCCAACAATCCGGCCGTACAAGCGGCCCTGGCAACCGCAATCACGGAAATAGGCGCTGCCGAGACAGAAGCACATCGCACAGCCAACCGTCTTCTCGCCGAATGGCATGCAACCAACGCCCCGCCGACAACTACGACGACGACCACTGCATCGCCGCCAATCCTGCCCCCGACGACCATGCCGCCGCCGACGCTGCCTCCGGTTTCCACTACGCAAAACTCAACGACTACCACTATCACGCCGGGAACCACAACCACCACCACTGTGCCGCCTGCGTCGACGACGAGCACGTCTTCGACTACAACAACCTCCTCGACGACAACGACTACCACGACGGTCGCGGGGTCCACATCCACCAGCCCACCGGCATCCAACGGATCGGCAGGCAACGCAGCGGCAGCACCGGAGAGTCCCGGTCAGTTTCCGGCAACCGGTTTCATCGAAGTCGACTCGCGTCCCCCTCTCACAGCCGACACGGGATCCATAGCAGGCAACATCGGTGTTGCGCTTCGTACCGTTCTACCGACGAATGTCACAATCGCCGTCCTCAGCCCACTCGTGGTCGCCGAAATGCTTCTCAGGGCTTTTGCCGCAGCCGGCGCACAGGTGTTTCTTCCAAGCATCCTGCTGACGATGTTCCTGGGAGCCGTGCTGCACAGGCGTGACCAGAAAGCCCTACTAGAGCTCACATAGTGAGAATCAATTTGCCGGTGGCCTGGCGACTGGCGATCTGACCAAGCGCCTCGTGCGCGCCGGCAAGTGGATACTTCCGTGAAACAGGCGGCACGATCTGACCGGTTTCGACCATGCCCACGATCTCCGCAAAGTTTTGGGCAGCAATGTCGGGCTCGCGCGCTACGAAGGCACCCCAGAACACCCCGACCACCGAAGCGCCCTTCAGGAGAGCCAGGTTGAAGGCGAGGGACGGAATCTCGCCGGCCGCGAATCCCACTACCAAATAACGCCCTCCCCATCCGATCGAACGAAATACCAATTCGGCGAGATCGCCGCCGACCGGATCGTAAACGACGTCCGGACCTGCTCCGTTGGTGAGATCTTTGATTCTGGCTCGGATGTCTTCGGACGCATAGTTGATGGTGAAATCGGCTCCATGGGAAGTTGCGTATGCCAATTTTTGGTCGCTGGAGGCGCATGCGATGACGGTGGCGCCCATCGCCTTGCCCAACTGCACGGCCGCCGTGCCAACGCCTCCGGAAGCTCCGAGGACGAGAAGCGTTTCGCCATGCTGAATATCGGCTCGCTGTTTCAGAGCATGAAAACTCGTTCCGTAGATCATGGCGAGACCGGCACCTTGGACGAAGCTGAGGCCCGCGTTCAAGGGCAGAAGCCGCGTTCGGGGCACGGCCACGTACTCAGCGAAGGCACCGGCATCGACGAGAAAGATCGCGCGATCGCCTTCCTTCCAATCTTCGACTGCCTCACCGACGCTGGTGACCACTCCTGCCCCCTCAACACCAGGCACGAACGGCGTTGTGGGTTTGAACTGGTACTTCCCTTCCATCATGAGTATGTCGGGAAAGTTGACGCCCGCAGCCTCGACTTTGACGACTACTTCGTCAGGGCCCGCTCGAGGTTCATCGATCTCCAGGATTTTCGATGTGTCCCAGGGCCCGTATGCTTCGACCACGAGAGCTCTCACACGCCCACAATCCCCATCCCGAGCCACTCGGCGACGAGCGCCGGTTTTTCTTGACCTTTGATCTCAACCGTCACCGAGTTCTTGATCAGATATCGTCCTTGGCCTTTGTTGATGACATCCAGCACGCGTACGTGAGCTCGGATCCAGCTGTCGACGGCGACCGGTTGGACGAAACGGACAGAGTCGAAGCCGTAATTGATTCCGATCGCGAGGTGTTCGGGCATCAGGGTCAGCTCGGAACACAGGTACGAAAGAAGAGATAGCGTGAGAAAACCGTGCGCGATGGTTGAACCGAATTCGGTTGTGGCGGCAGCCTCTGGATCGATGTGTATGAATTGGTGATCGAGTGTTACATCGGCAAATGCATCGATGCGGTCCTGGTCGATGTGAAGCCATTCGGACGGTCCGAACTCGGCTCCGATGTACGTCGCGAGCTCGTCCGCAGGTACCAGTTTTGCCATTACCACTCCCCGAGCCGTGTCAGGCGAGCCTACAGAGAAACATCATCGCCCCGCTCTCCTAGAACGTCATAGTCATCCGGGGTGTTCACGTCGAGCGGCTTCCTGATTTCGTAGCTCAACCGCTGAGTCCGCTCATCGGTCTCAAGCACTTCAAAAACGAACCTGTCGGGCGCGCTGACGGGTAAAGACGATATCAATTCCGCGGAAAGACCGAACGGGTGTCCTGGCCCGTCGAGGTAGTCGGTGATGACTCCCCACGATCCATGTTCGAGACTCTGGCCTACAGCTTCTATGACATCACTCGAGATATCTGGCATATCGCCGACCAGGACTACAGCCGGAACCATCGCCGTTTTCGCAATCGCTTCGAGGCCGGCTCTCAGCGACGAATAGCTTCCTTCTTCGTATCGCTCGTTTCGAACGCACGACGCACATGTCCCGGCCACGGAACGAGCGACCTGCGCCCCGTACGCCCCCGTGACGACTACAACTGCGCCAGTGGTTGTTCGGCACGCAGCTTCGGCGACCCGACGCACCATCGCCAGTCCGCCAACGGGTAGAAGCTGCTTGGGGCGTCCCATTCGAGAGGCAAGCCCGGCTGCCAAGATCACAACTGCATAGGACACCCATCCAGGCTACCGATGGCTCCGAATACCATGGACGGGAACCATCGACGACCGACGGTCGTTACAACGAGCGAATTCATGAAAACCACAACCAAACTCTCCCTAGCCGGAATCGTCGGGGTCGCTGCTTCACTTGGCTTCGGTGAGCTCGTGTCCGGGCTCATCTCTTCGGTATCGAGTCCCATTACTGCCATCGGCGAACGACTCATCGACTGGTCGCCCCCCGCTCTCAAAGACTTCGCCGTCACAACGTTCGGTACTGCCGACAAACCAGCCCTTTTGATCGGGACGGTGATCGTGGCACTCCTTCTTGGAGCCGCAGTCGGCGTGTGGTCCTATCGCCGTACCTGGTTGGCGTTGCTCGTGTTCTTCGGTTTCGCCATCATCGGCATTGTGGCCGGCATCCAATCGCCTCTCGTGGATCCTGCGTGGACAACAGTGCTGGGCCTCCTTGGCGGTGCGGTTGGATACAACTCACTCACCTACCTTCAACGACTGATCGCTTCGGAGAGTCCGGCGGTTCCCGTTTCCGCCGGACTCTCGACCCCCGACACGGAATCTGACCTTCGAATACCCGAGGCACCGGTCGGTGCGTCTCGCAGGGAGTTTCTCACAGCGGCGGGCGGCATTGGAGCCGTAGCTGTTGCTTCAGGGACGCTAGGACGGTTCGCCTTTGGCGGCGGAGTGAGCATCGACCCTTCAACCCTTGCGGTACCCGACGCCGCCGGTACCCTCGCCGCTCCTTCGCAGGCGAACATGCTCAGCGTGCCAGGTATCACCCCGATCATTGTGCCGAACGACCAGTTCTACCTCATCGATACCGCTCTCGCCGTACCCCGTGTCGATCCCGCAAGTTGGTCTCTGCGTGTCAATGGCATGGTCGACACCGAGCTGGAGTTGTCCCTCGACGAACTGAAAGCTTTTGACCTGATCGAGGAATATGTGACGATCGCCTGTGTATCCAACCCTGTCGGTGGTCCATACGTCGGTAACGCCAAATGGACCGGTGTTCGGCTCGCCGAGGTTCTCGATTTGGCCGGTGTTCAGAACGGCGCCACGCAGACCGTCGGTACCTCGGTTGATGGCTGGACAGCCGGTTTTCCGACCGAGGCAGTCTTCGATGGCAGAGAACCTCTGATCGCACTTGCGATGAACGACGAACCGCTGCCCGCCAAGCACGGCTTTCCCGCCAGATTGATAGTGCCCGGCCTCTACGGGTACGTATCAGCGACAAAGTGGTTGAGCGAGATAACGCTCACAACCTGGGAGGGGTTTGACGGTTACTGGGTACCACGAGGGTGGGCGAAAGAGGGTCCTATCAAGACCCAATCACGCATCGATGTGCCAACGAAAGACGATCCGGTCTCTGCCGGAACTACGACGGTGGCTGGAGTGGCATGGGCACCGCTCAAGGGAATCGACAAAGTAGAAGTAAGGGTAAATGGCGGCGAATGGTTCGACGCCATCTTGAGTGAGCCGTTGAGCGAAAAATCATGGGTGCAATGGCGGGCAGACGTGCCGGTAACACCAGGACAGGCGCTCATCGAAGTCAGAGCCACCGATGGCGAGGGCTATACGCAAGAAGAAGATCGAGTTGAGCCTCGGCCGGATGGAGCCGAGGGTTTTGACGCCGTCGTGGTCCAGGTAACGGCGTAGCAGTACCGGTTAGATGTCGATGGCCATGCCCACCTGGGCGGCATCGGTGTTGGGGAAGTACTGCCGTGCTTCTTCCAAGAGCTGGTCGACGTCCTCGTCGGTGCGTTGAGGATCATGGCTGACGAGCACGAGATGCGATATGTCGGCGTCCTTCGCGGCCGCGACTGCGTCCCGCCACGTCGAATGTCCCCATCCCCGATGTGCTGCATAGTCATCTGGGGAGTATTGGGCATCGTGGATCAAGACGTCAGCTCCCGAGGCCAGGGTGGCGAGCCGTTCATCCGATTCCTTCTCTCCCCTCTCGACATCAGTAGCAAACACGACCGACCCTGTCGGTGTGTCGATCCGATAGGCCGTGACTCCCTGGGGATGGTGAAGGCGCGCGGCACTGATCGTCAGCGGACCTACCTGCCACGGTTCGTCCGGCACCGCCAGGTAATTCTTGGCCGCAGCAGTAGCAGAAAGCGGAACGGGAAACCACGGCGGCTCAAATGCTCCGGCTACGCCCTCTTCGACCGTTTGGGACTCCCAGGGCGATCCATAGAAATCGAAGGTCGCCTCGGGTTCGTAGAGAGGCGAGAAGAAGGGCAGGCCCATGAGATGGTCCCAGTGATAGTGACTGAGAAGAATGGTGAAATGCCGGGCTTCGGTCCCGGCGTGGTCCTCGAATCCGCGTAGCCCTGTCCCGCAGTCCAAAACGAGATGAGATGTAGCGTCGAGCTGCATCGACAGGCACATGGTCGAGCCCCCGTACCGATCCATCAACGGTGACCCGACAGGAACAGAACCGCGAACCCCGTGAAACACTATCTCCACGCCGACCTCCTTGCCCCAGAACGCTACACCGGCCAGGCTCTACGCTGCCGCCAAATGCCGATTAATCTCGACGTCAAGCAAGCAACGTCGGGGCAAGGCATGAAGATCGGCTCACTGCGTCCTCCGAGACTGAGAACCGCAGAGACGGAAACGCACCGAAGCGCGAGCTGGCTCGAGCTTTTCTATGATCTCGTATTCGTCGTTGCGGTCGCCCGGCTCGGTGGTCGACTTCTCGACGATCACAGCCTTGCCGGTTTCATCCCGTTCATGATCTTCTTCGTTCCTCTGTGGTGGGCGTGGTCGGGATACACGTTTTACGCCGATCGCTACGACACGGACGACCTCGGCCAGCGTGGGTTGGCAGCGGCCCAGATCGTCGCCGTCGCTCTCATGGCGGCGAGTATGTCCGGAGAAACCGACTCTACGTTCGCTTTTGCCGTCGGCTACATCGCAGCCCGGTCGCTGCTCGTCGTGATGTATATCCGAGCTCGTCGACACGTTCACGAGACCCGCGAACTGGTCACCGGCTACATAACTGGCCATTCCATCGCGATCGCTGTGTGGCTTCTGTCTCTGCTCATCGATGAACCGGCCAGATTCTTTCTGTGGGGTCTCGGACTCGCAATCGACTTTTACACTCCGTTCGCTGTTCGAAAAATTCAGGCGAAGGTACCGCTCGATACCTCACACCTACCGGAGCGATTCGGACTTTTCACCATTCTCGTCCTTGGCGAGTCGATCGCAGCAGTGGTCGCCGGGTTGTCTCATGAAGGTTGGCACCCACGCCCCGTGATCGCATCCCTTATCGGCATCATGATCGCCACCGCTCTGTGGTGGCTGTATTTCGACAATCTCGAAGGATCTGTCGTTCGACGCAAAAAGGGTCAGCGGACCGCCTGGAAGCCCACCGCGTGGATCTACAGCCACTTGCCGCTCGCGTTCGGTCTCACCGCGACCGGTATTGGTCTCGAGTTTCTCGTCACGGACGACATGTCAGGCGAACCTCGTTGGATCTTCGTTGTCGGAATCACGGTGGCGCTTTCTGCCATGGGACTCATTCACGTCAGTACCGAAGCGGCGGTGGACCGACATGATGGGCTCAAGGCTCGAATCCGGTTTGCATGCGCTGCGTTGTTCCTCATACTCGGCGCTGTGGGCAACGCGCTGGGTCCGATCGAGTTCGGTCTGGTCGCTGCCGCGATCATCATGGCCCAGCTGATTTGGGATCTCTATCTCGAGCCGGTCGATCCCATCCCAGCCAGATCACACCCCTGATCTGATCTGGATCAGGCTTCGTTGCCCAGGGGGTTCGCCTAATCTCAATCGGGTGCATTGGTTGGATCGAGCGGCAGTAAAGGTGATTGAACGCGGCCCGTCGCGCCTCAGATTCTTCAAGGAGGGTCTCGGCGATCCCGATGAACTGCAATGGTTCCAGAATCAGGCGGCCAACTCCTGGCCTATCGCCGATATCGACGTTGTGTGGGAGAACCCCACCTTACGTGGCGGACTGCTCGTCACGGACGGATGGTTCGAAAGTCCGTTCGTATTCCTTCCGGATCGTGCAAGGATCGCTCGGTTACGTCGAATCGAACCGCAGGAAGGTGCCGAGCGATGCGCAGTCATACTGGCGGCATGGAATGATCAGACCTTTCGTACCAGGGGCAAACTGGCAAAGCGGCTTGCCGAGATTGGCATCGCATCCATCATGCTCGAGAACCCCTACTACGGACTTCGTCGGCCGTCACCGGAACCCTGGCAATCGATACAGACGGTGGTCGATCTCGCCCGAATGGGTAGGGCCGTCATCGAAGAGGGACGCGCGCTCGTTACCTACGGCCGGGACCGCCTCGGCTATACGATGGGAATCACCGGATACTCAATGGGCGGTGCTCATGCAGCCTATGTGGCTACCACGATGCCCAACCCCGTGGCTGCAGCACCGCTGGCACCGAGCCACTCACCTGCAGCCGTATTCAGAGGGACAGCGCTTTCGGTGGGCGTGGGACTCAGATCGGATCTCGACACCGAGCGGTTCCATCAGTATCTGGAGTCGGTGTCATTGTTGAATTTCGATCCGCCTCCGCACACAGCCGCAGCTGTTCTGGTTGCGGCAAGCGACGATGGGTACGTGCCGGAAGAGTCGGCCCGGGCGATACACGAACACTGGCCAGGATCGAAACTCATCATCACAGGCGGAGGCCACGCAAGCCTTCTCGTCGCCCGCAAACCCATCTTGCTGCGAGCCATCAGGGATAGCTTTGACAGGTTGCACGCACTCGAAAGATCCAGATAGATGCAGGTGAGTATCCGCGGTCCCGTCCATTTCAAGGACTACGGCGGAAAAGGACCGCTCATCCTTCTCATTCACGGTATCGCTTCGAGCTCGGCGTCGTGGGTCGCACTCGGGCCGCTGCTCACCGATTATGGACGGGTGCTTGCCATTGATCTACCCGGCTTCGGCCGGTCGCCACTCAAAGGTCGAAGCGCTGATGTCGAAAGCCAGGCCGATCTAGTTGCGACCTTCATCGGACGGGTATCGAAAAAGCCCGCGGTGATCATCGGCAGTTCCCTCGGCGGTTTGATCTCCTTCATCACTGCCGCCAGATATCCGGAAACAGTCGAGCGACTGCTGCCGATAACTCCAGCCGTTCCGGGAATCAGATGGAGTCATTTGGGCGCCAAAAACCTTTTCGGCTTCATGATCCCGACCATTCCCGGGCTCGGATCTGCCATCATGCGATGGGGAAGCTCGAACGTCAGTGCCGCGACACACGTTGAATACGCCCTTGCCCACGTCACCCACAATCCCGAGGGAATCGCACCCGAAGTCAAAGCTGCGATTGTCAAGGCGACCGGCCGGTGGTTGACGAGCCCCGATTATTCGGCGGCCTACATCAGCTCCATGAAGTCGCTCTACCCGTACGTGTTGCAAAGCCGCACGTTCGATGAGGAAGTCAGATCGATCGAGGCCCCGACCCACATCATCGGCGGTCGGAGAGATCCAGTCGTATCTCACAGGAACCTCGAGAGGGTCATAGGAGTTCGTCCCGATTGGGAGCTGACACTCCTCGACGATGTCGGACACGCCCCCCATATCGAAGAACCGGATTGGGTAGCCGAAATCATGCTCGAATGGCTTCGGGCGCCCGCAAACGCCTGAAGGCACTGTGTCTCTCGTGGAACCGGAACCGCACAAGAGAATCTACGATCCAGACGAGAGCACGGGACCGATACCGGTCGAGGAGAATGAACGAACTCGCAGGGATTTCGATCCGATCGACATCGTGATGTGCCATGCGGAGGGCGAGGTCGGCGACGTGATTGTCGGAGGGGTCGAAACTCCCCCCGGTTCCACGATCTGGGAACAGTCGAGATGGATCGCCGACGACGGTCGGCTGCGCGACTTCGTATTGCATGAGCCGAGGGGCGGGGTGTTTCGTCACGTCAATCTTCTCGTTCCGGCCGTCGACCCACGAGCGGCCATGGGCTTCATCATCATGGAACCTGAACACACGCCGCCCATGTCTGGTTCGAACGCGATGTGTGTGGCAACGGTTCTGCTGAACACGGGCATCGTGGCGATGACCGAACCCGAGACTCGAATCGTCCTCGAGGCACCGGGTGGCCTGATAGAGGTCGTGGCTTCATGTCGCGGGGGAAGGGCGGAGCGCGTTTCCATTAATAACGTGCCGAGTTTCGCATCTCAACTCGACGTGCAGCTCGATGTCGAGGGACTCGGGACCCTGACGGTTGACACGGCCTACGGCGGAGACAGCTTTGTTCTTGTCGATGCGGGCCAATTGGGCTTCGACCTGGTTCCAGCCGAGGCCCGTGAACTGGCAGAGATCGGCATGCGGATCACCGACGCCGCAAACGAGCAGTTGACGTTCCGCCATCCCCACCACCCGGATTGGTCGCACTTCTCGTTCTCCCTTCTGTCGACTCCACACTCATTCGACGAAAGAAAGAGGGCCTTCGCGATGCGGAACACCTGCGTGATCGATCCCGGAAGACTGGACCGATCGCCAACCGGCACCGGGCTTTCGGCTCGGATGGCAGTGTTGAGAGCCAGGGGCGTGATGCGAGTGGGTGATTCCCTGCACATGACGTCAATCATCGACTCTGTTTTCGTCGGTACGATCCTGCAGGACACCTCCATCGAGGGCATTCCGGCGATCATCCCATCCATAACAGGCCGAGCCTGGATCACAGGGTCGGCCAGGTTGGAACTCGATCCATCCGATCCGTGGCCGCGCGGCTACCGGTTATCCGACACCTGGCCGCGGCGAGCTACCGGGAAGCACCGGTAGAGCCAATCCGAGCCAACTCCAACAACCGTGCGTGTGCATACTCGTGAATCACCGCGTGAACGAACAGGTCGCGCGGGACATCTCGGTTTGTGCGAACCAGAGGGTTGAATCCCACCGGGCGCCAGCTCAGAAACAGACTGTCACCTGTCAGGGCCGCCAGGATCGAGAGCACCGACTCATCCAACTGCAGTGAGTGAACGGCCTTTCGGTATTCAGTCGTCGTGGTCAAACAGGCAAACACAACATTCATGAAGCACAGGCCGGTTTCGAGATCAAGGTGCATGAGCCGGCGATGTCCTCCGGCGGAGAGGTCTCCCACCTCCAGCATCGAGTAGTCGAGGTTCCGACCATGGGGCGGTGGCAACGCCTCGCCCTTCAATCCTGCCAATACCTCATAGAGGTTGAGGTCGTGAACGATGACCGCGTTGTCGGCCAGGTCGTCGAGGTTCTCCGGCCGCAAAACGGGCTCTGTCAATCCCGTGTTGCGGGCAACGAAGGCGAGGATGTTTGTCTCGATCACAAAGTGCCGTAGTAGCAACTTGCCTCCCTCTTCGGATACGAATCTCGAGAGAAACCAGATCCCGAGGCGATCCAGGAGGTCGTGGTTTGACCACTCGAACGGCATCAATCGTTTGACGACGAGCACAAGGGTCACGACAACACGACTGGCCAACCGTGCGAACGGACGAACGTACCGAGAACTCCAGCGGCATCGATCCGCGTACAACATGCCCAGCGCATCGCGATCGAAGTAGAACGTTGGATCGCCGGCCATGGCATCCAATATCCCGGGCCCGGAAACATCGACGAACCGGGTGCCGTTCTCACCCACGATCGATCTCTTCGAGCTGCAGGGCATACAACCGTGCAACCACCCTTGCCGTGTGGACAATTTCCGAGGCAACGCCCGGTGTAACCACTGGTGACCGGAGAATCTCAAACATCTTCTCCGTGTGCTCCTCGTCGGCTGCGCCGTGGTATTCGAGGAACGTGATCTGATCGGCGGACAGATCGAGATGCTCACGGAGAAGCGCGACCCACCGGTGTGCCTTGTTGGCTCCGAGGCCTTCGATGATGTACATGGCGCCTAGAAGGTCGAGTGGATTCTCACGGCTTGCTTGATTGAACATGAATGCCGAGAGAGCCTCAGATCCCGGGTTCTTCTGTCTGCCAACAATGTCGTCGAGGTTCCCACCAACAGCGACAAAGTCATCCTCGAGCATGCGAAAGTCGCGTTGTTCCTCTGCTGCATGTTCGATGAACTCGGCTCGCAGCTCGGTGTGCTCCTCCGTCAAGTTCGAAGCGGCTCTCGTGATCCACCTCGCACCTTCCTTGACCTGCTGGCGGAGATTGAGGAGCAGACTGCGATAATCGTCCATGGACGCCTTTTGTCCCTCGATGCGTCGCACGATCGGCACCCGGGACAGAAGCTGCTCGAATTCCGCCCACACCAGAGCGAGATCCTGGAACAACGAAGTCGGAGATTCAGCAGCTGGCTGGGACGTTTGTTCGGTGAGCTCACTGTTCGAAGACATCGGCATCCGGATCGGATTCTCACCGGCCACGCACGTGAGATGAACGAACGAGACCGAGAAGCGCCCGGATTCTGGAACCATCAGAAGAACGCGGTCACCGGGTTTGAATCGGCCTCCGTTGAATGCTTCCTCCAACATCACAAAAATGCTGGCCGAACCGGTGTTGCCACGACTCTGGAGATTCGTGAACCACTTTTCCTCCGGAATCATGAGGTTTGCTTCGGCCATGAGACGAATGATCTCGGGTCGGAAATACTCAGAGCTGTAGTGGACCAGAAGGTGATCGATCCGGGCCGGGTCGATCCGTCCCGCCCTGACGAGGCCGACGTACTCCTCGACACCCACGGCGACGATGGCGTTGAGAATCGAAGTGTCCTGGCGAAGGTTGAGCATTCCTTCGGCGTCTGCACCCGCAGGAGTCGGTTGATCCTGCCAGGTCGATCCCGCTCTAACTTGATCCGAAGCGTTCACACCGGCATACATACACACGTCGAATCGATCAGCATGCGACACGAGGTAGCTCCAGTCGATCTTCAAGGACAAACCGTCGGCTCGTGGCCGATCCTCGACAACCACTGCGCCGGCGCCGTCCGACAACATCCACCGCAGAAACTCGGCGTCGAAGCCGGTAGTGGACCCAAATCGGTCTGCCCGCAGGCTTCGACTCACGAGTTCGGACCCGACCGCCACACCTACGCGGTGACGACCAAGCCGAACGGCATCTTCGACCATTTGCAGAGCGGCAATCCCAGAACAGCACACACCCCCGGCTGAGAGGATCTGTTTTGGTCCGCCGCCGAGCCTGCCATGCACCATCGAAGCGAACCCCGGGACAGGCAAGTCACCTTGTGATGTACCGGTTGCGAGAATCCCGACATCTGCGGGATCACGCTCGGCATTCTGGAGTGCGGCGCGGATCGCCTGCTCGGCCAGTTCCTCGTTCAGCATGGTCGTTTGACCGTACCGATCGATGGCATAGTGGCGCTTCTCGATACCATTTGCCGCGAGCATCCTCCGCCGCAATCGGTCCGATGCTCCGGCAGCATTACCGATGAACTGGTCGAGTTCGTCGTTGCCGATTGGGAGGCCTGGAAGATAGGAACCCACCCCGGTGATGAATGCGTCCATCGTCGTGTCCTTTCGATCACCGGCCTTTACAGCCGTTTCCATCAAGGATCGACATCTGAGCGCCACTGCGCTATCAGGGAGAACCCGGATCTTCAACCCGGCGGATCAGGCCGGGGACGGTGCTTCAGCGTTCGAACGTCTCGTCGAGAACCGCGCGCAATCTCCGCTCGCCTGTACCGCTGATGAACCACCACACCCCCATCGCCAGCGTCGCCAGTGTGAGAAATCCGAGCGACACTCCGTATCGGACGACCCATCCAGACAGGGTCAGGAAATTCCAGCCGAACGTGAGGCCTGCAGCGTACGAGTACATCCCGATGATGGTGTAGAAGAAGGTCATGAATCCAAACCATGTCGGGGCGCGATCGATGGGAATCGTTACGATCTTGGTGGTGTCAAGGGGAAATAGATAGGTCTCTTCCATCCTGTGCGCGACCAGGAGCTCCCTGCCCATTTCCCGATTGATGAAGCCCTCCAGGGCATGGGAATAGTGCCTGGAAAAGATGAGATACGATGCGTCAAAGGCGGTTTGGGCTGCTCCAATGAGGGCTACGAATGGCACGGCGAGAAATGCGGCCTCGATTCCCCAAAAGCCGACACCGAAGAGAGTGAGTCCTACGACGGTGGTGCGGAAAATATCTATGAAGAACTGCCGGTGGTACATGGCATTCATCCCACGCATTCGGGCCAGTTGTTGGGCGGCTAATTCGAGGGCTGTCATCAGAAATCGGTCGGCCAGAGCCGCAGGGTTCCATCGGTGCACACTGCGCCGAGATGACTCGAATCAGGTGCATATGCCATGGCGTACACGTCCCCACCGTCCCACTCACGGGTACCAACGATCGAACCATTTCGGTTGATGGTCACGATGCTTCCGTCAATTGCCACCGCCATGAGTGAACCGCCGGGGGCAACTGCCAGAGGTCCAAACCCGCCCACCGGTACGGCCTCCTCCACGGCCCACGAACTGGTGTCCCAGATCCGGACCACCCCTTCGGCGCCAAGCGTGAACAACTGCAGGCCCGACGTCGAAAACGCAACCGAACCCACAGCACGTTCGTGACCCTCCAGCCGCTGCGATGCTCCCCGGACGAGATCGAATACCAGAACTTCGCCACCATGTCCGGCAGCCGCGACCAGCGTTCCGTCTGCCGACAGGTCGACGGTCGTCATGCGGCCCCCGAGACCCTCGACTTTCAGCGATTCGCCCGGCTCGGTGAACACGAGGACCGACCCGTCATCGGATGCCGACACGATCGGGCTTCCATCCGCGTGGGCGGCTACCGCTCCCACCCTGTCGGAATGACCGAAAAGCTCGTACCGCAGATCTAGATCGGGGAGAGCCCATAAACGAACTTCAGAATTGCTCGACCCGGTGACGATCTCACGGCCCAGAGATGTGAATGCGGCGCCATTTATGGCGGCCCGGTGTGCACGGACTTCGGCGACCTTCTCACCGGTACGGCGATCCCAAACTCTCAAGTAGCCGTCCATACCGGCCGTGGCAAGGGTTGCGGAGTCAGGAGACCAATCGATAGCAGCAGCGAAGCCGTCGTGGGCATCAACAATCACCGCATCCTCCCCTCACTTCAGCCCGTGCCCACGCCATCATCGTCGAGAAAGATGTCGGTCTGGAGCCGGGCATCGGGACCGTATTGGTATTGAGCGAAGTCGACAACACCTTCTTCCCGCAGCACTTCTTCGTCGATGAAGAAGTTGCCCGTTGTCTCTGCCGCATCCCGGGTGACGATCGCGTGCGCAGCATCGGCGACGATCGACGGGCGACGGGTCATGGACATGGCGGCGTCACCGCCAAGGAGATTCTGAACGGCCGCAGTCGCGATCGTGGTCCTGGGCCAAAGACTGTTGACGCCAACACCATCTGAGCGGAACTCCTCTGCCATTCCCAGAGTGCACATGCTCATTCCGTACTTGGCGATGGTGTACGCCACATGATTCCGAAACCAAACCGGGTTCAAGTTCAACGGCGGCGACATCGTCAGCACATGAGCATTGGCCGATTGCCTCAGTGCGGGTAAACACAGCTTGGTGACCAGGAACGTACCGCGCGTGTTGATGTCTTGCATCAGGTCATATCGTTTCATGTCGAGATCAGACGTCCCCGAGAGATTGATTGCAGAAGCATTGTTGATGAGGATGTCGATGCCGCCGAATTGTTCGACAGTTTGCTCGACCGCTGAAGCGACCGCTTCATCATCTCGAATGTCGCCTACGATCGGCAATGCGGAACCACCAGCTTCTTCGATTTCGGCGGCGGCGGTGAACACGGTTCCTTCCAGGCGCGGATGGGGCTCAGCAGTTTTGGCCACAAAGGCAACGTTTGCCCCATCCCGTGCCAGTCTCTTCGCGATCGCCAACCCGATCCCACGACTCGCACCTGTTATGAAGACGGCGGTCTCAGAACTCAGTGATCGGTCTGTCATGTGCTTTCCCTATCCCTATGGTCGGACCGCGGATGCCGCCCACAATGACGCTTGTCCTTCGCCGAGATGGACGTCCTTGTGAAAATAGGCCCTTGACCAAAGCGGTCGTATCCACCAAACTAAGGCATCTGGACGTGTGGTGGTGTCTTCGAAGCTGATCCGTTTAGGCGGTCTCGGGCCAAGTAAATCATTGGACGAGCTCCAACGCAGCACCGTGTATGAGGCTCTCTCGAACACTGATGAGAGCGAGAAGTCTCATCAGACCTCAGGGAACCTTTTGCCTCAGGCCCACGTCTAATAGAGGTACGTCGTATAACGGATACGCGTATGAAGGTACGGCGATGAACGCGAGTTGAGCTGGATATTCAGATTTCTTTTACAAGTCGGAATAGATCTGACCGAACGTCTGTTCTATGTTTGAGCGGACCGTGCCACCTCCGGGATACGCAGCGCTATGCGATCCCCCAGCGTGGTAACAGCCACGAAGCGTTTTTTCGGGTTTTCGACCCGAAGAACGACCGGAGCAAACGCCCGGAAATATTCGTGACGCCTGCGAAATCCGCAATCTTTCATGCATGAGAACTGCATGCATTGGGTAATGAACAACATAGACAAAGCAACGAATCTGACCGGGACGGGCTTCCAAATCGGGGAACCGAGCATCCGGAGCCAGCACCGGAAGCCAGCATCCAAAACAAAGGGTACGTGCCGATACAAAGCTCAGGTAATACTCAGCTTTGAGGTCGACAATTGACCTCACACACACATATCACATACAAATCAAACGCAAACGACAACATCCGAAATACAAGCCAATTATTGGAAAACCCGCATTAAAGAAAATTTCCAGACAAGTCGATTGATCGGCGTGTCTGGAGAGGAGGCAGAATGGCAGCACCACGAGCGGTGCGTCCAAATCCCGTGATCGATGAGCGGGGACGACTGACTACCGATTTGGTGAGTCAGTATTTGTCCGCGATCGGAGACTACGACCTGTTGACAGCTGACCAGGAAGTCGAGCTGGCACAGGCGATCGAAGCGGGAGACGCCGCACAAAAACAACTGGACAAACAAAAAGTATCAACGAAGCGACGCGAGCAACTCAAGCGACAGGTCCGGCTCGGCAACCGGGCGAAAGACACGTTCTTGAACGCGAACCTCCGGCTCGTGGTGTCCAACGCCCGCCGGTACGCGAATGCCAACGGTCTGGATTTCCTCGATTTGGTACAGGAAGGCAATCTCGGACTGATCCGGGCCGTCGAGAAATTCGATTGGCGTAAGGGATTCAAGTTCTCGACATATGCAACCTGGTGGATCCGTCAAGCGATCACCAGGGCAATTGCACAGCAGTCGCGTACGGTTCGAATTCCTGTGCATTTGCATGACACCGTTGGAACGGTTCGACGTACTCAGGCATCGATGAAAGCTGACCTCGGACGTGATCCCACTGCCGACGAGCTTGCCGAAGAAACCGGCCTGGAACTCGAGAAGGTCAAAATGGCTCTCGAGGTTTCGGATACGGTATCGCTCGACACGCCGGTGGGCGAAGACGGTGATGCCTTCCTGGGTGATTTCATCCAGGATGCAGCCGCCGAGAATCCACAGCAGGTTGCAGTGGTCTCTGAGGTGACCGACGCGCTGATGGGCTCGATCGACAAGCTGCCGGAACGCGAGGCGAAGATCTTGACCCTCCGGTACGGGCTGGCTGATGGTCGCCCCTGGCCGCTCAAAGAAGTTGCGGCCGAGGTTGGCCTCACGCCCGATCGAGTCCGGCAGCTCGAGCGCAGCTCGATCGCACGCATCCGTGAGGACACCGATTGGACCGAGGACCCTCGGAGCAATTAGTCGATCGTTGACACAACGACTCAATCGGAAAATGGCAGCCGCTCGGCTGCCATTTTCTCGTTTCGCCCCGCCTCCCATAGATGGCGTAAGGTGGAGCCACCGGCCCGGGAGACATGGTGCGAGCGATCGACTTTTACCTCAACCTGGCCTACGTGGCGTACGTGATCGCACCTGCGATCAAGAACGAACTGTGGCTTCGGGTACTGCTGGCACTCAATGCCGTCGCCTTTTCGATTTGGGGGGTGCTCATCGGAAACATGTCTGTAGTTTTCTGGAACGCTCTTTTCACGGTGATCAGCGCCTTTGCCATCGTCAGACTGCTGCGAGAGCGTCGAGTCATCGTCCTTCCACCTGAACTCGAATCGGTCAGAGCCAGCTTGTTTCCTTCCGTTTCAAATCGCGATTTCCTGCTGTTCTGGAGCCTTGGCGAAACGGAACGACTTGCCGCCGGCAGTCTCACAATCGAAGGCCAACCCGTCGCCAGGCTTTTCTTGTTGGTCGAAGGTGCGGCTTCCGTACTGGTCGAGGAAACAGAAGTAGCAAGACTCGGTTCCCATCAATTCATCGGTGAGATGGCATTCGTAACGGGCCAGCCAGCATCGGCAAGCGTCGAGGTCGTCGCCGCCAGCAGCGTTCACTCCTGGGCCTTTGCCGACCTCGAGACCCTGCACTCCCTCGAGCCGAGACTGGTCGCCCCGCTGCTACGAACTGTCAACCGCGACCTCGCAGAGAAACTGAGGGCCTGAACACACAGTTCTTGCCGCTAGCCTCACGAATCGTGCGCACGATCTTGTTCGTTCATTGGAACGCCGTCGAGGCAGCCGAACTCATAAAGCCGCTTCAGCGTCGCTGGGCAGTCGAGGTCGAATGCGATGACGGAGCAGCTGTATGGCGCAAGGTGAAAGAAACCGATCCGAGAACAGTCGTGATCTCACTTGACCGGATGCCGTCACACGGCCGTCACACTGCGCTGTCGATCCGCAATCCGTCTCTTCCTTTGATATTTGTCGGAGGGGAGCCCGAAATGGTCAACGCTTTGAAACGCGAGATTCCGGAAGCGGTCTTCACGAATCACGAGGATCTTTCAAGAGTGCTCGCCGGCCTCGGCTGAGTCCGATTCACGTCAGTTACTCGATCGATTGCCCGGGGAGTCGTTCCATTCTCGGTGTCGGTTCGGATGGGCCGCTTCCGCTGGCTTTGAGCTCGGATCGGAGGTCGTGAATCCGCTGATCTTGTTCGAGAATTCGATTGGCCATATCCAGCTCCGAAGCGCTCTTTTCCCGCAATCGCGATTCTGCCTCGATTTCCTTCATCCGGAGCTGATGGCGATGTGTCATGAGTGCCATACCAACGCCGGCTGCCACGATCGTTATGAGGACGAGGCCGACAATGACGATAGCGATGGCGCTGTCGGCTACTGCGATGATGGGAATAGACAACCCCATCGCGGCCGGCAGCACCCAGATGAAATCTCCGGGGCTTGAATCCTTTTGCTCCTGCTTCTGTGATTTCGCCATTTGACGATCCTACATCACACGATTTCCGGACCTTCGAACGAATGATGATCGACAGCCAGGCCGCCCTCATATGGAACGATGCTCGGGATTATTACATCCGGATTTCGCCCCCTGGCCTCGCGCATGACCAACTCGACCGATTGATATTGTCCGAGGTCAACGAGATTGCGGCGGGTCGGGAGGATGATCTCGATCTCACCGGTGGCGGCTGCGGCGAGAGCGTCCTTCGGGACCATCCATCTTGCATCGGTCGCCTCTAATCCGTCATGGTTCGCGCGCTGGCCATCCGGAATCTCGGCGACGAAGAATCGGGTGTCGAATCGTTTCGGCAAACCTTCCGGAGTGACCCACCACGACCACCATGCGAGCCGATCGAGTGTCAACACCAGGTCGTGTTCGTCGAGCCACGGCCGCCAGTCGAACATATCGTTGCGGCTCGCCATCCGGAGACGAACATCCAGGCTCGATGGGCTTTGGAGGAAATCCGGTTCCACCGGTTTACCCGCTCGTGTCGCAAGCAACACGCCCGCCTCCTCGAACGTCTCACGGACCGCTGCGACGTACAACGCCAGCGCGATCTCGGGAGAGCACCCGAAACGGTCGGCTTCGGCATCCGGGGAGATTCCGGTCCAGCGATCGACAGAGGCGTCTGCCGCATCGACCTTGCCGCCAGGGAACACATATGCTCCACCGACGAAATCCGACTCGATGTGCCGTTCGAGCATGAACACCGCCAGCTCTGATGAGTCATCTTTGAGCAGCAGCACGCTCGCGGCATCAGTAGCCATGCATCGAATCCGGAATCACTGGGAGTAATTGGACGACAGGCGCATCGACTCTTCGATGTGGACGTTGACGAGCGCCGGTAGTCCACTCGCTTCGGCTCGTTCCAGAGCAGGTCGGATGTCGGCCGCCTTCAATACCAGCTCTCCGTAGCCCCCCATGGCTTCGACGATCAGGTGGTAAGGGCGACGCCCGAGGTCGGTTGCAACAAGTCGGTCCGGATAAAAGGATCGGTGGAACGTCTTGATGTTGTTCCAGACACCGTCGTTACCCACAATGCCGATGATCGGCAACCGATGACGAACAAACGTGTCGAACTCCATGCCGTTGAATCCGAATCCACCATCACCGAATACGATCCCAACGCGAGCCCGGGGATGAACGATCTTGGCAGCCAGGGCGTAGCCGGGACCGGTGCCCAGCGAGCCGAACGGACCAGGGTCGAGCACATGGCCGGGATGGGAAACCTGCAGCCAGCGAGCGGTCGTCGAAACAATGTCTCCCCCATCAACGGCGACAATCGAATCTCGACCGAAGAACTCAGCGACTTCGCGACCGAACGCCTGCGGCTGAACCAGATCAGATTCGGTCTCCGATTCCTGTACAGCAGCTATTCGGAGCTCGGTCTCCTCCTCGAGTAGATCGCTGGCAAACCGGCCTACAGGCCTCCCCACCGGAAGGTGATCAAGGAGATCCTCAACGACCCGAATCGGATCGGCAGTCACCCCAACCTCCGCCGATCGATTCCAGCCGATCTTGGACTCGTCAGAGTCGACGTGGATGACCGTCGTGTCCTCTCTGATCTTGCCGCCATAGCCGGTTCGAAAATCCCAATCCACGCCGAGCGCCAGAACAACATCGGCCGTGCCGAAAGCTTTGGTTCGGGTCCGGTTCCCCAGCATCGGATGGTCGTGAGGCAAGGCACCTCGCGCAGCTCCGTTCAGGTACACGGGCGCCTGCAAACGATCGGCTAGCTCCACCAGAATACGAGCACCCGCCGGTCGGACCCCGCTACCCGCAAACACCACGACGTTGTCCGACTGCACAAGCCGGGACGCGATGTCCTCGAGAACCGACAGCGGCGCACCTATCGGGTCGGGTCGATAGAACCTGGGCCATGTCAGGTGATCCTCGTCAACGACATCGGCCTGGACGTCGAGCGGGACGTCGAGAAAGACCGGCCCTCCCCGCCCGCGGAACGCATGTCGTGTCGCAGTTGCGATGTAGTCAGCCAGGCGATGGGTTTCCCATGCTGTCGCCGCCCAAGTTGTGACCGATGCGGCGACCCTGGGATGATCCATCTCTTGTAGACCACCTCTCAACTCTTGTCGAATCGGATGCCGGCCCCCCAGAACGAGCATCGGGGTCGAGGACTGAAGGGCCGTAGCGAGAGCAGTTACCGTGTCCGTCACGCCGGGTCCCGCGGTTACCGCAGCAACACCGAGTCTGCCGGTGAGCCTGGTGTAGGCCTCGGCAGCATGACCAGCCGACTGCTCGTGTCGCGTGTCGACGACCCGGATCCCCTCCGACACGCAACCATCGAGAATCGGGACGATGTGGCCTCCGGTCAGGGTGAAGAGCGTGTCGACACCCTCCGTCCTGAGTGCCCGGGCAATGATTTGTCCGCCATGGATCTTGGCCATTCGAAAACAGTACTTTGCCGAGTTGCAGCAGCAGTTACCGACGGATGGGATAGATAGGTGTCACGAGCCTCACTTACGTCTGATCAAACCTTTAAGGAACCGCCTGTACGCGCCGATGAGAGCTATGTGGATGGAGGCAGGGGTAGCACAAAGTCAGGATCGGTTTTCCATGCGGACGAGATTCAATCACGCGCTACTTTTGATCGCGCTCATTGGATTCACCCTCGTCCCCGTGGATGCAGATGCCGTGGAAATCCCGACTCCGTCGTCGACGGCCTTTCAGCAGACGACAGGTCGTGACGCAGGCCTTAACATCGGCGACTGGTACACCAACATCGCCGGCGGCGACACGATCCATCACATTGACGTAGAAGTCGGCTGCAACTGGCCTTCGACGACTCCGATCACCATCGCCATTTTCGACCCTGAGATCAACACTGCCTACGGCACCGGAACTCCTTATGCCGTGGATGAAGTGCGAGGCACTCCTGAGACAACACGATTCCAACTGAAGGATCCAAGCGGCGGCATCCTCGTACCCTGGAGAAGCTTCACTCCGACGAATGGCTCGGACGGCCTGTGGGTGGAAATGCTGACGTTCCAGCCAAGCAGCCTCCCCGCAGCCGATCGGTGCGGAACGTTCGTGCTCGAATCTGAAGTCAGCGACGGCAACCCCGCCACTCCAGAGGACGACGACAACTCATGGAGGCTGCGCGCCAATCATGACCCGGATTGCGGGGTCTCACCCGGAACGTGTTCGACGGTGGGGGTTGCCTCGTCGAACCTCATGACCGACGGAGACGAGGTCGACAATCCCGATGGACTCATCGGAACGGGCGACGAGCTCGCCATTGGCTACACCCGCGCTTCGCAACAACACGGTGGAGCGGGTACGACGTGTCAGGATTACTACTTCTTTGACGACGGCACGAACGGACCTTCGTTCTCCGTCCGCAACTTTGACATGGACAACAATGGATCGATCACATACTTCCCACCTTCAGGCAGCCCGGCATCGATTGCAGGAACGGTTTCTCCGAATGCACTATGGGCGTCTGACACGCTGAGCTCGGATGTCGGTTGGTGGCGAACCGACGTGTGTATCAACAACACCAATCAGTACATCTTCGACGGTATCCCCGGACGCACCGTCTACTTCGAGAATCCCCCTGCCGAACCCCGTATGAGCATCACCAAAGACGACGGCGCGACCACGGCCGTTGCGGGCGAGTTGCTGACATGGACTCTCTCGTTCCAGAACGACTCGATACAAGGCTCCGGTGGTGCTCCGGCTTTCAACGTGACAATCACCGACACACTTCCTGCCGGGACCACGTTTGCCAGCTGTTCAATCGGCGCACCGCTCACCGGCTCGTGTAGCGAGAGCGGGGGTGTCGTCAC
>JBFGAX010000037.1:0-25891 GCA_041567895.1 Acidimicrobiia bacterium
AACACTCCGGTAGTGCGTTCCTTCACGATCACCGTCAATCCGAATACTCCTCCGACTGTGACCGCACCGGGCAATGTGGTTGGCCAGGAGGGGGTTGCGTTGTCGATTGGGAATGCGACCTATGGCGATGATGGTCCGTTGGCTGGATTGGTGACGGTTGCCAAGCCGACCTGGGTGAATGTTGCTGATGATGGTGCGGGTGTTATCTCGTTTACGGGGACGCCGCCGTTGGGTTCGGCTTCGGCTACGCCATATACGGTGACGTTGACCGCCAATGATGGTGTCAACACTCCGGTAGTGCGTTCCTTCACGATCACCGTCAATCCTGCCGCACCTTGATGAAGAAATGCCACGGATCGTGGTGTGTTGTCGCCATCGCCGTATATGCTGATCTCGGAGAGTAAGGGAACGAGCGGAATGACAGGGGAAGCACCATGGGCGTGATGCGTCGATTGGCGAAACAGAGGGGCGACAATCCGGTCGCAGTCGGGCTCATCGGTACCGGGTTCGTGGGCAGTCACCTGGCGCATCAATTCTCTCTCACCCCGGGTCTGCGCACGGCCGTGATTCTCAACCGGACCGCTGCCAACGGCGTCGACGCCTATCGTCGGTCGGGGTACGAAATCGACGATGTCGTCATCAGTGACGATGTCAAGACCATCGAAGGAGCCATCGACTCCGGTACTCCAGTTGTCACCACCTCACTGGAGGCATTTACGGCGCTCAACAACGTGGAGATAGTGATGGAAGCCTCCGGTTCGGCGGCTCACGGTGCGATTTCGACCAGGGCATGTCTCGAGGCCGGAAAAGACGTCGTTTCCATGAACGCCGAAGCCGACGCCACGGTTGGCTGGCTACTCAAGAGCATCGCCATGGAAAACGACGCGATCTACACGATTTCCGACGGAGACCAACCCGGCGTTCTGATGAGGCTCATCGAATACACGGAGGCGGCCGGTTTCGAGACGGTTGCGGCCATCAACTGCAAAGGGTTCATGGACCGGCATGCCACGCCGGAAAGCATCAAGGAGTGGGCAGTTCGCTATGGCATCAGCGTGCCCATGATCACCGCTTTCACCGACGGTACCAAGATCAACCTGGAGAACGCCAGCCTCGCAAACGCAACGGGACTGGTGCCCGAGCGGCGGGGGATGCACGGTATTCGCACGACAATGGCTACTGCCGTGCACGACATGGTCAAGACCTTCGAGGGTCACGGTGTAGTCGATTACACCCTCGGTGGCGATTTCGGCGGGGGCGTGATCGTTCTCGGATATTTGGATGACCCTGTTTCGGTTGCGCCGGTCATGGAATATCTCAAAATGGGCGACGGCCCGTACTACCAGTTCTTTCGTCCATATCACCTCGTTCACGTTGAGTCTCCTGTTTCAATCGCCGAAGTGGTCCTCGATCGGGATGAAACGATTTCACCAAGGGGCCCGTTTGTCGCGGACGTTGTCTCGATCGCCAAACGAGATCTCGAGGCCGGCGAGGCGCTCGACGGCATCGGTGGATTCACCACATACGGTGAGATCGACAAGGTCGAAAACACCAACGGTCTTCTTCCCGTTGGGATCTCAGACCACGCAGTGCTGAAGCGGCCGGTCGCATCGGATCGACCGATCAGCCTCGACGATGTGGAACTCGACGAGGAGTCGCCGTTGGTGCAAATGTGGCGGGAACAACAAGTCCTCACGCAGAATCGGGACGTTTAGTCGTCCTTCTTGAAAGAATCTGCGTAGCGCTCGTGCCCGTCGGCCATGATCTGATCGGCAGCTGTGCTCGCTCCCCCTCCGGCGGATCCGCGCAACTGGGTACCGTGCTTCATGGTCTTGGCGAGCGAATCCGGAGCTCGAGCCAGAGAGGTTCCATCGCGAACACGAAACGCCCGAACGAAGCCTCGAATCTGGCGCCAGATCGTCATGTCGTCAGCATATCAACGCTGCCGAAGCGCGGGGGACGTGCGCTAATGTGTTCTCTATGACCATCTCACATCACCCGACAGATCAAGGCACGAGACCCGCACAGGCTGAACCGACGTACGCTCCCGGCGCGTACCGGGTGTCGTCTGACGAGCGCAAGGGTGGCGATGGCGGACGCGATCGAATCGGGTTCTCCCGATCCGACGGCCTCGCCCGATCGACTGCGCTCGCGTGGGCAGTCGTCTATGCCTACCTGGTGATCGCAGCTCCTGCACCGGACCCGGATGTCGCTCTCACGACCGTGCAGAACGTTCTCGGTTGGGTATTGACCGGTGCCATTCTCACGGTCTTTGCAACGTCGTTACTTGGAAGGCGTCTTGCAGGTCTCACGGTCTCGGCAAGCGGAGTCGGTGGTGCGGTGCTGGCGTATAACGGGATCGACTGCATCATGGCCGGACACACGGAGTCGGTGTTCTATGTGATGACCGTTGCGGGTGCCGGCATCGTGCTGCACGCACTCGCCACGGCCAGAGCGAGGCTTGGCTAGATGCGTGACTCCCGGGTCTAGAAGTAGCCGTTCGCCCGTAGATACGCAACCACGACATCGGCCGCCTCGGCCGGACTGCCATCGGTATCCAGGACGATCTCGGCATCATCCGGTGCTTCATACGGGTCAGAGATACCGGTGAACTCTTTGATCTTGCCCGCCCGGGCCATGGCGTACAGGCCTTTGCGATCTCTTGCTTCGCAGACCTCGAGAGGTGTTGCCACATGCACGAGCACGAAGTTGCCAGACGAAACCAGGCTCCGGTTGTGCTTTCGAACCGCATCGTACGGAGCAATGGGTGCAGCGATGGCGATTCCTCCGTGTTTTGCGATTTCCGAAGCCACAAAACCGATGCGGCTCACGTTGAGGTCTCGATGTTCCCGGCTGAAGCCGAGCTCCGACGAGAGGTGTTTCCTGACGATGTCGCCGTCGAGAAGTGTTATCGGTCGACCGCCCAATTCGAGCAACTTGACCCGGAGCGCGTTGGCGATCGTGGATTTCCCTGAACCCGAAAGGCCGGTGAAGAACACCACAAACCCTTGCTCGGTTCGAGGCTTGTGTGTCCTTCGAAGCTCGGTCACGACCTCGGGATAGGAAAACCACTCCGGGATCTCATCACCGGCGGCGAGCATCTCACGGAATTCGGTTCCTGAGATGCTGAGCACGTGCTCACCTTCCGGCACTTCATCCATGGGGAGATACGCGTCTTCTTCCTGTACGTAGACCATCATTTGGAATGGGACCATCTCGACGCCGATCTCGTCTTCGTACTTGCTCAACAACTCCTGTGCGTCATACGGCCCATAGAACGGATCGCCCTTGGAATCGTTGCCGGGACCTGCATGATCACGACCAACGATGAAGTGCGTCACTCCGAAATTTTTGCGGATGATGGCATGCCACAGGGCTTCCCGTGGACCCCCCATCCTCATGGCGAGCGGCAGCAATGCGAGATCGGCGGTGTCGGCGGGATACCTGTGCAACAGGCTCTGATAGACCCGTACTCTCGTGAAGTGATCGATATCGCCCGGTTTCGTCATTCCAACCACGGGGTGGACGAGAAGCTTCGCATCCAGGTGCCGCGCCGCGCGCAGGGTGATCTCCAGGTGTGCTCGATGCATGGGATTTCGAGTTTGAAACGCCACGACTTTCTCCCAACCCTTTTCCTCGAACCTGGCACGGGTTTCGGCTGGAGTCAGCCTGAGACCTTCGAAGTCATAGTGGGTGGGGAGCTGCACACCTTCGATGTCGCCGCCCAAATACACCTGTCCTGCGTGGTGCTGCAGATGGTTGACGGCCGGATGCGTCACATCCGTGGTACCAAAAACGTTGGCAGCTTCCACCTGTTTGTCGGGCGTATACACATCGGCAACGGTGAGGATCGCAATGACGACACCTTCCTGGTCGCGGAGCGCAACCTGAGAACCCGGCCCCAGATTGCCGGCGAACTCTTCCGAAACATCCAGCGTGACCGGCATCGGCCACACGGTGCCATCGGCTAGACGCATATCTCTCACCACCGACGAGTAATCCGCTTCCGTCATGTAACCCTCTAGCGGTGAAAAAGCACCCGTCAGTAACAACTCGATATCGTTGAGCTGTCGAGGAGTCAAATCGAATGACGGAAGATCTTCCGCCATTCGTTTCAGTTCTTGTTTGCGGTCGTCGGCCGCCATGAGGTTTTTGAGCGCGCCACCGTGTGGTTCGATTGTCATGAGTCTCCGCAGGTTTCAGGGACGAGATTGTCGGTGTCAGAGTAACGACCGATGAGGGCTCGAGGACGAATCCGTTTCGCTACAGCCGGTCCGAAACCGTCACAGTCCGTATTCCTCGAGAAGGCGCAGCCAAACTTCGCTCATCGTCGGAAAGGAGGGGATGGCATGCCAGAGTTGGTCGAGCGTCACGCCTCCGACAATCGCGATCGTAGCTGCATGGAGTAGCTCGCCGACCCCTGGCCCTATGAACGTTGCACCGAGGATCACGCGATCGGCATCATCGATGACGAGCTGGGCGGTCCCTCGAATACCGCGCCCGAGAGTGGCGGCTCCGGCCGTGCGGCCAATGTCGTAGCTCACTGTTGAAACCTGATCTCGGCTTGTACGCGCCTCGGCCTCGGTGAGGCCGACTGCAGCGATATGGGGGTCGGTGAATATCACGCGCGGGACGGCTTTGACATCGCCATAGGCCGTGACATGTTCCGTCTTACCGGCAATGTGATCACCGGCGATGCGAGCCTGGTACTTGCCCGTGTGGGTGAGAAGCGCCCGACCATTTACGTCGCCGACGGCGTAAAGCCAGGGGTGAGTCGGACTCTGCATATGGTCGTTGACGGTCACGTAACCACCCGGCTCCAGGCCGATGGCCTCGAGGCCAATGTCGCGGGTGTTGGGACGTCGACCGACGGCGACAAGCAGCTCGTCCCCGATGATCTCAGAACCGTTGTCGAGCGTTGCAGTGACGGGGCCATCAGCCGCATCTCTTGTGGCTGCGACCATCCTGGCACCGACGATCACCTTGATGCCGAGCCGGTCGAATGCCGAAGCCAGTTCGGTCCCTACGAATGGTTCCTCCCTGGGAAGCAGCCGGTCCTCGGCTTCGATGATGGTGACTTCTTCGGTACCCAGGTTCTTCCACGCCTGTGCCATTTCGACTCCGACGACTCCGCCGCCCAGCACTACGAGCCGTCTCGGTACCTCTTTGGCGGTGGTTGCGTCTCGATTGTCCCAGGCCCCGACTTCACCCAACCCGGGGATGGGAGGCCAGGCGGCACCGGTTCCGGTTGCGATGATCACCGCTCTACTCGCCTGATACGTTTCTGTTGACCCATTCTCGGTCTCGACCTCGATCATTCGCTCACCGATGATTCGTCCATGGCCACGGAGCAGATCGATGTCTTCGCTCTCGAGCCATACGACCTGGCCCGAATCATCAAAGTTGGCCGAAAGCGAATCTCGGCGGGCAAGGGCGGCTTCGATGTCGATCGATCCGGTTACAGCTGCTGCCGCGCCCGGGACACGCCCAACGGCGTTCAACACCTCGCCAGGCCGGAGGAGGGCTTTGGAGGGCATACATGCGTAGTAGGAGCATTCGCCGCCTACGAGGTGGGCCTCAATGACCGCTGCTTTGAGGCCCGTACTCTGAGCGCGATCTGCTGCATTCTCGCCGGCGGGGCCGGCGCCGATCACGAGGACGTCGTAGAGGGTGTTCAACAAGAGCCTTTCCGGGTGTCTCTTTTGCAACCTACCGGTAGTGGACTCGTATTCCGCGAACCGTGAGACGGCCGCTCCCGGATAGGCTCGGTTCATGCAGCGTAGGCGAGCCGAATGTGCGAACACCCGACAAGGATGTAGCGGGTGAGGTTGAAAGCCGACCGGTCCCGGGTTGAAGACCACCTCGCCGGCCTCGTATCCATTCCGTCTCTAACGGGCGACGAAGATGCCGTCCAGGAGGCCGTCGCCGAACTTCTCATCGACGCCGGTCTTTCGGTCGAACGGCACGTCATCGCGTTGTCTGATGTGGCGTCCGATCCGGATTTCCCGGGAGTCGAGGTCGACCGTGATCACCTGCCGATCGTTGCCGCCCGTCTGCTAGGTGAACTTCCTGGCCCGACGCGGATGCTGTGCGGACACGTCGATGTGGTGCCGGCGGGCGACCCCGGATCCTGGTCGAGTCCTCCGTTCCAGCCCGAAATCAGAGAGGGAAATCTGTACGGAAGGGGGTCGTGCGACATGAAGGGGGGACTGGTGTCCGCCATCGAGGCCGTGACGATGATTGATCCCGGGCAGCTCGCCGGAGAAGTGATCGTGCTCTCGGTGCCGGCTGAGGAGGACGGAGGCAGCGGTGCATTTGCGGCTATCAGGGCCGGCTATACCGCAGACGCTTGCATCATCCTCGAGCCGACCCGTCTGGAGGCCGTTGTCGCCCATGGTGGGGCGATCACGTTCACGATCGACGTTCCAGGAAAGGCCGCTCACGCTTCGGTACGACGGGAGGGGGTGTCCGCGCTCGACAATCTTCAGTATCTGATCGCCGCACTCGAGGTCGATGAATCAGCTCGCAACGGCGCGGAAACCCGGCCCGAGATGGCCGCACTGGGGTTGCCGTATCCCACCATCATCGGCCAGGTGGAGGGTGGAACGTGGGCGTCCACGGTCATGGATCGGGTTGTCGCGCACGGTCGGTACGGCGTCACGCTTGGCCAGAATTGCGACGACGCAGCCCGGGATTTACGCTCGGCCATCTCCGCCGCTGCCGGTGAACACGAGTTTCTCGCCGAACACCTGCCCCACGTGACCGTGTGGGGAGGGCGGTTCGGATCGGCTTCGATCCCCTCGGATCACGAACTCGTTGCCTCCCTCCAGTCCGCAGCCCGAGATATCGGTGCCCGTATTCCTGCTGCGGTCGGAGCTCCGTACGGCGCCGACATGCGGCTTTTCGTCAACCACGGGGACACTCCAACCTTGATGTACGGCCCCGGTGACGTGAAATGGGCACACGCCGCCAACGAGCACGTTGCGATCGATGAGGTCGTCGAGTGCGCCGAGGTGGTGGCACGGTGGCTCGTCAAAGGAAACGGCTAGCGGTATTCCGTTCTCGGCCTCGATCATGAATTGACGATCATCCGGGCCAGGTCTCGTAACGTATAGCCATCATGGCACGAATACTGGTTACCGGCGCGACCGGGTATATAGGAGGGCGGCTCGTACCCCAGCTATTGGAAGCGGGTCACGATGTTCGCTGCATGACACGTTCGCCGTCGCGCCTCAGTCTCGACCCATGGAGAGACAGCGTCGAAGTCGTCGAAGGCGACGTCCTCGATGTCGAATCGCTGGAGAAGGCGTTGTCCGGTTGTGATGTCGCCTATTACCTCGTTCATTCCATGGGAAACGCAGACGATTTTGCAGAGGCCGATCGCCAGGGCGCTACCAATTTCCAACGTGCAGCCGACAGCCAGCGACTGGGGAGAATCATTTACCTGGGCGGATTGGGTGAGGACGACACCGAGCTTTCGTCTCACCTCGACAGCAGACATGAGGTGGGACGCCTGCTCGCCGCCGGTGACACACCGGTCACCGAGCTCCGCGCGGCGGTCATCATCGGTTCGGGCTCTGTGTCATTTGAGATGCTGCGATATCTCACCGAGGTCCTGCCTGCCATGACAACACCGAAGTGGGTCCGCTCTCGTTGTCAACCCATCAGCATCAGGGATGTTCTGACCATTCTCGTCGCCGTCGCGGGGGAAGACGACTCTGAGAGCAAGATCATTGAAATCGGTGGACCGGATGTACTCTCGTACCAGGACATGATGCAAACGTACGCGCAGGTTGCCGGCCTGCGTAAACGCCTGATCATTCCCGTTCCGGTTCTCAGTCCTGGTCTTTCTTCGCTATGGATTGGTCTGGTCACGCCTTTGCCGTCGGGAGTGGCGCGACCCCTGGTCGAAAGCCTGAAACACGACGTCGTGGTCTCGGATTGTCGAGAAATGGATCGACTTGTCCCGGATCCGTTGCCCTTCAAGGATTCGGTCGAACTGGCCATTGCCCGCTACGACGACGGCGAAGTCGTCACTAGATGGAGCGATGCCGGAGCCAGACCTGCATTGGCGATCCCTTCCGATCCCGACTGGGCCGGGGGAAGCGTCATGGTTGATAAACAGGAGGTGTCGACCCCGGCATCCGCGGAAGATGTGTTTTGGGCCGTCAGTCGCATTGGCGGCGAAGTGGGCTACTACACGTTCGATTGGGCATGGGCCGTCAGAGGATGGATAGATTCGCTGTTCGGGGGTATCGGCCTGCGGCGCGGTCGCCGTCATCCCGAAGTCGTTCACGAGGGCGAATCGCTGGATTTCTGGCGAGTAAACGTCGTGGACCCGCCCCACCGACTACTCCTGGCGGCCGAGATGAAGCTACCGGGAGAAGCGTTTCTCGAGTGGGTCGTTGACGAGACGGGGGACGCAACCAGCCTGACCCAAACGGCCTACTTCGCGCCCAGGGGCTTGTTGGGTCGGCTCTATTGGTTCGCACTCCTGCCCTTCCACAACGCCATTTTCGGACCCATGGCGAAGAAGATCGTCGAAGCAGCAGCCAACAGATCAGACGCGGTCGAGACGGGAGAAGAAAGAACCCCTCCTCGATGAACTTCACGAGCGTGCTGGAGCGCATTCGTGACAGCCAGTACCTCATCCCGGTGACGATCATCATCTTCGGGATCGGTCTGGCCATCGTCGCCGGTTCGCTCGATGGCTCCACGTCCGGGAGCCCCTTTCTGCTGATCAAAGCATCTGCGGCAGCGGGACGCACGCTGCTCACCACCGTCGCCGGAGCCATCATCACAGTGGCGGGCCTGGTGTTCTCGCTGAGTGCTATCACAGTCCAGCTTGCTTCCAATCAATACTCGCCCCGGGTCGGCCAGGGCATCGGGCGCGATCGATATCAACAGTTCGTCGTCGGCATTGTCATGGGGACGTTTGCTTACGCCATCACCGGATTGGCAGGAATCGGCCCCACGCAGAACAATGACGTGTCGGCAGATTGGGTAGTGACCGGTGGCGTCGTTCTCGCCATCCTGGCTGCAGTATTGATTGTGGCGTACACAGACCATGTCACCCGCCGTGTGCGGGTCGACGACACGATGCAACGCGTGACAAGGGCGACCGAAGAAACGCTTGCCGCCCGGACATCGCCGCAAGTCGATCATCAGGATCTGCAGCTGGAAGAAGCGCGGGAGTCGGTCGCCGTGAGAGCGTTCAAGCCGGGTTTCGTCCAGGACATCGACATAGAGGGGTTGCTCGAAGTGCTGCCGCCGGGATCGATCGGTCGGCTCGATGTTCGGGCCGGGTCGTACGTGTGGATCGAGAAAGTACTTGCTACCGTGTGGCTCGACCCGTCTCACGCAGGAAGCTTCGGTGATGACCTGTCGCGAGAAGTGGCGAAATCGTTCGCCATCGGCGATATTCGAACTATTGACCAGGATCCTCTCTACGGACTCCAGCAACTGGTGGACATCGGGCTGAGAGCGCTTTCTCCCGGGATCAACGATCCGGCCACGGCAGTTGACGTGACGCATCATCTGGCGCGGTTGACGCTCGCTGCGTATCGCGCCGAGCCAACTCGCAGAGTTTTCGTCGCAGATAACGTGCAGCTGTTCGCTCCTCATCTTCCTGGAGCAAGAGAACTGTTGGAACATGGCTTGAAGACCATATTCCGTCACTCCCTGGATCACATGAGCGTGCTTCAGGCAATGCTCTCCGACCTCGACGATCTCGTTGCATTGCTCGATGAGTCCGGCTGCGACACGTCCGATCTAGAGCAATTCGCTGATAGCGTCCGATCCCGGCTCGAATCGATCAACGATCCAGCCGATCAGAACCCATAGCCCAGGCGCGAACTCACCGGGGCCATCCTTGCAGAGAGGCCCCGGTGAGGGTGGTGGACTAGTTGAGCGTGAGATCCGCCGACGTGTCGATGGCAAGATCCGCTCCAGCCGAGCCACGTGCCGCACCGGAATCGGTCTCGGCTGTTGCTCCCGCACCCAAAGCTGCATCGGACTGAACGTCGATCGCCCCAGCGGTATCGGGGGCATTCGGAACAGTCGAGCCAAGAGATGGAATGGCGTCGTTCGCCTCATCGACGATGCCCGAGCTGTGCTTCGTGATCTCGGTGACTATTGCTCCGGCCTCGTTCACCGTCGCATCGACGGTGACAGAATTGGCAGCGTCGGAAAACATCACCGAAAGCTCAGATGCAGTCTGGTTGGTCACAGTGGCAGTCCATCCTGGCAACGCCGCCATGTCGACTATGCGAAGCCCATCCTCGTCGATATCGAGCGATAGTGATCCGGATGTCGTCTCGACCACCTTCAACGCCTGGTCGACCGTGGTCGTGATAGGAGCGATGTCCGTGGCCGCGTCGGTCGAGATGGCGCCTGTGATGACGGCACCTCCGGTGACCATCGCCGTTGCCAGTACTGCTGCTCCGATCTTTCCTCCAAGCGTCGAAAGGATCGAGGCGTTGGCAGCGGTTGCGGCGCTCATTGTTGCACTTGTCATGGTTGTACCTCCTGAAATAGCGGCCCCGGAAGCTCCGGCGGCCAGGGTTAAGGAGGCGGCAGCCGCTACTCGAGCCGCCTGTTGGGCCGCTTCTGCAGCGGCCAGCGGATCGAGATCTCTGACGACCGACCTCTTGAGCATCTCCGACCATTCGGGGAACTCTTCGAGCGGATCGTCTGAATGCGATTGCAGCCTCATATCAACCACGCAATCGCTCCAGGTGCGACATCGTTACAACATTTTTTCGATTTCTCATCCGACGGCCGGGCCGCGGACGCCGACGGGGAGGCGTCTTGAGGTTGCGGCCGATGTGAACTGTTCATGACCATGCCTGTAGTTCCTTGCGCAATTTGCTCATTGCCCGCGACTGAATCACCCGCACGGTGCCGGGCTTCTTGCCGACAACGGCGGCAACATCTTCTGTTTCGAGCTCTGCAATGACCCGAAGCACGATGACTTCCCGTTCGATGTCGGTCAGCACGTCGAGCGCCTCCAGAGATGCGTCGGCCATGGTTTCGGTCAGAACCTCGGCTTCCGGGCCGACTGTCGCGCCGCCCCTTTCCGGAGAGCTATCCAGCCTCACCGGCTCGGGCCGCCGGTACCGGAGCCGGTGGGTGTCTGCAATGCGTCTGTATGCAATCGAAAACACCCACGCTGTGAAGTTGTTCCAGTCTCCCTGAAAGTCGTGGACACCTCCTGCAACTGCGGTCAGCACATCTTGCAACAGGTCTTCGGTATCCCGGAGTCCCTTGCTCCTGGCGTACCCCTGGATCCGGGGGCCCAGTTGCTCCACAATCGCCAGCCAGGCGCGCTCGTCTCCTTTGCGGGCAGCTTCGATGAGCTCATCGGTCGACATGACCGCTCTATCGGCCCGTGGGAGATTTCCTGAAATAGCACCAATCCGTCCGTCCGCCAGATCCGAACCAGTGCCGTACTCACACCATCAAACAAAAGGATGTACATCATGCAGAAGAAGCGATTAATCGCATTCGTACTGGCGTTGGCCCTGACGGCCGCAGCCTGCGGAGAGTCGGATTCCGGCGCGGAGAGCACCGTGACAACCGCCCCCACCGCAACAACTACGACCGTACCGGAAACCACTACGACCGAAGCCATGGCCGAAGAACAAATGGAAGAATCCATGCTGGTGGGCGCAGCCGCTACACAGAGCGGAGCTGCCTCCCTGCGATCATTGCTCACGGCCCAGTTGCAGGAGCACGTCTACCTCGCCGGAATCGCCGTGTTCAATGCAGTCAACAATCCTCCAGCCTTCGACACGTCAGCTGCCACCCTCGATCAGAACAGTCAGGATCTTGCTGCTTCGATCGCTTCGGTCTATGGCGAACCGGCCGGTGAAGCGTTCCTGGCCCTATGGCGTACGCACATCGGATTCTTCGTGGACTACACGACCGCCCGTGCTGCCGGCGACCAGGCCGGACAGGACGCTGCCAGAGAAGGACTCGATGAGTATCGACAAGATTTCGGTGCGTTCATCGAGTCGGCTAACCCGAACCTTCCCAAGGAAGCTGTTGTCGAAGAGTTGCAGCCACACGTCCAGAGCGTATTTGCAGCCATTGACGCTGTCGTGGACGGAGACGCTGATGCGTTCGACAAGCTGAAGGTCGCTGCAGGCCACATGCCGAACACTGCTGCCACCCTCGCCGGAGGCATCGCAGCTCAAATGCCTGAGACCTTCGATGGTGACCCGGCTTCCGCCGCCTCCGATCTTCGATCGTTGCTGACGGCTCAGTTGCAGGAACACGTGTACCTTGCAGGTATAGCCGTGTATTCCGCAGTCGCAGCACCCGACTTCTTCGATGCCGCCGCCGGCACGTTGGATCAGAACAGTCAGGATCTCGCGGCTTCGATCGCTTCGGTCTATGGCGAACCGGCTGGTGAAGCGTTCCTGGCCCTTTGGCGTACGCACATCGGCTTCTTCGTGGACTACACGACCGCCCGTGCTGCCGGCGACCAGGCCGGACAGGACGCTGCCAAAGAAGGGCTTGCTGAGTATCGGGAAGATTTCGGTGCGTTCCTCGAGTCGGCTAACCCGAACCTTCCGAAGGAAGCTGTTGTCGAAGAGTTGCAGCCGCACGTTATGACTGTGTTCGCAGCTATCGACGCTGTCGTGGACGGAGATTCTGATGCGTTCGACAAACTCAAAGTCGCCGCCAATGTCATGCCGAACACCGCTGCCACCCTTGCCGGAGGCATCGCTGAGCAATTCGGCCTGGAAGGCTGACACACACAACCCAACCGAGCGAGGTGGGGCGTCTCCTCCGACCGCCCCACCTCACTCGGCACCCGGGCCAACCTGAACCACAACGCCATCGACCCTCCCGCCCCCATTTGATCAAAACCCATCGCCATTCACCCACTCGAGAAAGACACACCATGAAACACTCCACCATTCTCAGCATCGGACTGTTGCTCATGCTGGTTCTCGCAGCATGCCGGTCGAGTGCCGCACCGGTCACCACCACTACAACAACCGTCCCGACCCTCGCGTCCACGGATAGTTCGACCAGCATCGCCGGCGAAACCGGACCGGGAGCTCCAGGGCCGGCCGAAGGTTCTTCCGCTGACGTCATGGTCCGCATGTTCCAGTTCACTCCAGCCGAGTTCACTATCGAAGCCGGACAGGTTGTGACGTGGATCAATGCCGACCGGATTGATCACACCATCACTTCCGGCACGCCAGAGAATCCGACAACCGCTTTTGATATGACCCTGCCGGAGGCCGGATCCACGGCTACCGTATCGTTCGAGGACCCGGGGATGTATGACTACTTTTGCGGTATCCACCCGCACATGCGCGCAACGATCGTGGTCGAAAGCATCAGCTGATGACGCTCGCCCACGTACCCGGGATCTCACTTCGCAAGTTCCGGAAGCCGATCCGGGTAACCTCGTTTCTCAACGGCCTGGTCGTCCTGGCCGATGCACTCCGGAGAGGCGCAGTCATAGCCGCAAACGTCAAACCCGACCTGGATGGGCTCTTACAGCGAACTGCGAGCGGGGATCGGGACGCATTCGCCGATCTCTATGACGCCATCTCGGGAGCAGTATTCGGCACCGCCCGCAGCATCGTCCGCGACTACTCCATGGCAGAAGAGATCGCCCACGACGTGTTGCTGGAGGTCTGGACCAAAGCTGACAGGTGGGACCGAAATCGGGGCACGGCAGCAACCTGGATCATGATCATGACCCGCCGTCGGGCGATCGACCGGGTCCGAAGCGAACAGTCCGCACGTGATCGGATTGAAACGGTGGGCGCATCTACGCACCAACCGGATACCGACGTGGTCGCCGACACCGTCATGGAGCGCTCGCAGGAACGGGAGGTCGTCCAGCTCCTGGATGGCCTCACCGAACTGCAGCGTGAGGCAGTTCAACTGGCTTTCTACGAACACAAAACGCATGCGGAGATCTCGAAGCTTCTCGGGGTTCCCCTCGGAACCATCAAATCCCGCATTCGTGATGGGCTCGTGAGCCTGGAGCGTTCACTTGGACAACCGATATGAATGAAGTGCATGACCTCGTAGCCGATTATCTCCTGGGGAACCTCTCTGACGTCGAGCAGGATGCATTTGAGGACCACCTGTCGAGCTGCTCGGCGTGTTCATCCGAGATCGAAGCGCTGACGGGTGGGGTAGAAGCGTTGTTCTTTGGACACCATGAGACGCCCCCCGAGACGCTGCGTCAAAACGTCATGGCTGCGGTAGATGCCGGCGCTTCCTCGACGGAGCCGGGCGCCCGCGAATCCGCTATCGATGAACCGCCGGTATCAAACGTGGTTTCAATGGCGACGAAGCGGACATGGGCTCCGGTGGTGCGCCGGTTCTCGCTGGCTGCTGCGGCTGCCGTCCTTGCTCTGATTGTCGGAGTCGGGGTTCTTCCGCAACTTTTCCAGGACCGAATCGACCGAATCACAGGGGCACGAGATGCAGTTGTGGTTGCGGTTGATGCAACGATCGAACCATCAGATCAGGCGCACATGTCTCTCACGTATTCAGCAGAAGAAGCCGGTGCCGTACTCGTGGCGACCGGACTCGACCCGCTCGGTGACGATGCAACGTACCAGATGTGGCTCATCGGCGACGAAGGGCCCAAATCTGTGGGACTTTTCAGACCTGATGATGCCGGATCGGTTTCGGTAGAACTGATCGGAGTGCCGCAACCGGGAACTGCTTTCGGGGTCACGGTCGAACCGGCCGGCGGATCTCCCTTGCCGACCGGGCCCGTCCTCTTTCTGGCGAACGTCTAGGACACGTAGATTCAGCGAAACCGGTGACTGCAGATCGGAGATCCTTTTGAGACAGCTTTTGGCCACCGATACCGATTCCGGTGACACCACCGGTAACACGCTGTCACAACTGTCACAGCTGACGCTCGAAGATTGGCTGTGGTCAGGTGCGATTCTGGGTACAGCGTTCATCCTGGCCCTTGGCATGCGACGGGTTGTGCAACGCCTATTGAGAAATGCTTCAAACCCGTATGTCGGAACGTTGCTCGGGCGAGTCACTGCTTTCATCGTGTTTTCAATCGGGTTCGTGTACGCACTGAACCGGATCGGAGTGTCGATCGCGCCGTTACTCGGAATTTTTGGACTCCTGGGGCTGGCGCTCGCCTTCGCGTTTCAGGACATCCTCGAGAACTTCATAGCGGGAATCTTGATGTCGATTCGAAAACCGTTCGAATCAGGCGATCAGGTGACCACTGTCGGTTTCAGTGGGGTCGTGGAGGACATCAATCTTCGCACCATCGACCTCCGTACATTCGCGGGCGAGCGTGTGTTCATACCCAATGCGATGGTCTGGAAAGAGCCAATCGTCAATCACACGCTGCTCGGGAATCGACGGACGACGATAGACATCGGGGTCGGATATGACGCCGACCTGGAGCTGGCCACAACCACCATCGTGGACGCGGCATCGACGGTCGAGGGCGTTAGTTCAGAACCGGCGCCTGAGGCGTTTGTACACGCCTTCGGCGACTCCGGCATAGACATTGCCGTGCGTTTTTGGCATCAACCGTCTATTTCAAACGAATGGCGAGTTCGAGACGGCGTCGCAAAGGCCGTGAAGACTGCCCTCGATCGCGAAGGAATCGACATTCCCTTCCCACAAAGGGTGGTGCATGTCGAGCGTGGCGACCACGTGTGACGGACTTCACGTTCACAGACACTTAGATCGCACCGATAACGGCGGTTGCCATGGCATTCGTGCCAACCACGTGTTTCTCACCTTCGCCGGCGATATCGACAGTCCTGAGGCCGGCGTCGAGCACATGCGAAACCGCGCGTTCGATTGCGGAGGCCTCGTCCGGCAAACCGAGGCCGTGGCGGAGCATCATTGCGGCGGCCAGGATGGTCGCAAGAGGGTTTGCGATGTCTTGACCGGCGATGTCGGGAGCTGAACCATGGATCGGTTCAAACAGTCCGGGGCCCCCGGTGCCAAGCGAGGCGGACGGCAACATACCGAGCGATCCGGTCATCATTGATCCCAGATCGGTGAGGATGTCTCCGAAGAGGTTCCCGGTCACGACGACATCGAACGTAGCGGGCCGCGAGATGAGGTGCATCGCCATGGCATCGACGAGAACGACGTCGTAGTCCAGATCGGGATACTCAGAGCCCATCACGGCCGCTGCGGATCGCCGCCACAGGCGTGAAACCTCGAGAACGTTTGCCTTGTCAACCGATGTCACGTGATTGCGACGCGTCCGGGCGGCCTCGGCTGCCACTCGCACGATGCGCTCAATCTCGCCAGTGGTATATGTCATGGTGGAGTGGGCGATTTCGCCGCTCGGATCGGGCGCGCGGCGTTGCTCGCCGAAATAGATGCCTCCCGTCAGCTCGCGAACAAAGAGAATGTCGACTCCGGCCATGATTTCGGCTCGGAGAGGCGATGCGTCGGCCAACTGGGGAAATACGGTGATCGGGCGCAAGTTTGCGAACAGGCCCATTTCGCGGCGGATACGGAGAAGTCCCTGTTCCGGCCGGACGGCGGCGCTGGGGTCGTCCCACTTCGGGCCGCCGACAGCTCCCAGCAGCACCGCGTCGGAGGCCAAACATGCCTCGCGAGTTTTTTCAGGCAGGGCTGTCCCGTGGGTGTCGATCGCGATTCCCCCGATGGGCTCGCGGGTGAGAGTGAACGAATGTCCGAACCGTTCCGCCACGGCGATGAGAACCCGTTCGGCCTCGTTTATGACCTCGGGTCCGATCCCATCTCCGGGGAGCAGAACAATGCCTGCGTTCACGACAACCTCCGAATGTCAGTCGTCGTCGGAAGGATGTTTTGCGTTCAAGAACGGCATCAGATCGCGCAGCCGGGCACCAACTTCTTCGATCGGTAGGTCGAGTTCGCTCTGGCGCCTGGAGCGAAACGAGCTCTCACCGGCGCGATGCTCCTCCATCCATTGACGAGCGAACTCACCCGACTGGATTTCCTCGAGAACAGACTTCATGGTGTTGCGCGTCTCGTCGGTGACGATCTTTCGTCCCGTGTGGTAGTCGCCGAACTCGGCTGTGTCGGATATCGAATGTCGCATCCACGAAAGGCCTCCCTCGTACATGAGGTCAACGATGAGTTTGAGTTCGTGCAAACATTCGAAATAGGCCATTTCAGGTGCATATCCGGCTTCGGTCAGTGTGTCGAAGCCGGCCTTGACGAGTTCGGATAGTCCGCCGCAGAGCACGACCTGTTCGCCAAAGAGATCTGTCTCGGTTTCCTCTTTGAACGAGGTTTCAATGATGCCTGCCCGGCCGGCACCGATCGCCGATGCATAAGAAAGAGCGAGAGCGAGTGTATCGCCAGACGGGTCCTGTTCCACCGCTACCAGAGCGGGGACTCCACTCGATTCCTGGTACGTTCGGCGGACGAGGTGGCCGGGACCTTTGGGCGCCACCATCGCAACGTTGACGCTCTCGGGAGGGGTGATGTAGCCGAAGTGGATAGAGAACCCATGTGCAAACAGAAGGAGATCTCCCGGCTCGAGGTTGCCGGCGATCACTTCGTCGTAGAACCTGGCCTGGTGCTGGTCCGGAAGCAACATCATCACGACGTCAGCGTGGTGCACGGCGTCTGCCGGAGACATCACTTTGTGCCCGTCGGCCTCTGCACGCTGTATCCGGGCAGATCCCTCGCGGAGACCCACAACGACGTCAACTCCGGAGTCCTTGAGATTCGACGCATGAGCGTGGCCCTGGCTGCCATAGCCGATCACGGCTACTCGCTTGTTCTTGATGAGATCGGTGTTCACGTCGGCGTCGTAAGAAATGGTTGGCATGCAGGTCCTCAGCTCGCAGGAAGGTGGGTAGTTACCCGATAGCCCGCAGATTACGAGCTTTTGGCTCCCTGGCCAACGCGATGCGACCGGACTTGACGAGCGAGACAACGCCGTAGGGCCGCATCAACTCGAGAAAATCCGCCAGTTTCTGCGGGTCGCCAACGACCTCGAAGGTGATGGTGGTTGCCCCGACATCAACCGGCTTGGCCTTGAACACCGCCGCTGCATCGAGAACCGAGCTGCGCTGTTCGGTTTCGGCGTTGACCCTGATGAGCATGACTTCTCGCTCAATGGCATCGGTTCCCGAAAGCTCGACGACTTTGAGCGTGTTTACGAGCTTCTGTAGCTGCTTGATGACCTGTTCTACATCCGGCGCGTCGACGACGATTGTCATGCGGGAAAGCTCCAGCTCTTCAGCGGGTCCCACAGCGAGCGAGTGGATGTTGAAACCGCGGCGGGCAAACATCGTGGCGACCCGTGCGAGAACGCCCGGCTTGTCCTCGACCAGGACCGTAATGAGGTGGTGGTTGCTCACGACAAATCGTCTTTACTCAAGATCACGATGTCATTCGATCCGCCTGCAGGAACCATCGGAAATACCATCTCGTCGGGATCGACCCGTGCTTCGACGATGACTGGCCGATCGTTGATGGAATTGGCCTTCTCCAGGACCGGGGCGACCTCGTCCGCCGTTTCGGCTCGAAACCCGGCACAACCCATCGCCTCGGCCAATTTGACGTAATCAGGCGTATGGTCTGTCAATTCGGATGCGGAGAATCGTTCGTTGTAAAAGATCCGTTGCCACTGACGGACCATGCCGAGATTGTGATTGTTGATGATGAGCACTTTGACCGGAATTCCCTCAGTCGATGCACAGATCATCTCTTGCATCGTCATCTGGAAGCAGCCGTCACCGTCGATCGCCCACACATTTTCATCTGGCATTCCGATTTTGGCGCCGATGGCGGCAGGCACCGCAAACCCCATCGTGCCTGCTCCTCCTGAGTTGATCCACGTACGAGGCCTGGTGTATTTCCAGAGCTGGGCTGCCCACATCTGATGCTGGCCGACTCCCGCAACGACAATGGCGTCGCCGCCGGTTGTCTTGAAAAGCTCCTCGATGACGTACTGAGGCTTGAGGAGACCACCCGGCTCCTGATCGTAGGACGAAATCGGATGATCCGATTTCCACGCTGAAAGCGTCTCCATCCACTCGGTTCTGGCCGGAGCCTGTTCAGTTCCGAGTACCTGCGTGAGTCGCTGATCGAGCTGACGCAGAACGGTTCTGGCGTCCCCGACGATGGGGACATCTGCCTTTCGAATTTTCCCGATTTCGGCTGGATCGATATCGACGTGGATGATTTTGGCGCCTGTCGCGAAATGCGATGGGTCTCCCGTCACCCTGTCATCGAATCGGGCGCCGATCGCTATGAGAAGGTCAGATTTCTGCATGGCAGTTATGGCTGAGTAGAACCCGTGCATACCGGGCATCCCCAGATGGAGGTCATGGGTGTCAGGGAACGCACCGCGGGCCATCAAGGTGGTCACAACCGGAAGGTTTGCCCTCTCGGCAAACGTCAGCAGCTCAGCGTGAGCACCCGATGCAATGATCCCGCCGCCCGCGTAAAGCACAGGCCTTTGAGATTCCTGGATCAACTCGATGGCGCTCTTTACCTGAAGGGGATGACCCGTTGTTGTTGGCTTGTAGCCGGGGAGGTCAACAATTCCAGTGGGGTCGTGCCATACAACCTCGGTATTCAGGATGTCTTTGGGAAGATCCACCAGCACGGGACCGGGCCGACCGGTTGACGCGAGGTGGAAGGCTTCATGAATCACGTCCGGAATCTCAGCCGCATCGGTCACGAGATAGTTGTGTTTGGTTGTGGGCATCGTTATGCCCCAGGTGTGGGCTTCCTGAAAAGCATCGTTGCCAATGGCAGTCGTCGGCACCTGGCCGGTGATCGCAAGAATGGGAATCGAGTCCATGTACGCGTTTGCGAGGGATGTGACGAGGTTGGTCGCTCCGGGTCCGCTTGTGGCGATACAGACGCCTACCCGACCCGTCGCCTGGGCGTATCCCTCCGCCATATGGCCGGCTCCCTGTTCGTGGCGTGCGAGAACGTGTCTGATCTTGCTGTCGTATAGCGGGTCATAGGCCGGGAGGATGGCGCCGCCCGGGTGCCCGAACATGACTTCCACACCCTCGAATTCGAGGGCCTTTACCAATGCTTCGGAAATAGTTATCCGTTCCACGTTCTCAACCTGCTCACGTCAATGCTTACCACTGATGGCGCTGAATCCGTCCTCTTCACGCCACTTCGGAACCAACCTATGGAATGCTATGCGCATTAAAGCAAAAAACACACCCCAGGCGCCGGATCTTATTCGTCGAGTTGAATAAGGGCGGCCGAACGGGCGAGTCCACCGGCGATCAATGCTGGTGTACGACTTCGGCGATCTCCGCTGGGCGCCGGGCGGGGGAAGTAGTCTGCCGTCACGTGGAGACGGTGACGGTGGAGAAGTGATCCCAGGGCTCCGCCGGAGGCTTGCTCGCGGACGGCCCGATGTCTCGCGGTCAGAACCGACGTCGACGATCGAGCCTGTCCGTTCGGGACCGCGGCGGCGCGAGTTCATTGAAAAAGCGTTCGATATCTCTTCGCTGGATGTGCTGGAGATTGGAGCGTTTGACCATCCGACGTACAACCGTGGCGAGGTGCAGATAGCCTTTTTTGACCGTTTTGATCCGGGTGAGCTCTCAGAGAAATACTCTCATGTCGAGACGCGTGACACCGATGCCACCGTGGTCCCGGATTATGTCTCGAAGGAAAAGCGGTTTTCGGCAGTGGTGGATCGCAGCTTCGACCTCGTGATTGCCAATCATGTGCTGGAGCACGTCGCCGATCCGCTCACCTGGCTTGCAGAGGTTGCGGCCGTGACGGGGCCGAATGGTCATCTATTCATGGCGCTTCCAGATCGGCGCTACACGTTTGACATACTCCGGCGTGACTCGACGCTGTCAGACTGGATCCGGTGGCGAGAAGATGATCTTGAAAAGGCCAGCGCCGACCAGCTTTTTGACGCCATTTACTACCACCGGGCCATAACCCACATGGACGTCTGGCGTGGAAATATGAACGCCAAGCTCGAGACCAAGCGATTTCCTGCGGACGAGGCGTGGCGGAGGGCGCAGGTCCATGCCGCAGAGCCCGCCCCCGACGTGCATTGCAGCGTGTTCTCCAGCGTGAGTTTTCGAGAGCTGTGGTGCAATGTGGAGGAACTGGGCATTCCCTGGAGATGGGATCAATTCGAGGACGTAGTGCCCGGCTCAAATGAGTTTTTTGTGCTTCTGGCTCGAGTGTGAAGTGGCCACGAGTGACGACTCTGGCGGGTCCACTTGAACCCGACCGGGTTGGTTTCCGAGCATCAGTGAGTCGGTGATCTGTCGGGGCTTGCGACCCTCGACTCACTACCTCAGGCTCTCCCGCTAATTTGGTCTGTCCATGTACGAACACATTCCCTCCGAACTCTTGATTCCTGCCCTCGAGGCCGGTCGGGCTGCACTCCGTGAGATGGATGAGGACGATGTTCCCAACAACCTGAGGAAAGTTGTCGCCTATTCGGGAGGTTCGCTTCCGCCTCCGCTTGCGCGCTCGCTTTCGCAGGCCCTGGACGACGACGCTCACCTGCGGTCAGAGGCCCTCGAACATTGGAAGGGTGCCGATTTGGCGGCTTCCGGTTCCGTTGGTGCTTCGGCTTTGTATTTGATCAGACCCGAAAACTGGCAGTTCCTGTTGGGGAAACTCGTCGGTCGCCATGAAGCGATGTCGGCTCAGGCCGAGGTCGAGGATCTGACCGGCCGCCTGGCCCATGCCCAGAAGGAAGCTGCAGAGGGAAAACGTCGGGTAAGCGAGCTCCGACAGGAACTGGCCAAAGCTCGACGGAATGCGAAACGTCCACGTAAGGAGCCGCAGCGACCGAGCCATTCCTCGGACCTCGAGGACAGGATAAAAGCGCTGGAACGGGCCAGGGATCAAGCCGAGGCTTCACATGCGGCTCTCGCCGACCGGGCCAAGCAGACAGAGACGAAGCTGCGCCAGGCGCGCTCAGAAAGGGCCGAAGTGCTCAAGAAGTTCGAGGCCGCGGGTGGTATCGGGTGGGGAAGCGGTGATCCGATCGTTCTGGCGCGCCACCTCGACGATGTTGCGTCGGTCGTCGCCGGTTCGCGGGTAGCTGAGTATTTTCGGGAAACAATGGGATTCGAGCCGGGCCCGTGGAAGCTTCCTCCAGGAGCCCTGCCTGATGGGGCGAACTCGATCGACTGGCTGATGCGGCAGCCACGACCATTCGTGATCGTTGTCGATGGCCACAACCTGGCGCACAAGATTCGACCCGAGTCGCCGGCGTCGGCGGATACACGGGATGAGATAACCCATGCCCTCGCTCGGATCAAATTGCACACGAAAACCGTTGTTCGCGTGATCGTCGTTTTCGATTCGTCGGTCTCGCCGTTAGGTGAGACCTACCGGGGCCCGAGCGGTATTGAAATTCGATTTGCATCTTCGGCAGCCAGCGCCGATGATGAGATCCTGGCATTGGTGGAAGAATTGACCGACCTAGAGGTTGTCGTAGTGTCGAGCGATCGTCTTGTTCGCGAAGGGGCAGAACAGCGCGGTGCCATTGGATTGTGGTCCGAAGCGATGAAGGAGTGGATGCGTGGTGGATAACTCGTTGTGGGAAAGTCTGCGAAGCAGGCGCATCGAACAACCCATCGCCGGATCCTTTGAATGGATGCGTCGCGACACACCTCACCGATTGTTCTTTGAGCACGAGCCTCCGGGACTGTGGCGACTCTTTACGAGTGAAGATCGACTCGATGGCTACACGACCGACGGTGTCCAGACCGAGGTCAAAACCATGGGGGAGTGCCGTATGCGCACCTCTGAAGGTCATCCGGTCATTCCGACCAAACTCACGCAGATGCTGCATCCGGTCGAAGCGCATTTACCGCTCTACGCGCTCGATATCCAGGAAGTCGATATCGATGATCGACCTTCAGCTCTGGTTCATTGCCCCGTTTCCATCGACTTTCCCCAACCGGTGCGGTTGGCGTTCGATCTCGAAACCGGCATCCTCGTTGACCTCCAAATCGGTCAGGAAGTCGATCATCGTGTACGGCGACTCGAGACCGGAATCGAAATCGAACCGTGGGAATGCCATGCAGCTCCGTCGGTCGCTCCCCAGCTCGCCATCGCCTGGATCTCGGAAGAAGTACCGGGTATCAAGGTCCTGGCACACGCAGAGACGTATCTCGGCGACAACCTCGTCCACACGCGGACTCCTGATGACCTGGTTGGCATAGATCGGATCATCGAATGGGCGGTCGATCTTGCAGACGACGTCAGGATTCGGCCGTTCGGGGAAGCAGAGTATTTTTCGGCCGGACGCAAGAATCCCGCCGGATTGAAGGAATACGCCCCTTCCAACGCTTCCTAGCAGGCCCAGCCTGTGAAAGGGGTCTCGAGCTCTGGGAATGGTCGGCTAGGAGATGCTTCGACCGGCTGACCGGAGGTCTTCGCAGCTGCGGACCACGCGCTCAGCCATTGATGTTTCGGCTGTCGCCAGATACACGCGGGGGTCATATGTCTTCTTGTCGCCGACCTCTCCGTCGACCTTCAACACCCCATCGTAATTTTTGAACATGTGATCTGCGATGGCGCGTGTGAACGCATACTGGTTGTCGGTGTCCACATTCATCTTCACCACTCCGTAATCCACAGCGTCGTGAATCTCGGAGAGCAGCGAGCCACTGCCTCCGTGAAAGACATAGTCGAAAGAAGCTCCTGGTACGACCTCGGCCAGCGTTTCCTGACATTCGCGCAGGATTTCAGGCTTCAGCTGAACATTGCCCGGTTTGTACGCTCCGTGAACGTTGCCGAAAGTCGCTGCTAGCAGATAACGACCCTGCTCGCCGGTTCCCAATTTTTCGACAACCGACATGACATCTTCCGGACTGGTGTAGAGGTGGTCACCGGACGCCGCTGCCGAGACTCCGTCTTCCTCGCCACCGACCACGCCGGCCTCAACCTCGAGAATGATGTCGAGCGGAGCGAGTTCAGCGAGCAGTGTGGCGGAAATGTCGAGATTGTCGGGAAGCGATATGGCGGATCCGTCGAACATGTGGCTATTGAATACGGCGGGCTTTCCCTCCGATAGGCGACGTTTGGATTCGTCGATGATCGGGCGCAAGAACGTGTCGACCTTGTCAGGTTGACAATGGTCGGTATGAAGGGCGACGAGAACGTCATAGCGAGCCGCCATGTGGCGTACAAAGTCGGCGAGGCCGATGGCACCGTACGCCATATCGCCAACGTATGTGCCTGATGCGAATTTGCCCCCGCCCGTCGAGATTTGAATGATGCCATCCGACCCGGCATCCGCAAAACCCCGTAGCGCGGCATTGGCCGTTTCGGATGACGTGATGTTGATGGCGGGATAGGCGTAGTTGCCTGCCTTGGCCGCGTCGAGCATTGCGTGGTACTGCTCGGGATTTGCTATCGGCATCCGGGAGCTCCTTTGCTGACCGTTAGTTCTGGTCGGGTGGTGGTTTATCCGATGACAGTGACTTGGCGAGAAGGTATACAGCTCCGCCTGCCATCGCCAAAAACACGACTTTTGCGATAATCGCTTTTACGACTGCAAAGAGGATGATCGCAGCCACGAGAAGTACTGCGGCCCGGATGAGGTTGCTGGAGCCCATCAGGATTTCACGATTTCGGCGAGCGATCGAATCTGAGCAGCCCGTTCTTCCCGGGTCTTGCCGATCGGAGTGACATTGAGAGTTGTTACTCCCGCGGATCGATACGCCGCAATACGGCCTCGCACAAACTCTTCGTCTCCTATGAGCGAGATGTTGCGGAGCAATTCCTCGGGCACCGCCCGCATGGCTTCCATCTTCTTGCCTGCAAGATACAGGTCCTGGATCTTTGCCGCCTCTGTCGCGAATCCGTAATCGGCAACCAGGTTGTTGTAGAAATTCTTCTCGCGGGCTCCCATTCCCCCGATGTAGAGCGCAGCGATGGGGCGTCCCTGGTCGACCAGGTCCCACACATTGGTGCCAATGGCAACATGGCCTCCGGCGACGATGTCGAGCCGGTCGAGCGTTCGTGTCCGATATCCCTTTCGTAGGGCATCTCCCCAGATGGCATCAGCCTTTTCCGGATAGAAGAAAACCGGCATCCATCCGTCTGCTTTTTCCGCCGTCAAGGTGACGTTCCTCGGTCCGAGAGCCGCGTTGTAGATCGGGATGTCTGTCCGCAAAGGGCGGTTGATGAGTTTGAGGCTCTTTCCCAGACCCGAGCCCCCGGCGAGCGGCAGTTGATAATGCGTGCCGTCGTGGCGGAGTTCCTCTCGACGCCACACGCTTCGGCAGATGTCGATGACCTCGTCGGTACGGCCTACCGGGGCGTCGTACACGACACCATGCCATCCTTCGATCACCTGAGGTCCGGACGCCCCGATCCCGAGATTGAATCGACCGTTTGACAACCTGTCGATACCGGCAGCGGTCATGGCGAGCAGAGCGGGTGTTCGACTGTATACGTTGAGAACGCCGGACCCGAGCTGAATCCTGCTGGTTGAAGCGGCCAGGTAGCCGAGCAGGCTGACGGCGTCGAACGTCCAGGCCTCCGCAACCCAAACCAGATCGAGACCGGCAGCCTCGTAGGCTTTGACGTCTTCGGCAGCCTCGATCGGATCGCCCGCATAGTCGAGGATTGTCGAGATTCTCATACGTTCCGATGTCTAGCACCTCGATCGTGCCGCATCACCCTTCCCTCGTTCTTGTCACACTCTCCCCGTAGCTTTCGACCTGGAATGAAGGAGGTACTCGATGCTGATTGACTGCGATTCCTGCGTGATGCAGCACACCGATGCGTGCGGCGACTGCATCGTGACCGTCTTGCTGGCCGACCTGGGTGTGGGAGCGAACGTACGCCGAAGGTTGACCGTCAACGATCATGAAATCGAGGCGCTCGGAAATTTGGCGAACGTCGGCCTGGTCCCTCCGTTGAAGCTGGTGCCGAAAGA
>JBFGAX010000038.1:0-25715 GCA_041567895.1 Acidimicrobiia bacterium
AACCAGACCCATCCCAATACAGGTTCAAACCCGTGTCCTTGACATGCAACCGGACACGATCCACACCCGTATCCGCATCAAACGCAGACCCCGAAATACTCACATCAGGACCGGTCTCAGACGACCCATCAACAGGAGCAGAAATCGCAACAGACGGCGGAGTCGTGTCCTCCGACTCATCGATCGAGAACGCGTCGAGAACCGTCCCGGAGCCGGTCACGTAGGTCACGGTCAACGCCCAACTGGTCACATCGATCTTCACAAAACCTGGCTCTGCGCTTGTGTCGTTTGATACCCCGGCCGCAACGAAGGGGAACACTGAGAAGTCTCCTCCCCGCAGGTTGTGCCCGCCCCGCGCACTTGTGACTTGCACGAGACCGGCACCCTCGGCATACGAGTTGTCCGTGTCGAGTACGAATGTGGCCGAGCCGCCCGACTCTCCCGTGAGCGGATACGTGCGGAAGTACGTGTGGTCATGTCCGCTCAGGAACAAGTCGACGCCTGCGGCGCCCAGTCGGCTGACGATCTGTTGGTAGTAGTCGGTCGAGGGATTGAACTCCGGGTAGCTGGGAGCGCCCGCCACGGGAAGGTGGGCAGCGACGATTTGCCAGCGCGAGGAGCTTGCAGCCAAATCTGTTTCGATCCAGGTGAGCAGCGTATCGAGACGGCCCGGATCGTTCCATGCCTCCGAATCGAACACGACAAAGTGGGCATCGCCATAGTCGAATGAGTAATTGTGTTCTGGCCGTTCTCCCGCGGGAGCGGCCGGCGCCGTGACCCCGGTGAGCGGGACCGGAACCGAGAACGCCGCCTCGGTGTCTTCACCATTCGTCAACCCATCGGCAAGCTCGTGATTTCCAAAGGTCAGATAGTCGACATGCGATGCGTTCCAAATGGTCGCGGAGGGAGCAAGCAATGGAGTGAAGCGGGCGTCGAGCTCGGAAGTCGTTGCTGTCTCGTAGGCATTGTCGCCCAGCAGCAGTGCGAACGCGGCGTCGGTCGTGTTGATTTCTGCTTGCACTGATTCGAATCCTGCGTTGTTCACAGGGTTGGCCGAATCGCCATACGCGACGAATGAGAAAGACGTTGGATCACCGGCCGCCAGGCGTGTCGCGAACGTTGCCTGATACGTGTCGACCAGCGTCGTGTCTTGATAGTGGAGAACTCGATACTCGTAACTCGAGCCGAAGTTGAGTCCGGTGATGACGGTCGAATGATTGATCCTGCCGCCGATCGACAAGGCGGTCTGAGTGGGTGCGGGCGCCACCAGCCATCCACCCGCTCCGGTCGCCCGGTATTGGACCTCGAACGAACCTCCGGTTGTCGACGAGCCGGGAAGCGTTTGCCAGATGATCTCGATCTGGTCCGTGCTCGAACCCGTGTAACCGGTGAGTGGCGCATCTCCTAGCTGTAGTCGCGGGGTCTGATGGACGATGAATTGGTTGGGATCGCCGCTCAGCAGGACGGGTTCTAGAGCAGCCAGCCAGGTATCTGCCATCTTCTGACGACCGGCCACGTTTGGATGAACGCCATCGGCTTTCAGGTCGAGGTTGATGTCGAATCCCACCCGCTGATCCACTTCAATGACGGGCGAGGCCGTGGTGTGCTTGCCGTTGACAACTGCGGTGATGCGCGGTCTGAGTTGTTCGAGACGATCCGTGCAGACAGTTCCGAGATCGCAGGGAATCGGCTGCGCCAGAAAGATGGTGATATTGGGATTGTGGATTCGAAACTCGTCGATCATCGCTTCGAGATCATTCTGGAATTGGGTTGGCATGTCGGGCGTCGCGCTGTTCCAGTTCTGGTCAAAGATGTTGTTGGTGCCCAGGTGCAGGAACACGTAATCCGGGGCCAGAGCGTAGGAATCGGACGCGAGCATTTCGGCGTGTCGCTCGTCGCTCGTGGCACCGCTCCGACCCTCATGGTGCGGGTCGGTGATGCCGCCCGGCGACGTCTGGCGGGTGCCGATGAAGTCGAACGAATACCCGGCATTCGTCAACAACGTCTCTAACGGTCCTCGATAGGCGTTGTCTCCGTCTGTTCCCTCGGTAATCGAGTTACCAACGAACATGAGCGTGAAGTCCGACGGTGCCACCGGCCCGACCTGATACTCGAAGTAGCCATCGCAGTAGAGCCGCTCTTGACCGTGATTTGTGACGGGCGAGGTGATGCATCCTCCCACGGAGATTCCCACGGCCTCAGCTACCTCGGATTCGAAGACCACTCCGTCGACGATCACACTGTCGATCTCGACGTTCTGGTCCGGGTTGTTCAGATCATCGAACGTAATTCGGATCGTGTCGATCGGATCGTCGCACGTGTACGTGAAACTCTGTACCTGAGGCGTCGGCCAGCCGGCACCGAATGGTCCGAACGTGCCCTGGGTCACGTCGTTTATCTTGAGCGTGACCGTCTCGTCTCCCTGAAAGCCGGAGGCCGCGAAGGAGATTGGAATGCTGTTGCTTCCGCATGAGTTGCTGGAACCCGCCACAGCGATCGCCCTCGCTGCCCCTGGTGAGTTGAGGCTTCCGAGGAACGAGGAACTGCTGTCATAGCGCCAGCGATCCTGGTGGCCGTACACGAAAGCTGCAGCTCCGCTGTTGAGAACGGCGTATGCATCGGCTTCGATGTCAAACTCGTCAATCGGATCGTTGGCATGCATGGGACACCAGGAAGGTGCCCAGGTCTCGTAGCGCATTTCGGCCGAGATGACGGGTTTTCCGAAACTCGCAGCGGCCAGCAGCATGCTCTCGGCATCCTGGGGATCGGTGCAATGACTGGTGTGTATGGAAAGCGCCTCGTTCCAGGCCCGATCCGAAAACAGGCTCCGGCTGTAGTCGTATGGTCCCGTGTGGTAGGTCACGGTGCTCGCGTCCCCGGTTCGGATGCCGTCCTTCAGGTTGATCCACGTTTGTTCCGTTGCTGCCTCGTCTTCCCAATACGCCGTGGTCGACCCCTGCTCGGTCACGTCGAACGCCCAATCTCCACCGAACACCCAGTACTCGATCGCCGGATGTCCACCAAATGCGCTTGCCATCGCCTGCCCATAGGCGAATGCGTTTGCCTCGTTCAAGGGGGCTTGTGCCGGCGGGACAGCCCGGGCTTCACCGGCCCGGGGTTGGGTTCCGACCAGGGCCGAGCCCCAGGCCGGGACGAGACCGACTTTCAATCCGCGTTCGTTGGCCCGGTCGAGGAACCATGCGACATCATCGAGATAGGCCAGTCCCGGGCTGCCCAAATCGCCTATGACATTGCCACGCCAGTTCGGCTCGGCGACGCCTCCACCCCAGGAACCGTCGAAATCGTCCTGCCCCCAGTAGGCGGGGACGACCCAAATCCATGTACCGTCAAATCCAGCAGTCTCTAGATAGTCGAGGTATGTGAGCAGCTCGGCGTCGTCGGTTCCCCTCGTGATGCAACGCCAGCAGGTATCCCACATGTCGAAGTTGCCCGTGGGTGGATCGACCACCCCCGTGTCGACCTGAAACTCAAAGTAGCCGTTGCAGTACAGCCACTCGGTTTGGTAGTTGCCGCTGACGCAGTATGACGAGCCATCGAACACTGCCGTTCCCAGCACAGAGGGATCCTCGGTTTCGTAGGCGACACCGTCGACGACCACTTTGTCGACCCGCAGGTTCCGGTCGGGCCCGCTTCCTCCGTTGTTGGTGAACTTGACCTGCAGGCTCGTGAAGGGATCCGGGTAGTCGGTGACCGTATAGACGTCGAGAGCCGTTCCGGTCAGCGTCCACAGCTCCACCAGGGAGCCGTTGATCCACAGCTGCATCTCTTCATCGCCCTGCTGACCCCCCGCATGAATGTCGATCGTGTGTCCGGCCGCGCCGATGTCGACGTAGGAGGCGTTGTACGCGACATCCTGGCTCGGGATGATGGTGACGAATTCAGCAGGCCCTCCGTGGGACCATGCGTCAAACTGGTACAGCCGACCGCTGAGCGCTTGTTGCGGTGGGGCTGTGATCGTGTGCTGAAAGCCGATCAGCGTCGGAATCACCGCGGGCGTCTCGACGGCAATGCCGTCCCACAGCACCGCGAGTCCGGGAGGGTCCGTGGTCAGCGTCAGATTCACCTTGTCCGGATCGATCTGTACTGAAGTCGACCCGCTCAGGCCGTCGCCATCTGTCGCCGTGAGCGTGAAACGAAAGAAGGTGTGTTCGTTGAACGGATGATCGGACGAGGGGATCTCGTATGTCCCGCTGCCGCCGGTTGTGACCTGACGGGGGTGGAAGTGGACGTCGTGGCCCAGTTCGATATTCCATTCGAGCGTGTCGGCGGGATCGTCGCTCGAGCCCGAGAAGCTGATCACGTTGCCGGCCTGAAAGAGCGTTCCGTCGATTGGCTCGGCGATGGTTGGCACCGGGATCGTCCCAACCGAAATATCGATCGGGTCGGACAGGGTGGTTCGGGTCGGATCTGATACAGACAAACGTGCCTGGTAGGTACCCACGGTGTTGTAGGTGTGTACAACGGAGGCGCCAGTTGCAGTGGGGCTGCCGTCACCAAAATCCCATGCATAGGTCAGTGGGTCATTTTCCGGGTCGTCTGCCGCACCGGTGAACGTGACCTGGAGAGGTGCGTCGCCACCGGCGGGCGCGGCGTCCGCCTGGGTGATCGTGGGTGGCTGGTTGCCATCTAGATACTGGACGCGACGGATATAGCCGGAGGTGTACTGGTTGGGGTTCCCGTCCTCCCGGAGCGACACGTAATAGAGGGAGCCGTCGGGTCCGACGTCAACCTCGACTACGGGGCCGATGTCTATCGCGAACGAGTGGTATGTGGGATCTGCTGGATTCTCAAACGTCAGATATCCGAGCCATCGATTGGAGTAGTCGCCGAAGAAATACGCACCTTGAAAGACTGACGGGAACTGGTTGCCCCGGTACACGGCACCCCCCGAGATTGAGCCACCGAAGCGCGTGTTGGGAATGGTGTTGTTGGGATGCTGGGAGTACGTGTCGATGTCGTGCTCGTAGCTGAATAGCGGATCCGAATACTGTGGATCCGTACAGGCTCCTTCGCACAGCGGCCAACCGAAGTTGACGCCGGGGGTACTCAGGTCGACGAGGTTGAGATCTTCCCAAGCGTCCTGTCCGACCTCGGCTACGAAGGCTTGTTGACCGATCAGGTCCCAGGTGAATCGAAACGGGTTGCGCAGTCCGATCGCCCAAATCGAATCGACGTTGGGTCCTGCGCCATCGTTGAAAGGATTGTCTGCGGGAATGGTTCCATCAGGGGCAACACGATGGACAGCACCCGAGCTATGGGTGGTGAGCTGTGCATTGGATGACTGTGACCGGTCGCCTATCGAGAACCACAGATTCCCGTCCGGCCCGAATGCCACGCCGCCGCCATAGTGGAAGGATGTTCCCGCATGCGGCTCCGGCGACTCCCAAACAACGAATTCGGAGTTTGCCGCCGCCTGGTCGTTGATAACAGAGAATCGGCTGAGTCGCTGTTTCTCGGTGGGGGCGTACGAGTACCAGAGGTAGATGTACCCGTCGGTTGAAAACGTGGGCGAGACCTCGATATCGGTGAGGCCGCGTTCACCGCTTCCGAAGTCGACATCCGGGACAGACAAAACGAGAGAAGGGGTGGCCGGTAGCGAGGACGGGTCGGCGATGAAGACATCGCCGTTGAGCTGGATGAACATCAGCCGTCCGTCGGGGAGGAACTCGACCGCCACCGGGTTGGCGAGGCCGTCAGCGATGGTTTCTGTGTTGAAGTTGGCCGGCTCCCCGGACGCCCGGACGGGGTTTGCCGTCGATAGAACGATGGCACTTCCCAATACCATAAGAAACAGACCGCGCTTGATTCCCGCCACCTACCAGCCCTAACTCACTCTGAGTGCCAATCCCTCCACTCAACGTAGCGAGATTTGGAGACATGGGCAATGGAAAAGGGTCGATGTCGACCATGAGACTCAAAGCCGAGATGTCGAATGAGGCGTACGCCTCCGATCCAACCCTCTTGAACCGGCTGCCACGAGTGCATACGTTCTCGTCATGTTCGTGGAATGGTCGTTGTTCTCACTTGCGGTCTGGGCTTTCGGATGTGCTTTCATGCCTCGCCTCCGCCCGGTCCGGATTCGGATGCACGCGTCGCCGCTCGGATCTTTTCTTCTCGCTTTCGAGCTGCTTGCATCGCTGCCGGCATCAGCCTCCCCCTCACCGCCTGCCCTTCGTCTCCTCGATACCTCTGAGGGGGCCCAGGAACCCGACGTTGAGCTAGGCGAGTCGGCAGATGTCGAACGCGAGCCCCGTCTCTACCGTGTGGTGCCAGGGGATTCGCTATGGGCGATCGCCTGTCGCGAACTTGGATCGGCGACAACCCAGGAGATTGATCGGCTCTGGCGCGAGATCTATACGGTGAACCGGGACATCATCGGCGCCAATCCGGATTTGATATTTCCCGGCCAGATGCTGTCGCTTCCGGAGTCGATGGATGGGTGAGCGTTCCGAAGAACAAGCAGAAGAGCTCGAATTCATTCCGTGGTCTCAACTCGTCGACTCGCCACAATCCCAAGCTCCCCGGTTGATCTATGTCGCGGCAGCAGCAGTTCTGGCGCTTGGCGTCGGCGCCTGGCTGGCCCCGCGGGTGCTGGAAACCGAGACTGAAAGGACGCCTCCACCTGTCACGGACGTTCCCGTCTCGACCCGCAGCGGGCAGCAAGAATCTTTGCTGCCGGAGTCCCTACGTCAATCGGCCGTCGTGCGAGAGGATGAACCGCTCGATCACATACGTGGATTCGAGGAGGGCTCGACCTTTCGGGCTCTGGCGGTCGCCGAAATCTTCGTGCACGACTATTTCACCCGGGACCTCGATGCCAACCGGGAGTCAGACCTTGCCGCATGGGGGATGGAACACACCGAAGCCAAAGGTTCTTCATATGTCGAGTGGGCACGGGCTTACGCCGCCGAACGACACGACGATGGTTGGTCGGTGGACGTCGCCTTTCGTGTCATCACCTCGACTGGTGGGGCGTTCGTGAGACAACCGATCCGGTTCGTGACCCAGACGGTCGGACTGGATGGTCAGCCCGACGCTCTTCCGACTGCTGCAGAACATACGTTGGCCGGCTCGTTGATTGGTCCGGAGCTGATGGACGTGCCTGGTGCTATCGGTGCCGCCGCACTCGAATCAATCTCGGTTTGGGGCGAGCAGGTTGAGACGGTCGGTGGCTACGAAACTACGAACGGCTGGGATGTGGTCGTTGAGCTAGCTACCGGAGCGCAGGTGGTTGTGCCGATCTCATGACCAGCCTGTCCCGAATCACAAGCCGTCGGACGTAATAGAGCCCCCGACAACCGGGGGCTCTACGTGTGTTGGTCCCTCGTTCGCTACCGAATCTGGTCCCAGATTCAGAAGCAACTGGTTCCGTGGCAGAAGATCACGTTGATCTCCCTCTACCTCAAAGTTTTCCGGACCCTGAACTCTCGCGAGCCGACGATTCTTTTGTGCTTCGAGGATCTCGGTATCGTCGGCCGCTTGTGATATCTGAAGCGGAATATCGGAGTCCATGGATCACTACTCTTCCGAGCCATGAATACCCTTGTTGATCCTGACGCTCGGGAATGGACTGATCTGGTACTCGACTCCGGATTGTCGGTGACCGGAACCAACGTGATTCTGGGCGAGGGCGCACTGGTCATGGCGGGAGGCATGGCGGCCGAAGGCGCGCCCGACGCCGTATTCGAATCTCCTGACTTCGTGGTCATGAGCCGAACGGGAGTCGAGGTCGGTATTGACCGACCCTCCCCTGTGTCGTTCGGACTTCCCGACGCGTCCGTCGATCTCGTGGTCATGCGCTCTGCATATCGCGGCATCATGGAGATGGCTGCCTCGTTCAACGAAGCGGTGCGAGTTCTTCGATCTGGAGGCGGCTTGTTCATCGCCGATTTCAGCCCGAGCGCGCTAGAGGGATCATCGATCCAGGCACATCCTTCGCGCTTGCTGACGATGATGTTTCCCGAGATCGCGGATCGCCTGGCCGCCCGTCATCCGAACAGCGTGGACATCGCAATCGCCGCCGTTCGAGCAGGCGTCCGTGACATCGACGGGTGGGATGTCGAGGACTTCGTCATGCATTTCGAAGACTACGAAGATCATCAACTCTGGGTGGCACAGGGTGGCTGGCGAGGGTTCGAGCTGTTGAGCGAGACGCAAAAAGGTGAGCTGCTTGCGGCACTTCCATCGGTAATGCGCCGGATCGCCCCCAACAATCTCATCCGTGAATCCGAGCCCTGGACGGTCGCCCGCGGCTTCAAAGACTGACGCGTAAGGGCCACCGTTTCCGATTCACTCGATCACACCTGTGTGATCACTCGCCGAAGCGACTGGCCAGCAGCGGATGGGCGATGTCGACGATCGCTTGCCAGTCGGCTTCCGGCGTCTTGGTGAGCGTGACGAAGTCTGCTGTCATGAACACGCTTGTGACGCCTTCGATTTCGGCGATTGCGTTTGCAGTTGGATCGTCGGAAGGTTTTCCGGGTACGACGGTTGTTGGACCGCCAACCGGTACTCCGACGCTGAACTTCAGTGCGTTGGGGTTGGGTGTTCCCTGGATCTCTATCGGCATGACGTGGCTGTAGACATAGTGTTCGTGGGCGTGGAGGCTGTTTTGGAGACTATTGATACGATTGGCATCGGGCAATGGTAGCGAGGCTGACCGGGGCGGCCTTCATGAGCCGGTGTGGCAACCCGACCGTTACTGAAAGAGCGGCACCGTGAACGATCGCCTGAACGCGAGATTACGGTATGTGGCCAGCCTGGTTGGTTCCGTCATACTCACGCTCCTCGTTTCGGCCTGTCAGCCGGACTCCGGAGTCGATCCGTTGGTCATTACGACGCCCACGACGTCTGTGACAACCTCCGTCGGTGCAACCAGCCCTACGGGCTCTACGAGCTCGATCAATGCCACGCCGACAACCACGACCATGCTCGCTACGACCACCACGATCGATCGGCAGCCAATCGCCGATGGCCAAGTTCTGTTGTGGGATACGGTCTGGCAGATCGCCGCCAAGGCGGACGAGGCAGCCATGGCTGACTATGTGGAGAGGCTGGCCGCCGCTCGCGGAAGCGCAGGCCAATCGATCACTGGATTCTGGTTTTCGGTTGTCAACATCAACCAGGACATCAACACCCCGAACGGCTCCGGCCACAGCTTCGGCGGCTTTGGTTCACCGAACACCGATTATCTTCGCAACATCGATCGCCTGATCGAATTGGCGGCCGATTCCGGTCTTCGAGTCGGAATCGTCGTGGCGTGGGATGGTCCCAATCAATTTTCGGTGGAACAGGGCAAGCTCACTGTCGACAACGCTTACGGTTACGGCAATACGCTCGCAGCCAGATGGACCGATCCCGAATTCGGTGCTCGCGATTCGGTCGCTGCGTGGATCATGGGTGGCGATACGACCAATGATTGTTGCGGCGGGGAGCATGCCGCAGTCTGGTCCGAGGTCGTTCGTGGGATCCAGGACGCAGAACAGCGCAATGGGTTCTCGTCGGCGTCGATTCTGTTCCATACCGCACCGCGCCAGCAACTGCATTACCTCGGTGCCGATTGGCTTGACGGTCATGCCCCCCAAACGGGTCATTGTGCCGATGCTTCGACGGCCACAACCTGGCTCACCGAGTTGTTCGAGGGAGACGGGCGTGCGGCGCCGGTGTGGGGCAATGGCGAAATGCGTTACGAAAACATCCAGTGGGAGTGCAACGGCTTTGAACCAATCACGCCCGAACAGGTTCTCAACGATGCGCTGGCAATGGCACAGCTCCCGTTCATCGAGAATCACGTCTATGGCTACGATCCGCGTTGGAACGCCGCGCGTCCGGGTGATGTTGGGATGTCACCTGATGGGGTGTCGCCCGGCCTGCAAATGATTCTGGATGAGCCGGGACTCGTCCAAACTCGCCCACCCTTGCCTCAGTGAGATGCGACCCTCTTCTTCGTACAGGTCGAGATACGGTTTACCATCGTTCCTATGACCACAGACACCATGGGACGTTCGCTTCGAGATCTTCGGATTTCGGTTACAGATCGGTGCAATTTCCGCTGCACGTATTGCATGCCCAAAGAAATCTTCAACCGCGAATACGAGTTCCTGAGCCGCGACCTTCTCCTGTCGTTCGAGGAGATAACCCGAATAGCCAGGGCGGCCGTGAATGATCTAGGTGTCGAGAAACTCCGGATAACCGGTGGCGAGCCCCTTCTGCGAAAGGGCGTCGAATCACTCATCGAATCGCTTTCTGGCCTGGGATCTGCGGAGGTAGCGCTCACAACGAACGCTTCACTTCTCGAAAAGAAGGCAGATGACCTCGCCGATGCTGGACTCGATCGGGTCACCGTCAGCCTCGATTCGCTCGACGATGCGACATTCCAGGCCATGAATGACGTTGATTTCCCTGTCCAGAAGGTGCTCGCCGGCATCGATGCTGCCCATGTAGCCGGCCTCGGGCCTGTCAAGGTCAACGCAGTCATAAAGCGAGGGGTCAACGAGACGAGCCCGGCTGACATGGTCCGATACTTCAGAGGATCAGGTGTGGTCGTCAGATTCATCGAATACATGGACGTCGGGACGTCGAACGGATGGCGATTGGACCAGGTGGTTCCGGCGGCCGAGATCGTCGATTCGATAGTTTCAGAATTTCCTGCGGAGCCAGTGAACCCTCTCTACATCGGAGAAGTGGCAAAGCGGTATCGGCTCCTCGACGGCTCAGCCGAATTTGGCATCATCTCGTCCGTGACGCAGCCCTTCTGTGGCGATTGCACGAGGGCGAGAGTCTCGGCGGATGGAATTCTCTACACATGTCTGTTCGCAAGCTCGGGTCATGACCTTCGAAAATTGCTCCGGGACGGAGCTTCGGACGAGCTCGTGAGCGAAACGATCCGTGACATCTGGGCGGGGCGGACCGATCGATATTCGGAACTGCGAACCGGCGAAACCCCATCAACCGATCGCGTTGAAATGAGCTACATCGGCGGGTGATGCCGGAAGCCTCGTCTACCGGTCTTCCTTGGCCTCGTCGTAGTAATCGAGTTGGTCGATTGGCATCGTGAGCGACGTCATCAGGTTCATGAGATGCGCCGTGATTCGCTTGAGGTAGCGGTGATAAAGCGCCCGGGCTACGGCATCTGATGCCGGTCCCGTGGATTGGATGGCAGCCTTTACATGGTCGTCGTACTCGTCGAGGAACACGTCTGCTTTGGCTACGAGATCCGTAGCTCTGTCCGTGTCGCGGCTTTCGAACACATCTGCGGCATCCGAGATCAGTTGAGCAACCGCATCCCGGTATCGAGCGAGTTCCTCCACATCGTCGCCTTCGCTGAAATCGATGCCGTATTTGGCGAGGTCGTAGATGTTTTTGGCATAGTCGCCAACTCGCTCCACATCTTTGACGATGCTCATATAGGTCAACAGCAAAGGCAATTCGATGCCTCCACTGACCGATCCGCGTATCACAAGTGCCCGGCGGACTGCGCGTTGCCCCTCGTTGATTTCGCGGTCTGTGGATCGAACCGTCTGTTTCGCTTCCTTCGACTTTCCACCCCCGAACACGGCCTCCATTGCTGTGTCATATACCTCGCGTCCGTCGCGCATCATCTGCACAAGAGTCTCTTCGACATGAGAGAGCGTGTCTCCCGATCCCCTAAAAAAGTCAAGAACCACTGAAACTCCTTCCTATAGGACGACGATACCCAGGAGCGGAATTCCCAGGAAGACAACTCCGACATATGCCAGAGCGAGCCACTTGCGTTGCACCGCAATCTCTGCGAGCCCCTCAGCAAGTTGGACGGGGATGTATTTGATCTTTGGCCATGGGAAGATCAGCAAAATGCCTGCGATATTGAACAGCGTATGTGTGACGGCAATGGTGAGGCCGTCGAGTGCGCCGGCACCCAGGGCAGCAAGCAGAGCTGTGACCGTGGTGCCGATGTTGGCCCCGAGCGTTATCGGATAAGCGTTCCTGACGGCCAACAAACCCGAGGCTGCCAGGGGAATGAGGATGGAAGTGGTGATCGACGAAGATTGCACGGCAATCGTGATCAGCATGCCCACAACGATGCCGACGAGACTGCTTCTGGCCAGAGCTGCGTTCAGCGAGCGCTCGACCCGATCTGCGACGAGCACACGCATGTTCCTGGTAATCAACGTCAGAGTCACAAAGATGAGTCCGATACCGGCCACGATTGCTATCACGGCCAGCGCCGTACCGCTGTCCGTGAAGATCTCGAATAGGGATTGGAAGAGTCCGGCAAGCCACGAAACTGCTCCCTTGATCGGACTGTCGAACGAACCGCCGAGCTCGGTGCCTCCCGAGATGAATTGTGCAACGGCTGAAGCTGCGGAGGACAGGAAACCGGTCATGATCTCGATCGGCAGGACCACGATCACCGCCATGAGATTGAAAAAGTCGTGCATCGTAGCTGCGCTGAAACCTCGTTTGAACGCGTCGTCGTTGCGAGCGTGTGCGAGGGACACCAGTGTGTTTGTGACGGTGGTACCGATGTTGGCACCCATGATCATCGGGACTGCGGTTTGGACATCCACCACTCCGGCCGCAACAAGCCCGACGATCGTTGCCGTCGTGACGGATGAAGATTGCACCAGAACGGTTGCCAGGATCCCAACGAAAAGTCCGGCGAGCGGATTGGACGCGTTCTCGAAGAGGGCATCCGTGAAATCCTTGCCAAGTCCTTTGATTCCTGACTCGAGCAGCTTCACCCCGCCTAGAAAGAGGTATAGGAATGCGAGGACGAGCGCCGTGCGAACATAGGCGGGTAGAGGCCGCTTCGCCATGTCGGCGGCCGCGGGGAAGTCGGTCGAATCAGCCATGCGCTCGGCGAGCCTAGGTAGGTGGTGGGCGTACGAAATCCGATCGCTTCATCATGACGCCCTCGGCGTGTTCTGGTTTTCTGCGTTTAGCGGATAACGTGGCGCCCACTATGGGCAAATGGCTGGGTTGGTTCGGGGCGGTCGTACTGGTGGCGATCGCGGCCTCGTTTGTGAGCGACGGGTTCTCGACTCCCACGACGCTTCCCGCACCTGAGGTGTTGGGGAGCGAGTTGGCGTCGACCACATCAACGACGATGACGACGTCAACGACAACGAACGGGGCAGCAGCAGCGACTACCCGGCCTTCCGGCGATGACCCCATTCACATTGCCGTTCTGGGCGACGTCGGCACGGGAGAAGAAGAAGCGCTCTTGACCGCCGACGCGGTTGCCAAAGAGCATGCTCGGGACCCATACGATGGGATGCTTCTGCTGGGTGACAACGTCTATGAGGATGGGAATCCTGATCGTCTCGATGCGGTGATTTTTGAGCCGTTCGCTCCCTTGCTCGATTCCGGGACCGCACTATGGGCTGCACTTGGTAACCACGACGTCGACGATGGTTTTGGTCCGGCTCAAGCGGCAGCTCTCGGGTTACCTCACGAGTGGTACTCGGTAGAAATCGGCGACGGATTGTTGATAGTGCTCGACAGTAATCAGCCCCGGGAGGACGCTCAACAAGCCTGGCTCGAGGAAACTCTCGCCAGCAGTGATCATGCCTGGCGAATTGTCGCCATGCATCACCCGCTGTTCAGCGCCGGTGTTCATGGCTCGAGTGAGCGGAATCGCGAAGCTTTCCTGCCCATCCTGGAACGGTACGGCGTCGATATCGTGTTCGCAGGCCACGACCACGACTACCAACGTTCGAAGCCGCAGGAAGGCATTCTCTACATCGTCACCGGAGCCGCAGCCAAGCTGCGGGACACCGGAACGGCGTACTTCACCGAAGTCTCTTCGTCGCAATACCACTTCGTCGACATGCTGATCTATCCAGATCGCATCGAGCTCCAGGCGATCGGAAGAGATGGCGTGTTTGATTCGACAACGGTCTCTTTATCCTGATCTGATGTCCTTGTTCTGGTCGATAGCCGAGAGACGTATCCAGGAGGCGCTCGACGCGGGAGATCTCGACGTACCCGCCGGGGCAGAGATTCGGGGTCTCGATCAGCCATACGATCCCATGTGGTGGGTCAAAGCATGGATCGAGCGCGAGGGCATAGACCTGCGCCAGCGGTTCGGAGCGAACCCGGCTGGATGATTGTGGTCACGGGGTGACGATCGGTACCTGCGGGAGGTTGTCCGGGGCCAATGTCGCAGGGGCGTCAGATGAAGACGGGTAGTTGCCTAACAACGTCTCCTGCGTTTCTTCGAATGGCCAGGCGAGATCGATGATTCGTGTGTGATTCGTGTCGGGGGGCGCTCCGCCGAGCCGGAACTGAGTGGACCTGGATTCCACGTCGCGAACCCTTCGAACGCCGGGCGTCGGGAATTCGTCCTGGCTCAATACGACTCCGGCATAACCCCAGCTATACGGGTCGCCGCCACCGAGCAACGCGAGTGGAATGCGCGAGATGACCTTTCCACGATCGCTCAGAACGATGGTTGAAAAGGTTGGGCTGGATTCGTCGATGGCGCCCTCGGTATCGGCCGTATAGATCGCCGAATCCCAGCCCTCGATGGTGATTCCGTACTCCCAACCGTTGTCCGGTTCCAGGGCCGCGTTGCGACCGGGAATGAGGACACGCGAGCCCGTTCCGGAGCCCGGATCCTTATCGATGTACACATCGAATGTTTGAATGCTCAGCCCGGTTGGGCTGTTCCACGGATTGCGAACGACGCTGTTCACTTCAAACGAGATCACGAGTTCGTTTTCCTCGACGCCAATCTCGAAGCTTTTCAGGTCGTAACTCCCTTCTGTGAAGACTGCGTCGGTCGGATACGTGTAACTTCCCGGCCCGTGGTCATCGCCGATCGGGTCGTCGATGCCAAGGACCACAGTGACGTTCGAAATGTCGGCCACCTGGGCGACCCCGGGTCCTGCGTTGGGAATGAGATCACCCGCTGCATCTGCTCTGATGAGTACGTGATCGCCTGCGACCAGAGGGCCGAGCGCTTTCAGCGGAACCGCAAGCTCGAAGCCGGTTCCGTCATCAGCCGCCGAAATAGTCTCGCAATTGCCGAGAGCTCCACTACCGAGCTCCGGAAGAGGGCTGTAGAGACACGTCTCGAGCGCGTCCCACCTCACCATGTGCGTTGCGCCGAAGCCCAGAACGGCATCGTCAACCACCGTCGTCGGTCTTCTCGCAGGAAGGCTGCTACCCAAATAGAGATCAAGGAAAGCGAAGTTTTCTCCAAGGCCCTCGGCGAAGTCGACTCGGATGTACAGGTTTGATCTGTCGTATCCGAATCGTAGAGACTGGATGGCGCCCTGATCGAAGTCATATCTTCCGGCGTCTTCCCATTCGGCGTCGTCGAGGTTGCCGTCGATGCTGGGCGTTATGAGCGCGGACTGACCTTCGGTCACTTCCACGGTTTGAGAGGGGATGATGGGAACAGACAGGTACGCGGGACGGTCGTCGCCCAGTTCGTCATACATCTGACCGAGGAGTTCGCGGAACGCGCCGTCGAAGTAGTCGTCGTTGCCGGAGTTCTGATCGGCTCCGTACCACCAGAACCAATCTGATCCCTGGGCGAACAACATTTTCTCCAGGGCCCGCTCATATGATTCTGGATCGACGATGGTCTCGGCGCGATGTAGATCCTGTCGGGCCTGGTAGAGGTAGTCCCACGCAGTCGCCTCCTCGGCCTCCCCGATCCAGGTGGCGTAGTTGGGAGAAAACCAGGCACCTGGCCAAACGTCTGGAAGGCTTTCGAGCGATTCACCGTGGAGATCCAGGTACCCGGTGGGAGTGATGGTCGTGACGAAGTCCGAGTCAGAAAGCCGTTGATACAAAGCGTTGAGAAAGTCCTTGCCGTCGTTGTCGTAGTTCTCCCACGCGTTCTCACCGTCGAGGATCACCGAAACCACGTGCGGTCCATTTGTGGTCGCGAGTTCGTCCTTGATGGCTTGCAGCCGATTCATGAAATCGTCCGCCGCCGCTTCGCCAGTCAATCCGGAGTATTCGAATCCCAGCTGGTCAGATAGGCGCACGTCGCGGAAGAAGATTGCGACCTCCGGGTCTCCATCCAACGTCGCGTTCCAGGGTCGATAGAGCGTGTCCGCCGGTGTGACGACATCAGCTTCGTTACGTTCGAAACCCGCTCCCAACGTCTTGCTGAGAACATCTTCGCCGGTGGCCACCCACCTCACACCTTCGCTCGAGAACAGCGACATGACCTGCTGAGCAACGGCTCCCTCGCCCGGCCACATGCCTACCGGGCGTCTCCCGAGCGAGCGCTCGGCCTCGTCCAGACCTCTCCGCACATGCTCAGCCGCGTCTGGCATTTCAAAGAAGCGGTTCAGTGGCTGCACGCCAGTCGGGTCTCCCATCGTCGCAACCGATGAGTCCGCAATGAGGGGCAGAATCGGATGTGCAAAAGGTGTCGTTGTCACCTCGATTTGGCCTGAGTTCCAAAGCCGGGTGTGAATAGGGCGCACCAATCCGATGATCCTCTCGTGTTCTGCAAGCAACACGGCTTTGTCGTCCTCGGTGAAATCGCGATCCTTGTTCACCAGGTCGTTCAGGGGAGCCTCCTCGAGAAAACCAGGATCGGTCCAGGCGAGATTGAACAAAACCTGGAGATCCAGGATGTCCTGCGTCGAAAACGCTCCAACTCCCTGCGACTGCAAGTCGAGGAGTTCCTGATAGCGGAGTGAGCGAGCAATGATCTTGCGGTTGGTGTCGAAGAACCGTTCTACGATGAACTGTCTCTGGGTGTCGCTGAGTCGGCTCGCCCCGATCTCCGTGTGGACCCAGTACAGGTCCCTTGTCCCATTTTCGAGTGCTTCGAGTTGTTGGAGAAGCACAGGCGTCAGGTTGAAGGTGGCCTTCACGTCCGGATAGTCCTCGAGGATGGCGGCCATGTCGTAGTAGTCCTTGGTGGCGTGCAACCGAACCCACGGTCGCGTGAAGACCCCGTCCTCATCTGTCGGATATAGCGGCTGGTGCTGATGCCACATGAGCATCACATAGAAAGGGTCGTCGTTCACCGGAACGGCTTCGGTGGTGGAAGTGGTTTCCTCGACAACCGTCGTGATCGGATCGTCTACAGGCGTGGGCTCGCTGTCGCGAACGCAGGCAGATAGCACCAGGACGATGACGAGAACCATGGCCGGTGTTCGTGACATCATGGGAAGTCTATGAGAAGGCTATAACGACCCTTGTGATTCGAGGCTTTGTCTGGGTCATCCGCAGTCGGCCTCAGATCCGATCACCAGGGACTCTGGATAAAACACTGAGACCCACGAAATGGTCTGATCCGTGAAACCAAAAACTGGCGAATACGGATCGTTGGGAATCGTTGCATAGGTGCACGGCCCGAACGAGAGATCCCGGTCGATTTCGATGTCGACACCGAGCGCGTTGGATGCTTCATCCAGCGTCATTCCCACCGCGACGTTTCCGAAGGAGTCGTTCGTGGTCGAGGCTGATGTCAACGGGCTGTCTGTCGGGTCGATGATCAGAATGCGAGGTATCTCGAACGGTCCTCCACCAACCTCGAAAAATCCGGGCTCCAAATCCTCGCCGACTACTTCGGATGAGTACACGGCATCGGAGGCCAAAACACGCTCACCGAACCAGTCGACCACGGTGGCAGCAAAGCCCTTGTTGAAGAAGTCGATCCGCTGATGCACACCCATCATCACACATGACGACGCAGATGACGTTTCGAAGAGATACACGGCGGCGGCATCGCCGACGGCGGCAACACACCCTTGTGGCTCGACACTGGCCGGCGAGGGGCTGTTCGGCGAAGCACAGGCTGTCAAGAACACGCCGACCGCGATCGACAAACCACACCATCTCAGCATCGTTCGTCTCATAACGACCGAGCGTAGACGACGTCTTGTCGGATCAACGATCCCGCCCGTCGGAAACCCTGGTTGAGCCAACCGATGCTGGGAAAAAACGATTCGATCCGCTCCATGTGAAGCTCGTCTGCGAGCAGATTCAGTGACCGCGCAACGTCGTATGCGTGGTCGCTGCTCGTGTGGATCCAGTTTGCGATCAACGTGTCGCCGACGGGGCGCGCCAGCACCCAGCCACCCGGCGCCACCCATAGACGCTGCTTGCGTGCTTCTCGTTCGAGATCTTCCAAGAGAAACCTTCGGAAAATCCAACGGTTCGGCACGAGACCACGAGCGGTTCTTCCGATCTCGTCTGAAGACCAGGCAACAAAAGCGGGCTGAGCCTCTGCGGATGAAGCAAGAACGAGGCGGTCGCCACCCAGAATCGGTCGGCCCCCGTTTCCTGCCGGGATGACCGAGCCGTCTCCCACTTGCCTACGGGCGATAGTCCACGTTCCGACGCTCCGGAATCCGGCCGATTGCACCTGTTCATGAGCGGGATCGTTGCCCTCTTCGACCATCAGGCGGATGACCTGAGCTCCCCAGTTCTTTGCCCACTCGCAAGCGTGCCGGGTCATCTCCGTTGCGAGTCCTCGACGCCGGTGATCCGGGTGAACCCGCGCACCCTGCAGCCATGCCTCGGTCGGGCTGACCATGGCCACATTGCACAGGGCCAGCGGCTTGTCATCTTCGTCGGCCATGACGAGGAGACTGCCCATAGGATCGAGTCGCCAGCGCTCGAAGACGCTATCGATGTAGTCGCCCCAGCTGAACGTGTTCCTGGTCCACTGTTGCACCGACTCGAGGTCAGTTTTGCGGGCGGGTCGGATCTCCATGGCCGCAAGGCTAGGAGTCAGCCGATGTTGGCTTCGGCCTGAGCTGTTCGGATGGCGTCGGTTAGGTCTTCCTGGGTGATCGTGGCCACGACGTCGCCGTTCGGACCGTAGATGCTGATGGTCCCCGTCGACGGATCCTGCACCTGCACTGCACCGTCGCCGGAGATGTTTCCTTCCGCAAGTGTCGTACCATCTTCGGTCACTCTCACCGATCCTTGCCCATCAAGGAGTCCCCACCACCAACGATCCCATACGATCTGAACGTCTCCCTTTTCGACGGTGAACTCGGTGTAGTACGCCGGATTCTGGCCGGGGGGTATGTCCTCGAACGGGATCGCATATGTCGCCTCCGGATCAGACTCGAATACCTGGAAGGTGGTTGAGGGTCCGAGGGACGTCGACGAGCCCGACTGGAGGACGGCAGTTGATTCCTGCGTCGCAGTGTCGTCGGTGCCGTCGGTCTGTGTGGTGCTCGTCTCGTCGCCGGCGATCGTCGTAACCGATCCACTCGCGGTCGCATCGGGGGCAGCTTCGTCGGGTGAACAGGCCGCCAGGACGAGCGCAAACATGACCAACAGGGTTTTGGATTTCATCGGTATCAATATTCGGCCAGGTCACTGGCCGCCTTTACGATTGTCGAGGCTCCGGTCATCGGATTCGCCACGGTGATGTGCTCGACATCCGAGTCGAGCCATTCTTCCAACTTCTCGGAAATGTGAGCCGCGATGTTATCGCCTATCGAGCGAGTTACCGGCGTTGTGACGAGCAAAGGTTTGCTGGTGCGTTTGATGGATTCGACGATCGGCCCGAGATCCAATGGCGAGAGACGGTGTACCGACACGACATCTCCTCCAGGAATTCGTATTCCCGCAGGTTCCATTCCGATGAAGACAACGGTGAGTTCGTCACCGCTTTGTATCTTCACTGTTCCCGGACCCGACGTGTATCGGGGTTCATCTGCAGCGGTCGAGTCGGGACCGTCAGGCGTTCGGTGCTCGGATTCCTCCACAGGACCTGCGACGGATTCCGGTGCCTCGCGTGCCGGATGCCTGGGAATGGCAGTCTGAGGAACTGACTCGGACGGCTCGAGCACGTGCGGCTCATCCTCGGATTGCTCGTCGTCAGATTGGATCCCTTGCATGCCGGCCATCGAGATCGACGAGTCCATGGTTATCGCAGACTGGTCCAAGGTCACCGCGGAATCGGAGGTCTGGTCGGCGGCCACCGGAGGATCGAACGCGATGGGTGTCTGGGGCAATTGGCCAGATCGATCGGTGACGGGAGGCGCCGTCTCAATCGGTGGCTCCGGCTCGATCTCGTCCCCCGGTGGTTGGCGGGTGCTTGCGTCTTGCGAAACGATCTCTACGTCCTCAGGTTTGGCAGGGCGAGTCGACTCGATCGGTTGACCAACACCCGGCCTGGGCTGGAGATGTGATTCCCTTTCCGGTATTCCTGGACCTTCATCCTCCAATCGGGGTCCTTCCAGATCGGACGGAGCCTCAGAATCGTCGGTTGCCGCATCGGAGTCCTCGCTCAGCCGGGTCTCCGTCATAGACGATGCGGCGTCCACCATCGATATCGAGCCGGCCGGATGAGCGGTCTTGAGACCTTCTGTTTGCGAGTCGGGCACAACCGCCGGAGCTTCTACCAGCTCCTCGGATTCGCTCTGAACCGGCACACCGGCTGCCTCATCGGTGCTTGCTTCATGCTCCGGATCCGTTTCACGGAGAGCGGGGTCATGCCTTTGCGGGGAGCCGGGCGACCGGCGGTCTTCGACCCCGGCACCTTGAGCGGTAGCCGCTCGCCGCGAGCTTGCGCTCGCCACCATGGTCGCCTCCTCGGCACGGCGGGTGATCTCGGCTTCCTGCTCCTCACTCAGAATTCGTTCTTCGATCATCAGCTGGCGAAGGTTTCTCAGCGGGTCTTTCTGGCGCCACATCCCGAGCTCTTCGGCACCATCGGGTCCGCGGCGCCCGTCGATCTGGGCGACCATCGCCACGACGGTGGTGAGCTTGCGGTCTCGCCTTGTGCGTTCAACAGCCTCGCGGATCGCCGTTACGAGCGCGATGGCATTCGACCCATCCACATGCACCGCATCGGAATGCCGGTCGGCGCCGGAATCTGAGCTCACGACAACGACGATCGCACTATCTGCTCCCCGCTCAGTGAGCGTCCTGAGAACCGGTCCGTCCGGGAGCGAAACAACCGTGACACCATCATCGCCGGCACCGGCATGGATTGCCTGATCGACGAGCCGGTCTTCATCTGGTGGCGGATTCCAGCGCGCCCGGTCGAGGTATCCGGCCATGAGATTGGGTGCGCTCACACCCCGGGCCAGAGCGGTTGCGGTACTTACGCCGTGAGGAAAGTACCGGTCCCGCGCCGGGTCGAGGGGCTCTGTGCAGATGAGCGGGACGAGCTCACCACCCTGAAAGGAGGTTGCATTAGAGATGGAAGATAGGTGCTGATCGAGCATCCGGGCCGTGAGCAGGTCTTGGTACCACTCGAGCAGAATCCCCTGGTCCACCGGGAGCGTATTCAGCGGGTTCATCGAGGGCATCCTAGAAGTAGGTGCCCTGGTTGGTGTGTCCCACCCGGTTCGATGACATGCTGTCTTCACGGATAGCATGCAACATCATGATTCGCACCGCCTACCTTCGCGTCTACAGCAGGATTGACGATGAGGCCGAACTCCAGGAACATCAGCCTGCAGTTCCTGGCCGATACATCACCGTGACGGATTTCGGCATCGTAACGGAGTCGCTGATCGAGGATGCTCTCTACCTGCATTGGAACGAGGCAACCTACGTGTGTCCCCGTAGGCCGAGATTGCGAATTCTCGAAGCGTTGCTCGGATTTCGGGACACGTATCCGGGCATAACCTCGGACCAGCTGATACCGGGACGTATCGCCGAAAGGGCTGCCATCGAACTCGACGACATGGTGGAGGCAAACCCGGAAATTCGCTCACATATCATCACATCGCCATGGCATGTTCCTCTGCGCTGGTTCGCAGCGTTCGATCCCTCGGAGCGTGAGGTGTTCAAGAACGACGCCGGTCTCACCGGAATTCGTTTTCGGACTTCCCTGGCCAACGCGATCGAGAGAATGACCCACGCGCTCGACGTTGTTGCAAACGCCGGTTTTCAGGATTCGGTGGTCGATCCTTTGCGCGAACTCGTTGACTGGCTTTTTCGGTTTCCAGACGATTCCATCCTGGAACTCGATTATGGGGAAGTGGCGAGCCTGTTCAGCGAGGGTGACCTGGCAATGGACGAGACCGCCGGGGACATGCTGGCGAGCTTGAATGCGCTGGAAGATGGTGATCTCGATGAAGCGGGTAGCAACTATGCCCGGGCAGCCGGGCGATGGGCCAGGGCTCAGGCGCTGGCGTACATGAACTGACGTGTCGGGAGATGTTGGCGTGGGTCCCCACCCGCTGCCGTGGCCTTCTGGAGAGCAGTTCGATGAGGTGCTCCTGGCTGAGGGAGATCGTCGCAACGTGCTCGACCAATACAGGTACTGGACCGTTGAGGCGATTGTCGCCGATCTCGACGCCCGGCGTCATGCATTCCATGTCGCTGTCGAAAACTGGCAGCACGATTTCAACATCGGGACGGTCGTGAGGAACGCCAATGCCTTTCTGGCCAATCGGGTACACATCGTCGGGAAGAAGCGGTGGAACCGGCGCGGGGCCATGGTGACCGACAGGTACGTTCACATTGATCATCATCCGAACGTGGCTGAATTCGCAGCATGGGCTGAGACCGAAGGCATTCCACTGGTCGGCATAGACATCATGCCAGATGCCCTTTCCATTCAACGCTTTGAGTTTCCCGAACGGTGTTGCCTCGTGTTCGGTCAGGAGGGGCCAGGGTTATCGCCCGAAATGCAGGTCGAGTGTTCTGCGATCGTGCGAATCCCTCAGTACGGCTCTACGCGCTCTGTGAACGTGGGAGTGGCGTCGGGAATTGCGATGCACAGTTGGATCCTCCAACATGCCTCCGAGTCGGTGGATGGAATCTAAGACGCGTCGCGGATGAACGTCGGCGTGTCGAACGTCGAGTGTTCGGGGCTGTAGCGGTACCCGCGACCGTCGAATTCCCGGATGCCCTTGATCGATGAGATCCTGTTTCTGATGAGCCAGGATGCCATCAGGCCGCGGGCATATTTGGCAAAGAACGCCACAACCCGATATTCGCCGCGGCTGAAGTCTCTAAAGGTTGGCGTGATGATCGTTCCTTCTACGGCCTCGGTGTGGATCGAGGAGAAATACTCTTTCGACGCAAGGTTGACGAGCGCTTTCGGCTTCTGGTCGACGAGTTCCTTGTTGATCGCATCGGTGATGCGCCCTCCCCAGAATTCGTAGAGATTCGTTCCTTCCGGAGTCTCGAGCTTCGTTCCCATCTCGAGACGGTAAGGCTGCATGAGATCGAGGGGTCGCAGAACGCCGTAAAGCCCGGACAGGATCCGGAGGTGTTTTTGCGCGTGCGTGAAGTCACGCTCACTGAATTCCGAGATGTTGAGACCCCGGTAGACATCGCCCTGGAAGGCGAGTATTGCCGGTCGAGCATTTTCGCGGGTGAATTCGGGATGCCAATCCTGGTATCGCTCGACGTTGAGTGCGGCGAGTTCGGCGGAGATGTTCATGAGAGCGCTCACATCGGCGGGTGATTTGGTGCGCATGATGTCGATGAGTTTCTCAGCCTCGTCGATCATTTGTGGCATCGAGTATTTACGAGTCAAGAGTTTTGACTCGTAGTCGAGTGTTTTCGCCGGGGATAGAACGATGATCAAGCCGTGCTCGGTCCTTTTCTGGGTACGTGCCTTTTCTTGTTACGGGCGCCCGCGTGTGTGGCGTGTATGGAATCGATAATAGGAGTCGCGGGTTGGCAACCTGAGAACGCGATCTCAGACCGGGACGACGTCGCCTTTGCCGATCACCACAATGCCGTTCGGCGAGACCTCGAATCGCTGATGGTCCAGTTCTGTGTCGACACCTATCTGGGCGCCTTCAGGTACAACGACGTTCTTGTCGATGATCGCTCTTTTGACGACAGCCCCCCGCTCGATCCTGACGCCGTCGAAGATGACCGAGTCTTCCACCAGTGCCCCGGTTCTCACCCGGACGCTCTGGGAAACCACGGATCGGCGGACGGTCCCGCCAGAAATAATGGTGCCCTGACCCACGATCGAGTCGTATGCGGCTCCGCGGCGATCGTCGTAGTCCCAGACGAGCTTTGGCGGCGGTAGGAACGAGGCTGCGGGGTAGATGGGCCATTTGGAGTTGTAGAGACTGAACTCGGGATCCTTGGCGATCAGGTCGATCGATGTGTCGTAGTACGCGTCCAACGTTCCAACATCTCGCCAATAACCCTTGTGATGTTCTTCCTGGCCGGGGACGTCGTTTTTCGAGAAGTCGTAAGCGTACGCGATGCCCTGGGACACGAGAGCAGGAATGATGTTGGTCCCGATGTCGTTCTTGGAATCTTCGTCACCGGCATCGTGCGAGATCACGTCGACCAGAGTATGTCGATCGAAGACGTAGTTGCCCATCGAAGCGAGGCACATGTCGGGGTTGTCGGGCATGGTCGGGGGGTCGGGACTCTTCTCGACGAATTCGATGATTTTGCCGTCGCCGTCGACTTTGAGAACGCCAAATTCTGTGGCTTCAGCCTTGGGGACGGGTATTGCCGAAACGGTGACTTTGGCTCCCGCTTCCTGGTGGTATCTGAGCATTTGACCCGGGTCCATGCGATAGATGTGATCCGCTCCGACCACGATGACATGGTCGGGGTCTTCGTCAACGATGAGGTTGAGATTCTGATAGATGGCGTCTGCCGAACCCGAGAACCAGTGCGGTCCTCGTCGCATTTGCGCCGGCACCGGCGTCACGTAGTTACCGAGCAATGGCGACATGCGCCAGGTGAGGGCGATGTGGCGATCGAGCGAGTGGCTCTTGTATTGCGTAAGCACGGCGATGTGGAGCATGCGGGCGTTCGCGAGGTTCGAAAGTGCGAAGTCGATGAGCCGGTACTGGGCGCCGAAAGGAACCGCAGGTTTTGCCCTGTCACGCGTCAGGGGATAAAGACGCTTGCCTTCTCCGCCGGCGAGGACGAGGGCGAGCACGGAGGATGGTCGAATAGCCACGAGGTCACGTTAGCGAACCAGTTGCCTATGTCTAGTTGTCGCGGCGGGGAGGATTGGAGTCGGCAGTGTGCGACTCATGAGCTGGGGTCGTCGACGGCTCGATGGGTCGGACCGCGAGGTCGAGCCCAACCCAAATCGCCTTCGAGATCGGATGGAAGATGATCGGAAAAACTCCCATGAGCACGATGAGGCCGATCCACATCCCGGTCCAGGGAACGTCTGGCCACGTGGCAAGCGCAATTGCCAGAAACGCTATTCCGAAGAGCGCAAACGAAACCGCAGTATTGATCGTGATGGAACCGAGCCAATAGCCCTGCTCGCGCTCGAAACGGTGACCGCACGTCGGGCACGTCTCTTTGAGTCCGAATCCTTTGAAGATCCCCCTACCGCCGCAATGTGCGCAAGCACCGGTGAGCCCCCGACCAAATGCAGTCATATCAGCCATAACAGCCCATCACTCTATCGACCAGGGGATCAACACGTCCCCATCCAAATCCGAGCTCAGCAACCCATCCTGTTTCCGGTGGATTCTCACGAGTGATTCCCACGAGTTTGCGAAGCAAACTCGCAAGGAACCCGAATTCCCACATTCCGATGAGTGCTTTCCCACGAGTTTGCGGAGCAAACTCGCAAGGAACCCGAAGGGTTCCCAAACTCGCAAGGAACCCGAAGGGTTCCCGTTCCGCACGGTTGTCGGAAGCGTTTCCCACGAGTTTGCGAAGCAAACTCCCAAGGAACCCGTTTCTTCTGCGAGTGGATTCCCACGAGTTTCCGAAGGAAACTCGCAAGCAACGCCCCGGAGGGCGTTGCCGTGGCCAGGGGCAGAATCGAACTGCCGACCCCAGGTTTTTCAGACCTGTGCTCTGCC